>JAFGMP010000302.1 GCA_016927495.1 Candidatus Latescibacterota bacterium | reverse complement strand
CAAAGAAAAATGGGGCTACATGTTCTCTGATGACATATCTATTAAAAATTCTCATATTGCGGCTCGTTCTACAGTGTTAACATAATATTCTATAATATACTTCCTTGTAGAACGTATATCAAGCCTGTATTCCCCAGATAAAACCAGAAAAAAACTTCAACAAATTGCCATCACATGTTATTATTATAATAAATAAAATCAATTTATGACTGGTATATTCTTATCTCCCGGAGGGTGAGAGCATGAAAATTGTGTTTTGATGGAGGTGTTAAGCTTGAATTTCATGTTTCAAAGGTGGTAACTGATGGCGGTCTTCTTTGGCTTATAATTACTTTTCAAATAATCATTAACCATCGAGTCCATTGATGTCCATCTCTTTTAAAAATGCTTTTTCTTGCCAACTCTTTCGGAGAAGAATCTTATTTTTTAATGAAAATCCCAAAATTAAAATCTATTCTTTAATTTTTTTTTATTCAATACAAATCAATAATATCTTGTTTAAATATGACTGTTATAGAATAAATCAATCATCGCGAAGCATATCTTTTATATTTACCGGGATCGTATCGAAAATACACCTCTATCGGCACGATCTGATTTTCCTAAGTGTTGGCACCCTTGGACGCATTATTACTTGAGGATTACAGCGGTAAAAAAGATTGGCCGGATGTGTGGATATTGTTTTGTGATTAATTCATATTTAATGAGATGATAAAAGGCGAGATATTGTCTCTGATAGATCGATTGCGATCTTGTTCTGTTTAACCATACTGTTATTTGAATTGGTTCAATGGATATGTGTCAGTAAACTGAAGTATTTCATCATTTTTCAAGTATAATGTTAATAACTATAAAATATTAGATATAGAAATACTTGCATAAAGAACTTGTAAGAGGTATTTTATTATACTACCAATTAGTATTATGAGAATTTCGAACTACCCATATATATTATATAGGGAAAGTTAAATAAAAAGAGTGATCCGAAGAATAAGTATTACCCAGAGAAAAATATATCATGAAACCTAAAAGAAAAACTGTGTATATCGAACGGGATGGATGTAACAGGAGATTGCTGGATCTCTCCAAACTCGAAACGTATCTTGTTGACATAGGGTATAATGTAGTAAACGATCCGCAAAAAAGTGATTTGATACTTCTCGGTACCTGTGCATATAAAGAAAAAGAAGAGGATAAGTCAGTATTGAGGATAAAAGCTCTGAAAAAAATCAATGCACGGTTGTTGATTTACGGTTGTTTACCGGATATTGCACCAGCAAAATTTAAAGAATTTTCCGACCTCGATTTTATTGCCCCCAAAAATATTGATAAAATTGATGATTTCTTTAAGGCAAATGATATTCACTTTAAAGATATATCTTCAACTAACGTTATAAAATTTCAACAAGGCAATTCTTTTTTTCAAAGAGTATTTAAAAATTTATTCTGCAAAGAAATATTCACTCGGGAGTTTTATGAAAAAAGCCCGAGAAAGCTGATTAATATATTTAAATATTATTCCGATCATACAACAATAAACTATAACCTCTTTATTTGCAGAGGATGCTTGGGGAAATGCAGCTATTGTGCAATAAAATATGCGATCGGGTCTGTTAAAAGCAAACCGATTGATACAGTTGTTAAAGAATTAAAAAAAGGACTTGATGCCGGTTTTAAAAATATCATTATCCTCGGGGACGATCCGGGGTGTTACGGTGTCGATTTGAAGATTACTTTTCCTGACCTGCTCAGAAAGCTTTTAGAAGTAATGGAAAAATCTGATAATAAAAAAGCTCAATTCAATATTGATGAAATTCATCCAAAGTGGTTGATAAAATATAAGGATGAATTTAAGGAAATTCTGAAATCAAAAAAAATCACCGGTATTCTGTGTCCAATACAATCCGGAAATGACAGGGTTTTGGATCAGATGCAGAGAGAACATACAATCGGTGATTTAAAAGAAGTTATTAAAACAATACAAGAAATCAATCCCGGTATAAAAATATCAACCGAGATTATAACAGGCTTCCCTTCTGAAACAGAAGAGGAATATCGTGAAACGCTGGAATTTGTGAAGGATATACAATTTGATTATACCCTCTTATTCCCTTATCATGAAAAAGAAATGACCCCTTCCAGAGCATTGGGCAACAAAGTACCGGAAGATATTATTCAAAAAAGAGTTAAAATAGGATTTAAGTATCTTAGGAAAAACAAACTCAGAGTGTATTCATCCTGTCCGTATTAGATTTCAAATCTATTTTTTAGGGCAAGTTTAGAAAAAACTATAGAGAAGTGAATAAATTCAATTTTAATAAAATAATTTGACAAATCCACGCAGAAAAAGTGTAAATAATGCCATATAGCATAATAAGTAAAAACAAAGAATACCCTCATAAAGAAGCCGTTATACAGTTTTTTGATACTTAACATCTCTTGAGGGGCGATATATATGATGGCAAGAAACATAAAAATATTCTAAACTATCAAATGAAAAAAAGAAGAGATATTGTCATCGATCTATTAAAAAAAGCATATGATAGAAAAGATATTCTCGTAAGCGGTTGTGGTACCGGAAATACTATGTCCGATGTGTTTAAGCATGGTTATAACATCAACGGGGTGGATATAAATCGCCGGTTACTTTCCGTAGCGGCTTTCAGAGTGCAGTATTCAACAAAAGAAAGCGAAAAGAAAATAATTAATCTGATATAATCCGATGTGGAGTAACTACCACAAGATGACAGTTGATAAAATTGTCTAAACAGTTAAATTTTCATAAATTGAAAAGTGTATGCTGCACTACAGAAAATGGAGGACATAATGACTGTTCTAAATGTGATTAAACATAGATTCAGTGTCAGAAAATATAAGCCCAAACCGGTGAGAACCAAAGATCTCTATGCAATACTTGAAGCTGCACGCTTCGCTCAGTCGTCAAATAATCTTCAAGATTGGCGATTTATCATTGTACGGAATGAGAATACGCGTAAAAATCTTGTCGAAGCGACAAAAGGTAAGAACTTTGTTGGCGAGGCCCCTGTAGTGATTGTATGCTGTGGAATAAACACAAATCATAAGATGACATGCGGTCAACACAGCTATGTTATCGATGTGGCAATTGCAATGGAAAATATGGCGCTTGTCGCCTGGGAACGTGGATTGGGTACGTGCTGGCTCGGAGCTTTTTATGAAGACCGCGTAAAAGAGTTGCTCAATATATCCGGGGAAGATACTCGTGTTGTTGGCATTCTTACACTCGGATATTCTGCGTTGAGTGCAAAATTGAGCGGAAAAATACAAAAATTAAATCTCAATCCCAAAAAAAATCGTCTTCCGCTTGATACAATTGTAAAATATGAAACATGGTAAAACGCCATACAAGATCTTTCACTTTACCAAATCGGATATCCGTACGAATTTAATGCCCTGTTTTTCAAGTTCCGGTAATTTTTTTTCAAGTACGTCGAGTGTATTTGGTCTGTCATGACATATAACAACAGCCAAACCATTTGTGAAGGCTTGACGAGACAATTTATCAAGTTTATTTGCAATATCATCCTTATTATCAGAAACATCAAGGTAGCCGTCGATAATAGCAGATTTTACACCGGTTTTATGAGAAGTCTGGTACCCAATCGTATTTAGTGATGTTTTGGAATCGACAAAGAAATATCTATTCGACGACAAATAATCCATTATTACTTCAACAATCCGAATATTTTCCGTAACTTTTGAACCCATGTGATTGTTGAGTCCGTGTGCACCTCTGACACTCCTGAATGCATCATTGAGCTTTTCGATTATCACATCCTTATTATCACTATCCAGAATAGCTCCTTCACCGGGATTTGTATTTGATGATTTTGGTTCCATGGGCATATGAAGCATATATGGTGTGTCAGTATCAATAGCAAGGTCTACAGCATGCGACGTATGAGTTTGAAACGGTAATATCGATAGAGTAACCGTCTGATCGAGATCGCATAATCTCTTTATGGAATTCAGATTACGGATACCCACATCGTCTATTATTACTGCCATCTTTGCTCGTGATGGTTCTATACCCGGAATTTTTTTAAATATCACAATGTCGGTCGGTGTTTTTCCGGCGCCGAGAGTAATGGTGAGTGTTTTACCATTTGACCCTTCAATTCCTGAAAACACGCTTCCACCCATGTTTTTCGCCATGATTGTTATTCTTTGGTTGAGTAGCGTTAAAGAAGCATTTTCAGGAGTTCGAATGGTATATATCTGGTAAACGCCGTTGGTAGATTTATCGGCATCCTCTCGTTTGATGGATTTCTCATCAATGCCCATATCGGCAAGAACTTCAACGAGATTTCCCTGTAAGCCGGCAGAAAATGCTTTGGGGGCAACCTTGGATTGTTTTATAACAGGTGGAGGTGTTTTTTCCGGTTTAAGCGCTTTATACCATAAATATGAAGATACCCCTAATGCAATTAACGCAATCAGGGGTAGAAAAATATTACTATATAGTTGCAGTCGTTTTTTTTGTTTTACTTTCAAAAATCAAACTCTTATTCAGGTGTCACGTCTACCCATGACACTATCGAATAAAATCCAGTGTCAGAGTCCTTCACCATTTTGAAAATCATATCCTGCTTAACCTGAAAATCACCATAAGTCTTCGTAAAAATATTCATGGTCACAAGATAATCGAAGATATACCATATTTCATTCGGGTGCGCATCAGAAACCTGGGTTCCGGTCGGAGGATCCGGCACTTCACTTCCCCATTCTTCATAACTCGAATTTTCACTTGCGGTAAATATGAACTGTGTGCAATCCGTCATCAAATTTTTTATTGTTCTTAATTCATCGTCGCGAGCCCAGCGAAGTGGATTTTCATCAGTCTTATCCTGTACCTCATATATAAAATTTTTATGAAGACAGCGTTCATACCAATCGGGTTCGAGATGGCTGAAAGATACTTCGAGATTCTGAATCACAAGTTTCGCAGTGATCGGATCTTCAAATACTCTCTCATCAGGTGGCCTTTTATCATCGCCTTCGTCTTTTGAAAAAATACAGGACTGCAAGGTCATGCTTGAAAAAACAACAAAGGAAGCAATAAAAAAAATTGATAAACGATACTGCTTAAATTTCATATGAACCATCCTCGTGTAATGCAATTTACAGCTTAATAATAAATTATTGAATTAGCACAGGCTTTGCAAGTGAAATAAAACTATACTTTCAATGTATAATCTGAATTTTTTTATAACACATTATATGTTTAAAGCACGCAAAACACCCCATGTCATCGTTGTTAGCTGTACTTTTCGATCTAACCACATATAAATATACCATTTACCATCAGGATATTCTCTAAGGTAAAGCCAAGCCCTTCCTCGAAGTGTGACCACGGGAATTTCAGCAGTTTCATCTTTTTGTTCGATAACATAACTGTATTCGTACATGTCATTGCCCGATTTATATTCATAACTGGACAGGATTATTTCCACAGAACGATCGACCAATGAATCCGAACGAATTTTAGTAAAAAGGTTAGTGGCAAATTCTGATTCCCGGTTTTTATCCCATGAAGTTATAAATCGATCTTCATAAGCAATGGAGTCTTCCGTATCGGGGGCAAAAACGAAATCTTCGCTGAATACATCAAGATAATCCTGAATGCTGTAATTATTAAATGCAATTTTCATATTATACAAAACGTTTTCGGGCGAATTTGCCGGTTTTATCGCTACTCCACCTCCTGACGGTGGTTCAACCGGTGTTCTCGTCTTGAAAGGATTATTACACGACATACTCAATTCGCTGATAGTTACTATCGATAAAAACAAAAAAAAGACGCATCGAATTGTTTTATTTGCATATTGTCTCAAATTAACCAACCTTAATCGGTGTGGGGGTAAAGCATAAAATAAAAATTATTAATGCAGTAATTGACAGACATGTTCGCATCAATCCAATGTCTGACTCCATATAGTCCGGATACGGATGATTTCTTGCAAACACAAATGACAGAACTGCCCAAACAAACCATCCATACCAGAAGGTAATTCCCATTAGTACTAGGACGGGCAGCCGTAGTCGCCGAAAGAGTTCATGTATGCGTGGTGAGAGCGCAAACAATACATGTCCACCATCCAATTGTCCGAGTGGAATCAAATTCAGCGCCGTGACAAACAATCCAAGCCATCCGGCATACGCCACAGGGTGAAGATTGATGACAGCATCATGCGGTAAGTTGCCGTGAACAATAAACCCGAGTGCTTTAAAAATCAGAGATTCACCAAGCATCATCATAGGATAAGTTGAATCTTTTGCCGGTGTGAGATCGATTTCTGACCAGAGTAAACCGAAATAGCTTGCCACAAGTGCGATAATAAATCCGGCTAAAGGGCCTGATACTCCCACATCGACAAGCGCTTTTCTGCTTGGTATCGACGATTTCATACGTATTACGGCGCCGAAAGTACCGATTGGCAGAAATGGAGCGGGTATAAAATACGGAAGGGTTACTTGAATTTTCCAGAACCGCGCCGTAAAATAATGGCCAAATTCATGAACTCCGAGAATACACAGTAATGTCAATGAAAAAGGAAATCCTTCAAAAAACCCCTGAAAACTAGTAAATGGATTACTGCCCGACATAATTGCCCCCACGGCTGTAGTCGTGAAAACAGTCGCGGTAAACAGCAAAATATGTATACGATATGATGGTCGTTTCAGTGGTATAACATCATCAACATTTTTAAAATAACCGTCCTCTGGACGGATAATAATACGTCTATATTGCATGTCACCTGCCGGATATTGATAGTTCCGGAAATAAAACATCAGGAATGAACAACGAACCTACCTCATGAAGCTGAGAGCCCATAGATACAACAGATTTAAACGCGCTGTATACATTTCCCGATACCATTGTATCGATAAGTCTTCCTTTAATTTCGCCGCCAGACACTAAAAAACCAAGCATTATGTTAAGCGCGAAATCACCGGCAAGAAGATTAGATTGTCCTCCTCCAAGGACACCGTAGACAATCACTCCTTCAGCGATATCTGCAATCATTTCGTCGAGGCTTGAATTACCCGGTGACATCACTAAATTGGATATTCCTATAGATGGCGTTGACAGCGATCCCCTTTCAGCGCTTGCTGTGGTAACATTTCCTGTTTTTTGTGCTGTATCGAGATCGAAAAGAAACGACTTAAATTGACCATTTTCAAAAAGTACATTTCGCCGGGACGGAACTCCTTCATCATCATAAGGTCTGCTTGCAGGCGCACCTTTTTTAAATGGATCATCGGTAATAGTAATCCGGCCAAGTATATTTTCACCCTCACGGCCAATCAGCGGACTGTCACCTTTCAGGAGACGTTTCCCATCCACTCCCAATTCTATCGATTGCAGTATATTCGGCATTTCTTGCGCAGTAAATATTACCGGCATTTTCCCTGATGAACGAGGCGCTTTTTTTTTAGCCATTTTAGCAAGGCCGGATATCTTCTTAATATATTCATCCGTACGGATATCAAGAGTACCGTAACTGCCTCCGTCACCGATCCAGAGTATGGAGTCACCATCGATTATCACCGAGGTCACAGCGTGATCAAAACCGGAGACCCGGTAAGAAATATCAAGTCCCGATGTATTTGCAATCCTCACATTTCCGGTCGAAGCCGAGATATGTACGTCGGTAAGTCCTTTTGGTACTGAGCCAAGTAACTCATGGACGGCTTTCTGTCCTTCCTCCACCGCTTTTTGAGGTGTAAAAGATTCTATTGCAGGATCAAAAGTAATAATTTCCTCAGCAGGTAATTGACAGGGAAATTCAAATTCAACTTTTTTGCCGAATTTCGAACTTGCACAGGCATGCTCAACCATTTCGTTAAACCGTTCAGGATCGGTTGATGATGAAAATCCTATCCTTCCGTTTTTAATTACACGCAGTGCAATTCCGGATATACCTTTATATTCGGCATTTTTTAATTTGCCAGACTCGAAGGTTACATCCATATTTGAAGTTTCGACAGCAAATACTTCGGCGGAATCAACGTTTCGACTGACTTTATCGAGAATTTTTTCAATCATATCAACCTACCAAAACATTATTGACACAGATATGAGGGGATCCGTCAGATACCGGAAGAGGAGACTGACCGCCCTTGCCGCATCCACCGAGTCCACCGAAAATTTTGAGATCATTTCCTACCATGCTGATATTTTTCAGCGTTTCAAATACATTTCCTGATAAAATTACGTCTCGCAGGGGAGTCGTAATTTTCCCGTTTTCGATTTTATACGCATATGCAGAACTAAAAGTAAACCGTTCGAGATCAGTCATCCCTCCGAGAAAATCACAGGCATATATTCCGTTTTTAATACCTGATATCATCGACTCGAAACTTGATTCACCATTATCAATAAATGTTGTAGTCATACGGACAATCGGACGATGTGAAGTGCTTATGGCACGGGCATTTCCGGTCGGTTTTTCATCGAGCCGTGCTGCCGTCTCTCGGGAATGTAGGCGACCGGCAAGTATACCGTCTTTAATGAGAAATGAACGCTGCCCGGGAACCCCTTCTTCATCGTACGGCACATAACCGTTTTCAGCCAAAAGTGTCCCGTCATCGATAATATTAAGAAAATCGGGACCAAATCTTCTTCCTATCTTCATCATTTCACGGGCTTGTGGATTTTCATACACGAAATCAGCCTCGCTGAGATGTCCGAAAGCTTCATGAACGAAAACACCGGCAAGCTGAGGATCAAGAATTACCGGATATACTCCCCCGTCAACTTTTGGCGCTTTAATCAAATCACGGGTTACCTTTATGACTTTTTCAACTTCACCTTCAAGACCTGTGACAGCCTTATATCCTCGCTGGTCACCGAAAGATTTTCTGCCGCGCTGCACATTGCCACCGTCTTTCGCAACCGCCATAAGACTTACTCCGGTACGAACTTCCTCTTTTTCAATATATGTGCCTTCACTCGTCAGAAGCCAGGTTGTCTTTTTGCCGTCACGATAAACGGAGTTGGTGGTTACGATGTCCTTCGCTTTAAGCATACGGTCATTATAGGACTTTACTAAATAAACTTTTTCTTCGAGTGAAACTGCAGAGGGATCAATATATCCTTCCCATTTTATCGAAGCCACCACAGGATTGACGGGTGCAAGTATTGTTCGATCGCTTTGAGTGAGTTCAGCCATCATGCAGGCTTTTTTTGCGCATGCAGCAGCATCTTCAATACGGTTGAATGAAGAGAATCCCCAGCCCCCTTTTATGCATATCCGTATACATCCACCGAGTGAAAAAGTAGTACCTATATCTTCGAGTTCGGCGCCCATATATGAAATACCGGTTGTTTCAGACCGGGAAAATCGAATTTCAGCATAATCCGCATCAAGGCTTTCAATAGCCTTTTTCATAATTTGTTTCATTAAAACCCCGATACCGATAACGTTAAACGCAGTGCACTTGAGAAACCTTCATCCATCGGTGT
>JAFGMP010000301.1 GCA_016927495.1 Candidatus Latescibacterota bacterium | reverse complement strand
TTGATTTCCTGTTTTTTACGTATCACCATGAAACGTTCGGTATTGGTGTGTTGTTTGCCGTCAACCGTGATACTGCCGGAGCCGATTAGTACAAAATCACCGGCGTTTCCAGCCTGTAATTGACACTCTATGCAATTTGGCCAGACCTGGTCGGGTGACTGTGCGTGAAGCAAAACACCGCTGTTACCCGGTTCTTCCACCCAGCGCCATTCCAGATATAAGGTGTAATCCGAATAGTCGGACACAGTTCGCATATAACCATTGGGAACACCGGTGCAATGAATGACTCCATTTTTAATTGACCATACATCTTTCGCATCGGCTTCATCGTTTGCTAAAACGAATTCCCATCCGGTAAAGTCTTTCCCGTTCCATAATTGAATTGATTTGGATTGACAACCACTCAAAAACAATAAGATCAGGCAGCAACTGACAATCAAAAAGCTACAATGATTCATTAGTATACTCTCTTTCTGAAAATATTTTTGTTGTGCGATTTATATTTTGCGTAATTGATCCTTTATGTATAATTGACTAAAATAATCATGACCGGTTGCTGTGTAAAGGTCATTATGTTCCGAAGAAGATTTATAATACAGATACGGGTATGTTATACACAGTATGGCGTTTTCATATAATTATAGTATACTATATAATGTACGATTTTTCTTTTTTGGCCGGATTAAGTTTATTATATTTTTAGATTCTTGATTGAATTTTATCCATTAAACTGAGACAAAAATGACCAAATCAGATTTTCTTGTCATAGGTTCGGGGATAGCAGGTTTATCGTTTGCACTGAAAGCTGCGGATTACGGCAGTGTTGTAATCATTACCAAAAAGACCGACAGCGAGTCATCGACCAATTATGCTCAGGGTGGAATTGCCTGTGCTTTAGGTGATGATGATTCGAAAGAGCATCACATTGCCGATACTTTGTCAGCAGGCGATGGACTTTGCCGTGAAGATGTCGTTACCGCTGTTGTCAATGAGGGTCCGGATATGATACGGCAGCTTGTTGAGTGGGGATGCCGGTTCACAAAAAAAGAGAACGGCGGCTTTTCGCTTGGACGTGAGGGTGGCCACAGTCGTAACAGAATAATTCATACCGACGATCTCACCGGCCGTGAGATTGAAGGGGCGCTTCTTGAACGTGTTATGGAGCACCCGAACATTACCGGTCTCGAAAATCATATTGCCGTCGACCTGCTGACCGAACATAATCTCGGGGTTATCACAAAACCCAGAGCAGTCAGTTGTTTCGGAGCGTATGCACTCGATGAAGCCACCGGTAAAGTCGAAACATATATGTCGGGAACTACCATACTTGCTACCGGCGGTGTCGGCCAGGTTTATTTGCATACTACGAATCCCGGTATTGCTACGGGTGATGGTATTGCAATGGCTTTCAGGGCAGGTGCGAAAGTCGGCAACCTTGAATTTATGCAATTTCATCCCACAAGTTTTTTACTGCCGGACGGTACTTCTTTTTTAATTTCAGAGGCTGTCAGGGGATATGGCGGTGTATTGGTCAGCCGAAGCGGACAACGTCTTATGGAAAATCATCCCATGAAGGATCTTGCTCCGCGGGACATTGTTGCACGAACCATTGACCATTATCTTAAAAGCAGTGGTGAAGACCGTGTCTATCTCGATGTTACCGGATTCGATTCCGATGCGACGAAAAAACGGTTTCCGCACATTTATGAAACCTGCCTTAAATACAATATCGATATAACGAAAGATCCCATTCCGGTTGTACCTTCCGCCCATTATATGTGCGGTGGAGTGGTAACCGATTTGAACGGACGGACAACGATTTCAAATCTTTATGCCGCAGGAGAAGTAGCGCTTACCGGTCTTCATGGCGCTAACAGGCTTGCATCGAATTCATTACTCGAAGCTGTTGTTATGGCAGAGCGGGCGGCAAAAATGGTGGCTGAAAAACGGCAGTTGACTTCAGAACTGCCCGATATACCCGACTGGAACGAACGGGGGACATTTAATCCTGAGGAATGGGTAATCATATCGCATGACCGTAACAATATTCGGAATCTGATGTGGGATCTGGTTGGTATTGTCAGGAGTGATTTCAGGTTGAGACGTGCCATGAACAGGATCGAACTCATTCGTGAAGAAGTCGGTAAATATTATCGCCGGACTAAATTGTCGCACGGGCTCATCGAACTGAGAAATATGGCGATATGCGCCTGGCTCATTGTAAAAAGCGCCCGTCACCGTAAAGAATCACGCGGTCTTCACTATAATACCGATTACCCCGAACGTGACGATGCCGTCTGGCGGCATGACACATTTATACAAAACGAGGAAATTCTGGCTTAGAAATTAAATGTTATTGATTTTTAAAGAGAAAAACGAACAATGGAAGTTGAAAACAAAATATCGGTTATTGATTTTGGTGGTCAGTATGCTCACCTCATTACAAAACGTGTGAGACATCTCGGTGTATATGCCGATATAATTCACCCGGACATATCCGTCGAGGAACTTGGACACCCCGGCGGCATAATCCTTTCAGGCGGGCCTTCGAGCGTCTATTCGGAAGATGCTCCGCCATTTAATAAAGAGCTACTGGACACCGGCATACCAACACTGGGCTTGTGTTACGGGATGCAGTTGATGGCATATCTTCTGAATGGCGAGGTCAGGCGTCTTACACGCCGTGAATATGGACGGGCCGAACTCACTGTCATACAGGAATCACCCCTTTTTAAGAGGATAGGTAAACGTGAACAGGTATGGATGAGTCATGGCGATTCGGTGGTAAATCCCCCTGAGGGCTTTTCCGTAACAGGGAAGTCGGACGATTGTCCTGTCGCTGCGATTGCTGACGAACGCCGTCGCATGTACGGCCTTCAGTTTCATCCCGAAGTAAAGGATACACCCTGCGGTGACACGATACTCCAAAACTTCATTTCGCTGTGCTCTCTCGAAAAGAACTGGTCGATGGAGAGCTATATCGAAGAAAAAATGAACGAAATAAGAGTGCGGGTGGGTAACCGTAATGTGTTCTTGCTCGTTTCCGGTGGTGTCGATTCGACAGTTACGTTCACTCTGCTCAATGAAGCGCTTGGTGAGGATCGTGTACTCGGTCTTCACATCGACAACGGTTGTATGCGTAAAAACGAGTCTGAGGGAGTAAAAACCGCCCTCGATAAACTTGGATTTCATAATCTGCACATCGTTGACCGTACCGATGATTTTCTTAGAGCGGTCGAAGGGATCACCGATCCTCAGGAAAAACGCAAAGCAATCGGTGATGAATTCATCTATGTAAAAGATCGCGAACTTGAGGCGCTCGATCTTGATCCGGATGGCTGGCTTTTGGGACAGGGAACGCTCTATCCCGATATCATCGAATCCGGGGGTTCCCGTCACGCCGATGTTATAAAAACGCACCATAACCGTACCGATATGATAAAAGAAATGGTAGCAAAAGGCCTTGTTGTGGAACCGCTCGACCAGTTGTACAAAGACGAAGTCCGCGAAGTAGGCGAACGACTCGGTCTGCCACATGACCTTGTTTGGCGTCATCCATTCCCGGGCCCCGGACTTGGTGTCCGTGTATTATGCGGTAACGGAAATGAATCCACTACAGACTATTCTTCAATAGGCCTTCAGGTGGAACAGAAAACTCGTAAAAGCGGATACAATTCTCTGGTTATCCCGGTAAAAAGCGTCGGAGTTCAGGGTGACAGCAGAACCTATGCTCATCCCGCAGCGGTAGAAGGTGAACTTGACTGGGAAAAGCTCGAACTTCTCTCTACCGATATTACGAATGAGATCGATGGCATAAACCGTGTCATTTATAAAATTGGCGGAGGTGTCTTGAAACCGCTTCAAAGTAAGCCGGCAACACTGACAAAAGATCGCCTGAACCTTATCCGTGAGGCCGATTATTTGGCTATGCAGGTTTTACGGGAACACAGGCTTTATGAACAGATATTCCAAATGCCGGTAGTTCTCATTCCGGTGTCGACCGATGGGGAAAAAGAATGTGTTGTCATTCGCCCTCTTGAATCATCTGATGTTATGACCGCACGATTTTACCGTATGCCCAAGGAAAGTGTCCGAGAGATTGCGGGACGAATACTGGCGCTCGGACAGATAGACTATGTTTTTTATGATGTGACGAATAAACCTCCTGGAACGTTTGAATGGGAGTAGGAGTAAAAACTCATATTATAACTCAAATATAGATCATTTATTGTACATTTTTATTCAAACTGGTTTATTATTTTTTTTTAAATATACCATCATAGCTAAAGGAAATAGTGTATGAAAATTGTGGTTTGCATTAAACAGGTTCCTGATACTATGGATGTACGGATCGATCCTGTAACGAATACATTGATGCGGGATGGCGTTCCTTCCATTCTCAATCCCTTTGATGAGTTTGCGATTGAAGAAGGGCTTCAGATTCGTGAGAAATGCGGTGGTTCGGTGACTGCACTGACCATGGGGCCTCCGCAGGCTGATGATATACTTCGTACAGCCCTCGCGATGGGAGTTGACAATGTTGTGCTGCTTTCCGACAGGGCTTTTGCCGGATCCGACACACTTGCGACCTCCTACGCGCTTTCGAAGGGAATCGAGACTATCGGAGATGTGGATATCGTAATTACCGGAAAACAGGCCATTGACGGCGATACCGCTCAGGTCGGGCCGGGGATTGCATCCAGGCTCGGTTTTACTCAACTCACCTATGTTTCGAAGGTTGAGGATATTAATCCCGATACGCGAAAAATAACCGTCGAACGCCTTCTCGATGGTGGAAGAGAACGGGTAGAGGCAAAACTTCCTGCGTTACTTGCCGTTGTCAAAGATATCAATGTTCCCCGTCAACCTTCGATACTGAAAATGAAAAAGGCACGAAACGCAGAAATTCCGGTCTGGCGAGCTGATGATATCCATGCAGATCCGGCATTAATCGGACAGAACGGGTCTCCCACCTGGGTAGAACGGATATTTTCGCCGGAGCAGAAATCGGGAGGAGAGATATTTCAGGGTGAGACAGATGAACTTGCCGGACGCCTTTCGGTACTTTTACTTGAAATGAAATTGCAATAATATCACATAGAAAGTTGTAAATCGGAGAAGATAAAGGGTAGGAGAAATTAAAGAATAGAGTCAAATCTGATTTTGAGTTTAACTCTGTTTTTCAATAGTATCCGGTACCCTGAACTTGTAAAATCTGCGTGGAGTGTTATGGGACTGAATATAGTCATAGAAAAATGTGTGGGATGCGGAATCTGTATTAAGGCATGTCCCTTCGGTGCACTTGAGCTCGTTGACCGTAAAGCTGTGGTTAATGAGAAGTGTACTTTATGCGGTATATGTGTAAGTATATGTAAATTCGATGCCATCGAACTTCCCGAAAGCGAACGGACAGGCGCTGCAAATATTGATGAATACGATGGTATATGGGTGTATGTTCAACCTGATGGAAAGGGAGTTCATCATGTTTCGCTGGAACTTGTTGCCGAGGGTAGAAAGCTTGCGGATGTTCTCGGGACTGACCTGAGTTGCATGATTTTGGGTAACGATGTGAACAAGCTGGTCGACGAACTGTCGTATTATGCTATCGACCGCCTGTTTGTCATCGAAAATCCCGTGCTTGAGCAGTATCGTACCAAACCGTATGTCGATGCTTCGGTTGCCCTTATTAAAAAACATAAACCTGAAATTGTATTAATAGGCGCAACCTCAACCGGCCGCGATTTCGGAGGAGGGCTGGCTACAGAACTGAGAACAGGACTGACTGCCGACTGTACTGACCTTTCGATCGAGAAGGATTCGAGAAGCCTTCTCCAGACCCGACCCGCTTTTGGCGGCAACATCATGGCGACTATTAAATCAGCCAAACACCGGCCGCAGATGGCAACAGTCCGCCCCAAAGTTTTTCCCATGCCTTTCAAAGGTGAAAAACATAAAATCGAGGTGGTTAAAGAACAGATCGAGCTTTCGGAGAGAACTCAGAAAACAAAAGTGCTTGAGTGGATACCGACAAAAGAGGGAGTCAATCTTGCCGATGCAAATGTTATCGTATCGGGGGGACGGGGTATGAATAAACCCGAAAATTTTGCCCTGCTGCAGGAACTGGCCGATCTGCTGAATGGTGCAGTTGGCGCTTCACGGGCTGTTGTGGATGCCGGATGGATCGATTACTCCCATCAGGTCGGGCAGACCGGACGTACGGTCAGACCGACACTGTATATCGCATGTGGAATCTCAGGCGCAGTACAGCATATTGCCGGAATGAAGACATCAGATGTGATTGTGGCGATCAATAAAGATCCGGATGCTCCCATTTTTAAATTT
>JAFGMP010000300.1 GCA_016927495.1 Candidatus Latescibacterota bacterium | reverse complement strand
ATGTTGAAATACTGAAAAATCGGATGCGATTTCTGTCGTTTCTTTGGCTTCATGAATTATCTCCATGTTTGATATTATTAAATATATAATTTATTACATGGTAAGTGTCAATTGTTATTTACTTTTGTAGTCGATAATAAAGGGGGTTTTTCACCACGCTTTTAAATAACATTAAGAGAATACTTGATGATTATGCACCTGAAATAAGCTCATCAATATATGATATAGCATATTCGAAAGGAGACAATGCTTTTATCATTTGGATCCCATTCATCCAGAAGTAAAAATGAGAATAACGAATCAAATAAATAAAAAACTTGCAGTAGATGTCCTTTTCATATTTGCTAAAAAAGGATAAATTTCAATAACAAATCACACGCATGAATATTTTTGGACGTCCTAACTTTAAATGTAATTGTACATAATATACATTAGTGCCTTTTATAAAAAAGCTCATAACTTAACCTCTCTCCAAATCCCCCCTCACATACACCCTCTTCTTATACTTATACTCATCCACCCCAAGCACATCCATCACCCGTACCGGTTCTTTTTTCACGAGATTCCTGCATGCCCGGCAGGCAATCCAGCAGGAATGTTTATCACCGCTTTTGACAAGTTCTTCGACCAGAGAATACACCAGTTCGGGAAGCCGCCGTGCAAGATCGCTCAGGTTATTTCCCACAGATGTGCGCGGATAGGGGTTACTTTCATGAAACATCAGTCTCAGCACCGACAGCGGATAGTCCGGCTGCCTGTAAAACCACCTGTTTTCCTGCACCGGGCGAAGGGTTTCTGCTACAAACCGCCGGACATTAGCATTTTCGGATTGAGCGAGCCGCATCAAAAAGTCTTTCATGGCGTCGGGATACTTCTTAATCAATTTTCGAAAGAAAATCGCTGCCATTTCACGAACATCCCAGTTGTACGATGCGGCGCCCTCCTCGAAGTACGGCAGTACCGGCGGGTAATCATGGAGCCCATACAACGAAAGCAATCCCAACGACACGCCTTTGACCTTATAATCTTCGCTTTGAACGAATAATGCGGATGCGATTTCTAACACCGGGGCATTTGTTTCGGCGAACCGTGTGTGAAGATATGATGTCAGGGTTTTAACCGTGAAGACTCTGCCGTAGGAGATACGTTTGTTATCCGGGATAGCGTCGTAGAGTTTGTCGATGATTTGGATTATGCTGTTTGCTGCCGTTTCATAGTGTCCCCGTAACGCGTGTTCTATGATGCCGTTCTCTATATCATGTTTGATTTGTGTGGTTAGCAGATTCATGGTGGTTTTCGTTTTAATGTCCTAAATGGTGAATGGGAGAAAATCTCTTGCCTTTAGTATTTCTCTTATCCCTTTTTTACCTTGATTTTATCATAGCAGGGGGATTAGGGGGTGAGGGTAATGATAAAACATTATCCACTTCTACAGAATAGAAAGAAAAGCGCCTGTTTTTTGCCAAATCAACAATTGCTACTTTTTTAGAATTATTCCAACTCCAATAATTTTCTAATCGGCATCTCCGCTGTGTATATTGCATTTACTTCTTTTGCGTCGAGAAGCACGGTGATGGTAAGGGGAGAATTCATGATAACTCCGAAATTAAAAATAACCAAAAACGGGAGCAGCAATCCCCTCCACTCCCGTTTTTTTTTACCACATTGACTTTTTTCAGCGTTACGGTTGCCTGACCTCGCCGCCTGCACCCGATCTTTGGATGATAGCTTCACCCTGAATACCGAGCCTGCCCGATGGGCCGTACACCCATATGTATGAGTTGCGGAGGTTCTCCGCCATAAGGATTTTGCCCTCTTTGTCACGGCAGATCACACCCATCTGCGTGGTATGTGTCGGCCAGCCGAGGCAGTCGATTGAGCCGGTCATGGTGTCGTAGCAGAGCAGCCAGGAGTTGTCGTAGTCACGGCCTCCGAGCATATACAGTCTGCCGTCGCCGCCGTAGGCCAGCGAACGGAGATTCCAGTACTGGAATGCTTTGCCCTTGTTGATGACCGTCGAGGTGGATGGATAAAATTTGAACAGGAAACCGTCCACACTCGTGCCACACCAGAAACCGCCGTCCATTGCTTTGATTGCCGAAGCAATGGTGTTTTCGTAAACCGGGTCGTCATCCATACCTTTCTGGGTGGGAACAACCGCGCCGGTGAAAACCGGTTTCTCGTCGCCGTAGGCAAGCCTGAAAATACGGCCGCCCATACGTTTGTTTTTAACATCCATGTAGGTTGAGAAATATACGGTGCCGGCGTCGTCGATCATAAGCACTTTGGGGACACCGCGCCATGATACCCTGCCAAGATCCTTGACACGCCAGGGGGTCATGACCTCCCCGAAATCCTTGACGTTTCTGGTGCTGTAATCATAGGCGAACAAATGGCCTGAGGGATAAGTCACACCATAGATACGGGTATGCAGCGTATCTGCCGCCACACAGTTGATACCCTGACCGGCTACCATAACGCCGTAATCGATGAATGCTTCGGTTTCGATGCTGTACGAGAAAAGGTGGCCGCCCTCGTAAGTGTTTTTCTCGTCGTCGAATACCTCGTCATAGGTGGTGGTAACTCCGATGAGTTCGCCTTTCGGGCCGATGTCCATATCGCTTACCTTCGGCTGACCCGGGATTTCCTCTGTCACATTTATGACATGCTGGCTTTCCTCGCCGTCCGTGCGGAACAGATGGCATGCATTTGCACCCCATGTCGCTTCCGTGCTGCCATACACCCAGCCGTCATCCATAAGGATCATATCGGTGACAGCGCTTTCACCGCCGTGTATCGGGCCTTTCGGGCCGTTTGAGATGAGATAATGCCGCAGAATACTACCGCTGTCCATATCTCCGGCTCTCTGGGCATGAGCACCCGCAACCCATGCCAGCACTGCAAGAACACTCAAAATCCATATTATGCAAGTTCTGGTTTTCATTACTTCAAATCCTCCAGGTTCTTGGGTGGATCATACCTGACGAGATAATTTCTCCTGTTTTCATTACCCTCATTGTCTTTGACTCGCCTTCCGTTTTTCTGCTCATAGGCATATACGCCGAAATAAACCTTGTGGTCACGTGCCACAACAGCACCGTAACTGCCATCGATATCAACCTTGCCCGGCCAGTAGAATTTTTTCGTTTTGAGGTCGAGAATGGTGAGAATCGGCATTCCGGCGAGTGTTACTCCATGGCCGCCTGCGATAAAGTAGAGCCTGCCCCACTGCTCGTCGAGCGCAATATTCGGTGTATACACATTTTCATCCGGAACCTGAACCACATGGCCGAACTCTTCAACCTTTCCGGATTTTGTGTCATAGCTCCACACAAAACCTTTCGGACAAATACCGTAAATGACGTTTTTCGATGATACGACTGATGCACGGAGACCGGGAATAGTGATCTCGAGGTCGGTGAATGTTTCCGTGTCGGGATCGAATTTTGTCAATCCATCAAATTCATTGGCAAAATAGCACATGCCATTATGGTCCGTTATCATTTCACGGATGCCAAAACGGCCGTTGGTTTCATACCGCTTGAGTTCCATCGTTTTGTAATTGATGCGCCAGTATCTGCCCCGGTCGACAGAGAAACCGTGGACAGTATCCCGTTTTTCATCGAGATACACGGCAACCTGGCCACCATAGGGAGTGGGAACGCCATAATAGTCGATATCTTTCGTCTTTGGATCATATTTGATAACTGCTCCTCCTGCATATCCTTTCGGATAATAAGCGCTGTTAAACTCATGATCGTAGGATGAACCCATATAACCGGCAGTCCAGATGCAGCCTTCCGAATCACTTTGGATGTTTGCATGAATTTTACCATGCCCCGCAGTTTCGGCATTGGAGAACAATGCGCTTGCACGGTCAAGTTCATAGGCTACATACGCTTCGTCTTTTTTGGGATCGTAATAACATACAGTTGTGTTTCCGTATCCCCATGGGCGTTCGTAACGACCATCGAACATCCCGCCGCGGCGGTCCGTTCCCCAATGGTCGCCACCGCTGAACCAGATATTTCCCTGAGGATCTTCGCATATTTTGTTCCAGCAAGTATTTTGAGTGTTGATTCCACTCCAGATAAGGCCGCCTGCCGGATACATTTTCGGATAAATCTGTTTGATGTCGCTTGTCGGTTGTCCCTGTGCCGTTAAAGGAACGGCAAGGACACTCAAAACAAGCAAAACGCACAAACTGTGCCACAGGTACTTCATAACATACTCCTCCTTAAATATTTTTATGTTGTAAGAATTATGAAGAATAATAGCTCGAAAAAAGTGTATAGGGTATGTTTGTAATGTAATATATTTTTTTTAATAAAAACAAATAAAAATGTTAGTTGCAGGTTTTCATATCAAAAAAAACAATGGTATTATTTTTTGTTT
>JAFGMP010000299.1 GCA_016927495.1 Candidatus Latescibacterota bacterium | reverse complement strand
ACGTGGCGAGAATAGCAGGGGTTGACCTGCCAAGGGAAAAAAGAACTGAAGTTGCGCTTACCCGCATATTCGGTATAGGACATTCGTTAGCGAAGGATATCTGTGAAAAAGCTCAAATTCCGGATGATTCGCGGGTAATGAGTCTCACAGAAGAACAAATCAGCAATCTTCGTCGTGTAATCGAAGGCGATTGTAAGGTTGAGGGTGAACTCCGTAGTGAGATTACTATGAACATAAAAAGGCTCATGGATATTGGCAGTTACCGTGGTTTAAGACACCGTCGCGGCCTGCCGGTTCACGGCCAGAGAACGAGAACAAACGCCCGTACGAGAAAAGGTCCGCGGCGTACAGTTGCAGGTAAGAAAAAGTAACTAAGGAAATTTATATTTACCGGTTTATTGTTAAAAAAATCATTATGTATGAACAATTATTGATTCTTAACAATAAATCTAATAATACTATAACTGTTACAGACTAGAACAGGAGGATCCGGATTGGCAGCACCAAGGAGACGGACCAAAAAAAAGGATAAAAAAGTTGACCCGCGAGGGATGGCTCATGTTAAAGCAACATTTAACAACACGATCGTTACCATTACTGATATGAATGGAAATACGATTTCCTGGTCATCCGCCGGCAAAGTCGGTTTTAAAGGGTCACGTAAATCCACGCCTTTTGCAGCTCAAACCGCAGCAGAAAATTCTGCGAAGGAAGCAATAGCATTAGGTCTCAGGAAGGTCGAAGTTGAGGTGAAGGGACCGGGTGTAGGTCGCGAAGCTGCGGTACGATCTCTTCAGGCTGCAGGGCTTGAAATAACAGCGATCAAAGATGTGACACCTATTCCTCATAACGGCTGCAGACCCCCGAAAAGACGCAGAGTGTAGGACAGGTTAAAAAGTAATTACTTATTTTTTTAAATAAGGTTGGATAATAATTTTTTCAGACCTAATGAGTTTACATCCTTCGAGTTGATTACAATATCGAAGTGTGGAATGGAGGCAATACTATATGGCACGGTACAGAGGCCCGATAGTAAAAAAATCCAGAAGGCTTGGTATCCCTCTTTCTGATAAAGCGGCACGTATCATGGAGAAAAGACCAAACCCGCCGGGACAGCATGGTGGAAAAATGTCACGGAAAATGTCTGATTATGGCAGACATCTCCTTGAGAAGCAACGTTTCCGATATACCTATGGCCTTCTGGAGAAACAGTTTCGTAATTATGTACGTAAAGCGATGGCAAAATCAGGGGTAGCAGGTGAAAATCTTCTTCAGATTCTTGAGACGAGGTTAGATAACCTGGTATACAGATCGGGTTTTGCTCACACCATCAGAGAAGCACGGCAACTTGTCACACATAAACACATAATGGTTGACGGTAAGATTGTCAATGTTCCGTCATATCTTGTAAAACCGGGTATGAAAATACAGGTGACAGAAAGTATGCAGAATAATTCTCAACTCCGTGACGCTGTCGGTGGGTCGTCAAACGTAGCTATTTCATATCTCGAGGTATCAAGACCGGATTTGAGTTTCACCTTAACAATGGTTCCTAACCGTGATATGATACCGGTAGAGCTTAATGAAAACATGGTGATCGAGTACTATTCCAAATAACAGAAAGTGTGGAAATATAGTAGAAGATGCCGAATTATACATTGCAATCAATATATAAAACAAACAACAATAATCGTAATTTCCTTTTCGAAAGGTGTGAAACCTCATGAAATGGAAAAGTCTTCATATGCCAAAGAGCATTGATGTTGATGAAGAGACCTTAACTGAATCGTACGGAAAGTTTGAAATACAACCTCTCGAACGTGGATTTGGTATTACCATTGGAAACGCTTTGAGGCGTATTTTGCTTTCTTCTATTCAGGGCGCGGCAATAGATTCAATAAGTTTTGATAATATACATCACGAATTTTCAACACTTCCGGGAGTTGTTGAGGATATTCCTGAGATAATTTTAAATCTCAAGGAAGTCGACATTAAACTGCATTCTGATGATCCTGTGCATTGTTCTGTCGATATACATGGTCCTCATGAACTTGTTGCCGGTGATCTTGCCGTTGATTCCAGATTTGAAGTGGTAAATCAGGATCATCATATAGCACAGATTGATAAGGATGGTGTATTTCGGGCTGATTTTGTAGTCAACGATGGTAGAGGATATGTTCCAGCTGATGAGAAAACTCGTGGTGACAGTTCTTTAGATACCATTTTGATAGATTCGATTTACAGCCCTATCCGCAAGGTCAATTACCATGTTGGCAATGCTCGTATCGGTCATAAAACCGATTATGATAAACTTACCATTGAGATATGGACAAATAAAACAATTATACCGGCTGATGCTTTAGCCTTTGCAGCTAAAATTTTGACCGACCACCTGAAACTCTTTATCAATTTTGAAGAAGATTTCGAAGAGGTGTCTGATGATTCGATTAATGAAGAAAAAATCAGGATCGCTCAATTGCTCGATATGCCGGTAGAAGAAATGGAATTGTCTGTTCGGTCTTCAAATTGTCTCAAAGCCGCCGGGATAAAATATATCCGGGATTTGGTTACGAGGAGCGAGCAGGATATGCTCAAATACCGTAACTTTGGCCGTAAATCGTTGAGTGAACTTGGTGAAGTATTAACTTCTATGAATTTGTCATTCGGACTTGATGTTTCGAGTTATGACGACGAACTGGCCAAATTTCAGAAAATGAGAAAGGCAGGACAACAATAGATGAGGCATCTACATAGCGGCCGTAAGCTATCAAGACGCAGGGGACATCGAAAAGCAATGCTTGCGAATCTCGCGGCTTCACTCATAATACATGGCAAAGTTAGAACAACAGACGCAAAAGCTAAAGAAGTCAGGCCGTTTGTTGAAAGAATGGTTACTTTTGCCAAACGCGGCGATCTTCATGCGCGAAGGATAGTATTATCGCGTCTGAGAGATTCAATTGCTGTTAAAAAACTGTTTGATGAATTAGGGCCTCGGTATTCGGATCGTTTTGGCGGTTACACTCGTATACTCAAATTGGGTTTCAGACCAGGTGACAATTCTCCCGTATCGATGATTGAATTTGTCGGAGAAGAAGTTACAAGCAAAACGACAAAAAAATCAAAAGCTAAAAAATCAAAAACTCCGAAAAAGCCTGTAATATCTCCTGAAACTTCTGAAGAAGTAAAAATCGAGGGAACGGCGAGAGTTGAGGAAACGAAAGATGATACCGGAGAAGTAATTGCTGACACTTCTGCAGATGAAACATCCGGAACTGAGGATGCTGATACTGAGAAAAATAAAGAAGAAATAAAGGCTGAGGCTTTAGAAGAGACTGTGGAATCGGAAACTTCAACGGATCAGCCTGAAGAGGACACTGAAAAAAAGTCCGCAGACAAGGATAACCAGGACAAACCTGAGTAAGTGTAAATGTCATTTTTACATACAGACAGATTAAAGGGGTGTGGGACATACGAATCCGCACCCTTTTCTTGTAAGCGCATGAATATCTGCATATTTTTGCTTTTGGTTGTTATTGTATTTGTCCTGGTATTTCCCGGAAGCGCTTTTTCGGAAGTACGCGGTTTGTGGGTTGTACGTAACAATATTGTCAAACCTGACAGTATTCGTCAACTTGTGGATTTTGCCGATCGTAATAATTTCAATACACTTTTTGTTCAAATCCGCGGCAGAGGAGATGCATATTATAAAAGTCGTTTTGCCCCCGGACCTGAAAATTATCCTGATATTTCTGATTCTTTCGATCCCCTTGCAGAATTAATCGATAAAGCTCACAGCAGGGGTATCGAGGTTCATGCCTGGTTTAATATGTATCTGACATGGTCATCGCCGGAATCGCCGGTTGATCCACAACATCCGGTAAACAGACATCCCGAATGGTTTATGGTTTCCAGAAACGGGCTTGACACGGGCACAGCCAGTATTCAATCATTTGCCAGCTCAACGGTCGAGGGACGTTACCTGTCACCCGGACTTGAATCGGTCAGGTTGTATCTTTCACGTATAATAAGTGAAGTGACCATGAATTATGATGTGGATGGAGTGCATCTGGATTATGTTCGCTATCCGGGGCGGGATTATGATTTCAACGTTGTATGCAGAAATAAATTTAAAATGCGTTTTGGTATCGATCCTATCGATATTGTAAACGGTAATAGCGAAATAGATCCCGATCTTAAGATTTTACAAAAATGGGCCGATTACAGGGTCGAATTGATTGACAGCAATGTAAAAGATATCGCCCGCCGTATTAAACTGCTTAACAAAAACATTAAACTGTCTGCCGCAGTAAAACCGCATCCTGATGAAGCTTATTTTGAATATGGACAGAACTGGGCCGGCTGGCTGAACGAAGGTGTGGTTGATTTTGTTGTGACTATGAGCTACTTTCCGGAAAACAACGATTTCAGCAAGATATTGAACTATTCATTAAAAAAAGTTGACAGACAAAAAGTTATTGGCGGCATAGCTTTATATATGATGGATGCCCGAAAAGCCTCGGAACAGATTACTCTTACCCGTAATATGGGACTTTTGGGATATTGCCTTTTTTCTTACGATACGATAATCAACAACAGTTCGTACAAAAATGGATTATGACAAAATAACCGTTATCGTGAAAATAAACCGTACTTCAATTTATCAGAGATAAAAATGATACAGGATACAGTGTTCTCTCAGTATGAAAGTTTACTTGATTCCTCACAAATAAATAAAACTACAGATCCTCCGTTGATTGTTCCCTCGAGTGAAGAAAATCTTTGTGAAACTGTAGGACTGGCAGCTTTTGAAAAGCACAAAATTTGTATTGTAGGTGGAGGGATATATCCGGTTGCCCCGAAAAATTTATCTGCACTTCCGGTTTCTATAGCAGGATTGTCAGGTATCAAAGAAATCGATTCATCGGACTTTGTTATGGTCGCTCAGGCGGGTGCGATAGTTGATCTTGCTGTCAATCAAGCCCGTGAAGCAAACCTATTGCTTCCTCTGAATATAACTTCGGGTACCACTGCTACAGTCGGGGGCGCCTATATGGCTGGTTCATTGGGATTGTCTTCAACGTATTACGGAGCATTCCGAGATGCGGTAATCGGTGTGCGCTGTATATCGTCTTCAGGCAAGATCGTTACCTTTGGCGGCAGAACAACCAAGAATGTTACCGGTTACGACTGTACATGGTTTCTCGGCGGCACTATGGGGCTTTTCGCCATTGCTTCCGAGCTGATAATTAAGGTGCGTCTTCTTCCCGAAAGGCAAATATATATAACCGCACGATTTGATAAAGGCTCCTATGAACTTATCGAGGCACTCAGTCTGATTAAAAAACTCAGGTACGTAACAAGCCTGGAATATGTTGCTCCCGATGGTTATAACGGTATGGTTACTGTCGGTGTCGGTATTGACGGTATGGAACAGCTTGTCGCAAAAACCGTCCGGCAGTGTAAAGAAATAATGGAATCTGTTTCACCCCGGGAAGTTACCGAAGAAAATGTAGACGGTGAATTCAATAGTTACCGCCGCAGTGTATCGAAGCGGTTTGTCGATACAGGATTTTATACCGTGTCCGTACCACCTTCCGCATCTGAAACTTTTGTAGAACGTTGTTGTACGTCATTTCCCGATATTCCGGTCACAGGTCACCCGCTCATGGGAAAATTTCATATTGTTTGCAGAACAGACAGTATTGTCGGCGCAATATCGAAAATGTCACTTGCTCTCGGCGGGAAATATCCGGTGAAATGGGGTTCTGTTGCTGAACAGGGGATTGCATCGATGTTTTCAGCAGAGGAACTGGCCGTAATTAAATCATTAAAACATGAACTCGATCCGGATAACATATTGAATTCCCATTTACTTCAGGATTGATACACAAGATTGTACAGAGTACACCGGACACATTTCAATAAAACAATACGTATAATTTTTTTTGTTTTATCAAATCTTTTGTGAACATAGAAAAACCAGGACTATATAGCTTTTATGAAACGTGGCGATATACAACGAGTCCAGATTGAGCGTCTTACGCCAAAAGGCCTAGGTTATGCAAAAATAGAGGGAAGAGCCATAGAGGTAAAAGGTGCGCTACCCGGCGATGTTATCGATGTCTGTATCAGAAGCATCAGGCGTCACAAAGCTCGTGTTCATCTCGAACGTTTCATCGAAAAGGCTGTGGAACGTATTCCGGCAGAATGCATCCATTTCGGTCAATGTGGGGGATGTATCTGGCAAAATGTTCCTTATAGTAAACAATGCCGTCTTAAAACCGTAATGGTCAAATCTGCTCTTGGATCGATACCGGGGATCGACCCGGTTGAAGACATTGAGTTTTTCCCCTCGCCCGACACCTTTTTTTACCGCAATAAAATGGAATTTTCATTCGACTGTCCGCCGAATGAAGATGTACATATAAAACTTGGATTGCATGTTGCCGGACGGTATGACAGCGTGTTTGATCTGGAGCGATGCCATCTGCAATCTGAACTGTCAAACCTTATTGTTCAGGTAACCCGTGAATTTGCACAAAAACACAACCTCTCTGCATATGGTCTTAAATCACATGAGGGACTTCTTCGTTTTCTTGTGGTACGTGACGGTAAAAAGACCGGCGACCTTATGGTAAATATAGTCACCTCCGGTGAGGATTTCGATACTGCCGGGCAATTTGCTGAACTTCTTACCGATAACATTCCTGAGATCAGCACGGTAATCAGATGCATCAATTACGGTATGGGAAGTGTTGTGACAGGAGATGAAAGAGAAATCCTGAGTGGCGACGGCTTTATAACCGACCGTATCGGCGAAAAAATATTTACAATATCACCGGATTCATTTTTCCAGACCAATACCATGCAGGCAAAGAATTTATATGATACCATACGGTCTTTTTGCCGTCTTGACGGTTCCCAGAATCTGTTCGACCTTTATTGCGGGACCGGGACTATCGGGCTGTATTGTGCGCAAGATGCCGCTTCGGTAACCGGGATTGAGCTTGTTGAAGACGCAGTAACCGATGCCCGAAGGAATGCCAAACTAAATGGTATTTCAAACTGCACTTTCATTTCGGGCAATGTCGAGAAAATTCTCGATGAAAGCATGGACGCGTTCGATGTGGTTATTTGCGACCCACCCCGTGCAGGCATTCACCCCCGAGCCATGGATCAGCTTGTCCGCATACGGATCCCAAGGATGGTGTATGTTTCATGCAATATCAAGGCACTGCCGGGCGACCTCGAAATCCTTGCTATGGCCGGTTACAAAATCAGGCAGGTCAGAGCATTCGACATGTCTCCCCACACACCGCATATAGAGACTGTTCTGCTGCTGGAGATTT
>JAFGMP010000298.1 GCA_016927495.1 Candidatus Latescibacterota bacterium | reverse complement strand
TCGTGGTCGCCGGATGGCAGGAAGATAGCATTTGCAGTCAGCTACCCATGGATTTTAAATAATGGAGTTCGCAACGGAGATAAATATGCTATTTACACCGTGGATTTCGAACCGGGTAATTTCGAGAAATTGACGGCTGTAAACGAAAAACCACTTGCCGGATTTGCTATAACCGGAAATTATCCGAATCCGTTCAATCCTGCAACGACCATCTCGTTCACACTACCGGAAGCAGGAAAGGCAACACTTACGGTATACGATATCACCGGTCGAAAGGTTCGTGAGATTGTCAACGGGCAGCTTGCCGGCGGCATGCACACGGTAGTCTGGAACGGTTGCGATACGTTTGGGCGGTCTGTGTCTTCCGGTGTGTATTTTTCACGTCTCACGATGAATGGTATAACAACAGCGAACCGTATGCTTCTCGCTAAATAAGAAAAGAGCTTACTGAAACAGTGCTGCTGCGGATACATGCAGGGGTAACCATGATAGTTGCCCCTGCAAAAATGTACAAATCTACATATTCGTTTCAACGTGAATAGTATTAAGGGAAAAAGAAAATGTATTCAATTTCCAGGTTCAGTCTCAACGCAGCTTTTACCTTCTGTTTTGTTCTGCATCCGCTCACATGTTTCGGCTATATCGCGGGTACAATCACCAGCACTCCCGGTAAACCTGTATCCGGGGCTGAAGTAACCTTCACTATGGAAACCGATTCGAGCAGATTCTATACTACTGTCACCGACGAAAACGGGAATTATCGTATTGATTTAACAACCTCGGTGAACGATGACACCGAATCATCGGTTTCGCCCGAATCTTTTATTCTCCGGCAGAACTACCCGAACCCGTTTAATCCCGTAACCACAATTCCATTCATAATCGAAAATCCTTGTAATATCAGGCTTGATGTGTTCAATATCATTGGACAACATATAAAAACGCTTGTCGAAGGATATTATGCGGCAGGTTCATATACAGTTTTCTGGGATGCGCTTGATAAAAACGGTCATCAGGTCAGCGCGGGAGTTTTCCTATACAAATTAAGCACAGATGGTATGGCTACAGTGAAAAAAATGTTGCTACTGGATGGAGGATTAAGTAATTCTCATACCGGCACTATTTCAGAAAGTATCCTTAACAGTCAAAGATTTTCTGTGTTTAAAAAAACTGATATTACATGGAGTGTTGAAATAAAGAGCGATAAAACTGTTACTTATTCTGAGTCAGGGATTGTTCTCATAGATGGTGAAAGATATGATTTTGTTGTAAAGCTATCCACTATAAACAATTTCCATACCATCAAGGGAATCACCTTTGCCCCGATACCCTCCGGTACTTTTCGTATGGGTAATATGGAAAACTTTGGATACAATACAATTGAAAAACCTGTCCACACAGTAACCTTGTCTGCTTTTGAAATGAGCATATTTGAAATAACACAGAAGCAATATCAGGCACTTATTGGTTCTATTCCTGAAAACATCTACGGAGAAGGTGATAATTACCCAGTATATACTGTAAGCTGGTTTGATGCGGTTAGATTCTGTGATAAGTTGAGTGATGCTGCTGGACTGGAACGATGCTATGACGAAGGCACGTGGGTATGTGATTTCAGCAAGAACGGATTCCGGTTGCCGACCGAAGCGGAGTGGGAGTATGCATGTCGGGCGGGAACGGAAACGTGTTTTTATACGGGGAATTATCTTCAAGGTTTAGGAGCAAAATCGTTGGACATGGACAATGCGGGGTGGTATTTATATAACTGGGGACTTGAAAACAAAAAAACTCATATAGTAGGAGAAAAGGAACCGAATGCCTTCGGTTTGTATGATATGCATGGTAATATCGGTGAATGGTGTAATGACTGGTATGCCGAGGACTACTATAAGTCATCACCATCTGCTGATCCTGCAGGGCCAACGTCGGGTACTGATCGGGTGATACGCGGCGGGTCCTGGTGCAATACTGCCGCAGGTTGTCGTTCGGCGAACCGTTTCTGGTGCAAACCATCCGAAAAGTATGGTATCTTTGGCTTCCGCGTTGTCCGCAGACCGTAATATGATTCACCATTAATCTACTGATCTGCCTCCAATCTTTGTACCGCTCTCATATAGTCCCTCATTTTCACCCATTACCCACCTTTAGAAGGGGGTATGTCGGGTCTAATACTAAGATGCATTCTTAAGATAACTATTCGTCCCTGTCGTTGTTGGGCTCATGAGGGATTTCGTCACTCTGTACCTGTACAGCGTGTACGAGAATATACCTATTTTTTACAGGGGTCAGCCCATGCGATAGTGTCATGGATTATTTGTCAGTTGTCATTTCTGAAGATTATTATCATTTGTTTACAGCTAACGGCTGGCCGGAACTCATGTCTTTGAGCGGAATTGTCGGGTCGATTAGGGCAACCTCTTCACCCTCTTTGAGGCCGTCTTCGATAATAATGTAATTACTGTTCTTTTTTCCGACCTTTACAATCCGTTCATCAAAACTTCCGTTTTTAACATAAACTACAGTATTGCCGTCCCTTTCAAACACCGAATCGATCGGAATAAATAATTTATCAGATATTTTATCGGTAATAATAGCACACTGGGCAGACATACCGGGTTTGGTGTTTTCGTCGGTATTGTCCATGTTGATTTCGACATCAAACACTTTCACATCCGTACCCTCATCCCTGCGGGCTAATGTAGCTATCCCGGTAACTGTTCCTGTATATGTCACTCCGGGGACTGCATCGAGAGTAATAACGGCTTTCTGCCCGTTCTTCACCCTCTGGATATCCACTTCATTCACCGATGTTTTGATGATCATATTTGATAGGTCCGGGATAATTACGAGGGGCATACCCCTGTGGGGAGTGTCACCCACCTTTACCTTTTCGCTGGTTCTGGCTGAATGGTTATACACTTCCTGCAATACAGCAATGCCATCTTTGGGGGATACTATGGTAAGAGCGTTCAACTGGTCTATATTTTGATTATAGCGCATTTCAGCCCGTTTTACATTCACCTCGGCTTTTGCACGGTCCGCTTTGTCCACAATTTTTTGGGATTCTATCCTTGCTTCAGCCTGTTTTAACGACAATTCGGCTGTTTTCAGATTAATTTCACCTTCACGTTTTCTCGAGTCAGCCTCGAATTTCATCATGTCGTATCGAATTTTTGCCTGTTCATAGGAGTATTGCTGGTTTTTCAGGTTATTATTCAACTCCTGCATGTTGGATTCAATCCTCGCAACAGTACTCTCAAGGTCCCTTTGAGCGGTTTCGAGCCGGTCTTTACGTTCGGTTACATTTTCTTCGGCTTCACTGGTGTCGAACTGAACGAGAAGGTCACCCTTTTTTACGGTTGATCCATCTGCAACCAGCGCTTTAATGCGGATATCACGGTACACATTGCTGGGAACTGAAACAATTACATTCGAAGTGGCTTCAAGATCGCCCCTTTCACGGATATCAATCATGAATTCACCACTTGTAACGGTATATGTGGTGACATCTGATGCTCCGCTTCTCACTTGTAAACCCAGAATAAAAATAGTCACTATAATGATTGGTAAAATTATTAATACAATATTTCTGTTTCGTGGATTGTTTATATATGGAACTTTCATGTATTTAACTCCTTTTTGATTTATCAAAAATAATTGGAATAATATAACAACTATCGTTTGTCTGTTATTTTTATATTAGATGTTTGACCGGGGAAAAAGTTTAATGATTTTTTTTATTTTTTCCTCAGCTGGGTGTTTGTCGATTAATTTGAAAAAAAACGTACCAATTCGGACGGACAAACAGGTTTGCTTTGCATAGTCATTCGAACATGTAAACGATCGATCAATGCGACCACTGCGGTCGTTATATTTATTATTTAACCCATCCTTTGCAGTACATAAACCGTGCTGAGAGCACCGAAATTATAACAAGGGGCAGAATGGCATAGGATGAAGGCAGTTTGGGAGACATAAATGCCACCAAAATACCGATGGAAACGGGTGCGATTCCCAGTTTTGCATTCCTGAATATAAACATGCCTGCAACTGCGCCGAGAAGAGCGGGAAGCACATGATTAAGCGCTGCTGTTACTGATGTTCCGGCCTGATTCAGCTTGTGGATAATGGGCATAAAAATGAGAACTCCAACGGTCAGAACAAGCTGGCTTGCGATGAGCGAACCGGCAACTCCGAGAGTCGAAACGATTTCAGCTTCCGGCGAACCTTCGGTTGTTCCTGCAACCTGCTGTGCCGTTATGGATATCGGCAATCTGAGATTTACCAGGTTACCGGTCAGAAACGACATGTAGGTTCCCCCGAAACCTATGAGCGAAAAGTAAATGATCGGTTCCACAATACTGAAAACGATAGCGAATGACCAAACACCGATCAAAGCCTCGATGAGTGAATTGACCGGCGGGAAAAAACCGTGAAAAAGCCAGAGATAGAGACCCGGTAAAAAAAGACAGACGCATGCGATAAGAATTGTATATTTCCCCGTTTTTTCCACCGGCGCTATAAAATATTTATTTAAAAGTGCCTGTTTGGAATCCATATCAACCTCCGACGGTATTATAGTGATGTGCCAGTCCCATTACCGTCATCCCGAAAATTATCGCGACCGAAAGCGCAAATTCTTTAATCCAGTTCTGTTTGCCGTATCTGATAAGTATCTGGAGAACAACCATACAGAAAAAACCGCCCATCAGCGCAATCAGCGGATATCCTCCTCCGGCAATCGGTTTCCCCCATAAATAACCGAAAGCGCCGAAAAAAGCAGCGCTGTTCATTACAGTCATCCAGCCTTCATCGCTGCCGGCAATTTTATCTTTGATTTGTTTCATTTTAGGGGTAAAAAAAGCAACAAATAAAAGACAGAATATAAATCCCATCGACATAGTCCATACGGCAAGGGAAAACACGGTGCCATTGAATGCGGTGGTACTGTCCGGAAGTCCCATGGCGGTTGCCGCAATCTCAACTGCAAACAACTCGTAGATGACCGACCCTATGACCGATAGCCTCATCCATGGAAACGGAACTCCAAGCCTGGGTATGAGCACTGCGACACCGATAAGAATAGCTATTGACGGGACAATCGCTGAAATAATTCCCGTTCTAAGCGCCTGCACCATTACCTTATGGGACAACCCGATTTGTGTGCCTGCTTTAAACGAAATCATGGTAAGACGTATTGCCTGGAATATAACTACTGCAATAATAGCGGAGCAGGCAATCCACATTCCCACTCCGTTTGCTACCGACAGATAGGAATCCATAGCGCCTCTTTCACGAAAATACAACCGTTGAAGAAGTTATCTCACATCTGAACGTTTTCAAAAAGCTCAGTGGAAAGATAACGTTCTCCGGTCGAAGGCGCAATTGTTACTATGAGTTTTCCTTTGTTTTCGGGACGCCTGGCAATTTCAATGGCCGCATAGACATTTCCTCCGGAACTGATTCCCACAAGTATTCCTTCTTCCCTGGCAAGGCGTCGGGACGTTTCCATAGCATCTTCGTTACTTATGGTAAATACTTCATCTATCTGTTCGGTGTTCATGACGTTCGGGATGAAACCTGCCCCAATGCCCTGAATCTTGTGAGGTCCGGGAGACCCGCCGGATAGTACCGGTGAATCGGCCGGCTCCACTGCCACAAGTTTGACTGAAGGTTTTCGCTGCTTCAATACTTCTCCCACCCCGGTAATTGTGCCTCCGGTACCTACACCCGCAACAAAAATATCGATTTCACCGTTTGTATCGCTCCATATTTCTTCTGCGGTAGTCTTTTTATGTATTTCAGGATTTGCCGGATTATTGAACTGCTGTGGCATATACGAGTTCGGTTTTGAGGAGACAATTTCTTCTGCTTTCTCAATTGCCCCCTTCATACCTTTCGATGCCGGGGTAAGAACAAGTTCCGCACCGAGAAACGCCAGAAGTTTTCGCCGTTCTATGCTCATACTTTCCGGCATAGTCAGGATCAAACGATACCCGCGCGATGCACAGACGAAAGCCAGCGCTATTCCTGTATTTCCCGATGTCGGTTCGACAATTATGGTTTTTCTGTCGATTTTTCCCGCTCTTTCAGCAGCTTCGATCATACTTAGGCCGATACGGTCTTTCACCGACGAAAGAGGATTGAATGATTCCAATTTTACCACGACCCGCGCGCCTGGGACAGCCATTCTGTTAAGTTGCACGAGCGGGGTATTACCTATGGTTTGTGTGATATCTCCGTATATCATGACTTTCCTCCTATGATTACCCTTTTTTAATTACAAACATTCCGTTAAGCGCCAGCAAATTTGCCAAGGGATTGACAAGAGGGGAATATCTCCATTTACAGAGCATGAAATATTCCTCCCGTGTGATAGTAATACCTTCTTTTATACAAAAATCTTTAAAGTCCATAATGGTAAGATG
>JAFGMP010000297.1 GCA_016927495.1 Candidatus Latescibacterota bacterium | reverse complement strand
AGAATCGGCTCCGAAACAATAATTTTGAATCTCTCCGACCATTACGTGCGTTTAAAATTTGATTGGAAACCCTTTTTATCGGTACGTAGATATATTCGACTTTTTACGAAACATCGTTTATCCGCACCGAAGAATGTTAAAACTATTTAAATAAGGAGTATCTGTGTATCAAAATAAATTGTGTGCAGTTTTTGTGTTAATGTTGAGTTTTATTCTTGGATTCTGTTGTTCAAAAAATAGTTCCGACCCTGTCGGTCCTGATGATGGTGATAACGGTGGTAACACTGCACGTGAGACAATATCAAAGGAAATCGGTGTTGAGGGCGCTGCTATTGTTCTTTCAAACGGAATCAGTGTTGTATTTCCTGCAAACGCTGTTAATGAAAAAGCCACATTCACGATACGTGATATGGATCCCGCCGGTTATGGGGAAGAAGATTCCCGGGTAACCAGAGTAGTAGTCAATTGTACTGGCGATGTAACCAGTTTCAATAAACCGGTTGAACTCCGTGTTCCGCTGTCCGAAGATATGAGTGAAGCCGATTCTACAATGATATTCGGCGGTTATATCGATGAAGCTGACGGTGCGAAGGAAATGATAGCATGCAGTGTTAGGACGATAAACGGTACACTTTACGCCGTGCTTCCGATGGAACATTTCTCGGGCGGATTTATCGAATGGCTGGTGGGCAAAACACCGCCAGCCAGCGCCGGGCCATTCGAAATGCCGTATTATGGCCAGGGTGAATCAAAGTACTGCTGGGCTGCTTCACTCCAAATGGTCAGTCAGGCGGCGAGTTTTGAAACACGGAATGAAATTACCGAAATAATTGGGAAAATGGGAGTTGACGAAAGCGGTATTTCCTCCTACCAGTTCAGAATGAACTCGACGATTTCTTCTATTATCAAAAGCCGGACCGGTGTAACTCCCGATCGTTGTTCCTGGGATGCTGTTAATTGCGGAATTATGAAAGATTATTTAAAGCGCGAAATCGGTGTGCGGGGTTATCCGGTAGCGGTTCACAGCACTGTCTGGGCGCATGCGGTTGTCGTTGTCGGCTACGATGGCAACACTTTTTATATCCACGATCCTGCGAGCACAAGCACGAGCGCTGTCGGCTATACAACCCGGACCTGGGATGATATGGTCAAAGGTATGGGATCAGGTGAATTTATGGTGTGTCTGTCAATACCGAAAAGCCTGGATGCCGGAAGGCCGCAGATTACTGTCAATCTCATGAACGGTGCATTTCAGTTCAACAGGCCGCCAACCGACGATGATCAGGCTTCACGAATATATAAGTACCGGTGGGATTACGAAAAAGAAGATGGTTACGGGTATCTCGATTTACGTGATAACAAAACTGTGGATGTACTGCCTGGCGAGATAACAATATTAAAACAGGGCGGCGACATAGAGATTGTCAACTCATCGAGGACAACATCTCATGAAATCAGTTTATGGTTAGATATTGTTTGCCTGACCCAAAAGGGTGCATACTTTTCCACAAATGAGAGATTTACAGTGGCACCTAACTCAACGAAACGATATACTTTTTCCGATATTCCTGTTGATGAATTCAGATGGAATTCTGAAAATAGTTCGGCGTATTCTTTCATAGTTCGTGCTCTGACTGACGGTACTCTTGTCGAGGAAGAGTCAGTTCAGTTTTCGATCGCAACGAGACCGGTCGTGATCAAATCGATGACACCCGAACGGGGCGCTGCCAATACTGTCGTTACCCTCAAGGGCAGTGGTTTCGGTTCGATTCCGAAGTTTACGAACGTTACATTCAACGGTGTCGAAGCTGAGGTCGACCAGTCAATCTGGAGTGATACCGAAATTAAAGTTTTAGTTCCTGCAAAAGCCGTGACCGGACCGGTCAACGTGAAAAACGGTGATGTTACAGGCTCTGCCGGTACATTTACGGTGACTAAGGATACAACTGTCAGTAATTCACTTACCTTTCAAACAACCCCTTCATTCGGCGATCTGGTCATGACAGCAAATGTTTCTTACAGCCTGACAGGGGAAATTTATGACTCGTGGGGTGGGGCCGATGCCGGAAATTATTATGGACATGATGTCAAAATCGGATCGGCAATTTCGCTTACTATATCCGGCAGCGCGTCGCTTGATGCCTATACACGTGAGGTGACAGAAAGCAATGGAGATATATCTTTCTATACATATCACGAGCCCAAAATGGTTCCTTTGACCGACACGGAGTATGAAAACTGGCCACTTGAAATTGACGGTGATTATGACTGTACGGTTTCGGACAGCGGAGTTTCTTTTACGTTTGACGATTTAAAGGACAGACTGGTGGCGAGCATTGTGTTTGAGGTGACCTATGACTATGAACGTTATAATTCCGATGGGGAGTTAGTGCAAGAATTAAAGGACCAGTTCTATAACTCGAGGACTATTGGGATCATCTCCATCTCGGCAGAATAACCTGGCAGAAGTTGTAGGTACAGTTATTAATCGAAAGAATTCATCGGAGTTTTTACTCCGGGGGATCAAAAAGATATCTATGATCCCGCCTTAAATCACACTCCAGGCCTCCTTCTTTTCCCTGAAAAGAGGGAAGAGTATCGGTTCCGGATGTTGGCAATGGCACATATTTTACACTCTTTCGCGTGCGAGAGAGGGAATGTCGCGTTGAGACAGGGCGAGTATACAGTAATAACTCGGAGATTAGCTCCGGGGTAGTTCATTTTTTTACTGTTTTACTTCTGTTCAGACAAAAAAGAGACCTTCTGCAAGCTAAAGCAGTCTGTTGTAAGGGACCGTATGTTCAACGGCATGCTTAAGCTTTCTGTTCCCATATCCGTGTACGGAAAGATATTATTTCGGGTTTTACTACACTCAAAACCGGATTATAGTATATACCTTTCACCTTATTTATATCCTGATTCTTTTTTCCTTTTTATAATTGAATAGCTGCATAATCTTGTTTATATTAGCAAATTAACTATATTAAAAAAACACAGATACCAACCGGATATTGCATTTTTTTAGTTGAATCGGGGGATGTATGAATAGAGATTCTAATGCAAAATATGATCACAGGGCAATAGAAGATAAATGGCGTTACCGCTGGGAGGAACGTGGTGACTACAGGATAGATATCGATAACGCAAAACGGCCCTTCTATAACCTTATGATGTTCCCGTATCCATCCGCTGAGGGGCTTCATGTGGGTAATGTATATGCTTTTACCGGATCGGACATTTACGGCAGATTCATGAAAATGCAGGGGTACGACGTATTCGAGCCTATCGGTTTCGACGCTTTCGGTATGCATTCCGAAAACTTTGCGCTCAAAAAGGGGATTCATCCCGCGGAACTTGTTCCCAAAAATATTGCTAACTTTCGTGACAACCAGCTTAAAAAAATCGGCGCTATGTATGATTGGTCGCGACAGGTTGATACGACCGATAAAAAATACTATAAGTGGACCCAATGGTTTTTTACGCAGCTTTTTAATCATGGACTTGCTTATGAGACTGATGCCTCGGTAAACTGGTGCCCCTCATGTCAGACAGTGCTTGCAAATGAACAAGTGATTTCCGGTGAGTGCGAACGATGTAGTTCGGAAGTTATACAGAAGACAATGAATCAGTGGTTTTTCCGTATTACGGCATTTTCCGAACAATTATATAACAACCTCGATGTTATCGACTGGTCGGAAATCACGAAAACCGCACAGCGCAACTGGATAAACCGCAGCGAAGGCGCTGAGATCGATTTTGGGATTGACAGACTGGATGAAGCGTTAAGGGTGTTTACCACACGACCGGACACTGTTTTCGGGGCGACATATATGGTTCTTGCCCCGGAACATCCTCTTGTGGGCAAAATCACCTCTGCCGTACAAAAAAAGGCTGTGGAGGAATATGTCGATGCGGCAGTTAGAAAAACCGAACAGGAGCGTATCGATGAAGCTGGCAAAAAGACAGGTGTATTCACCGGGGGATATGCTGTCAATCCGTTAAACGGTAAAAAAATACCGGTTTGGGTTGCCGATTATGTACTGATAGGTTATGGGACCGGTGCAATTATGGCTGTTCCGGCCCATGACGAGCGTGACTTTGCTTTTGCCCGGACGTTTGATTTGCCCATTATCGAAGTAATTTCACCGGATGGTACTGCTCATGAGCTTAATGAGGCCTATATCGGTGAGGGAATTATGGTAAATTCCGGCGAATTTAACGGTATGAATTCCCGTGATGCGATTCAAAAGATTACCGTCTGGCTTGAAGAAAAAGGGAAAGGGGAAAAAAAGGTCAATTTCCGTCTTCATGACTGGTGCATCTCACGTCAGCGTTACTGGGGGCCTCCCATACCTGTAATTCATTGCGATTCCTGCGGCCCGCAGGCGGTTCCTGAGAAAAACCTGCCGGTCGAACTTCCGGAAATGGAGGATTTCAGGCCTGATGGCACCGGACGTTCACCGCTCGCCCGTAACGAGAAATTCGTTAATACAACCTGCCCGAAATGCGGTGGCCCGGCTAAACGTGAAACTGATGTAATGGATAATTTCCTCGATTCAGCCTGGTACTTTTTCAGGTATCCCTCGACGGAATGTGAAAACAAACCGTTCGACAGGGAAAGAACCCATAAGTGGCTTCCGGTTGATATGTATATCGGCGGTAATGAGCATGCGGTGCTTCATCTTCTCTATACCCGTTTCATAACCATGGCTTTGAAAGATATGGGATATATCGATTTCGATGAACCGTTCAAACGGTTTCGCGCACATGGCCTAATCATCAGGGATGGCGCCAAGATGTCGAAGAGTAAAGGAAATGTTGTAAATCCCGATGTATTTATCGACAAATACGGTGCAGACTGTTTCAGGACCTATCTTATGTTTCTCGGTCCCTATACGCAGGGCGGCGATTTTCAGGATAAGGGCATTACCGGCGTACGGCGTTTTTACGACCGTTTGTATCGCATTGTACAGTCAGGTGATTTGAGAAAAACACAGATTGAAGACACGGAACTGCTTACCCTTATTCATAAGTCAATCCGGGATGTTACGGCGCATTATGAAAATCTCGAATATAATACGGCGATTGCGTTCATGATGGAACTGCTGAACGGTTTGATGAAAAAAGAAGTAATCAATAAAGAGAGCATTGAAATACTTATCCGTCTCGTTGCGCCGTTCGGGCCGCATCTGGCAGAAGAACTCTGGGAAATGCTCGGCCATTCGGATAGTGTTTTTAATGCAGGCTGGCCTGAATTTGACGAGTCGAAAATTGTTATCGACACTTTTGAGCTTGTTGCTCAGGTAAACGGTAAGGTCAGGGCAACGATGAAAGTACCGGTGAATATCACCAAAGAGGGTGCTATTTCGTCAGCTTCGGAAAACCAGAATGTGGTACGTTTCCTCGATGGGAAAACTGTAGTGAAGACGATTTATGTTCCCGGAAAGCTTGTTAATATTGTGGTTAAATAGAACAAATAAATTGTTATTTACAGATATCCGACAGGAGTAATCCGATGATTTCCGATCGCACGCTAAAAATTGTAATGTGTGTTTCATGGTTACGGAAAGTTTTACTGTGTTTATTGATTTTTTCCTGTCTAACTACGTTGAATGTCTTTTCTCAGGATGAGCTTTCCATATTATCCGGTTGGAAAAAATTCAACAATGCCGATAATGCGCTGTATAATGAAATTGCCGGAGAAGCATATGAATATCTTGAGACACGTGAAAAATCTCTTGAAAAAATTACTACAACTGAGCAGTACAATGCCTATGTTTCGGCAGTCAGGGAAAAACTTTCTGCCGCATTTGGGCCGCTACCTGACAAAACTCCCCTCAATGCGCGCATTACAGGTTCTTTCTTGCACGAAGGTCTGTTTGTCGAAAAAATTATATTTGAGTCCCGTCCCGGTTTTTGGGTGACAGGGTGCATATTCAAGTCTCAGGACAGCCATGGACATCTGCCAGCCGTTCTTTATGTCTGCGGGCATACGGCTGATGGATTTCGCAGCGCTGCCTACCAGCATGTTATAATAAACCTTGCTCTTAAAGGCTTTCTTGTTTTCGCTATCGATCCCATTGGCCAGGGAGAACGTTATCAATATGTCAACGAACAGGATGGTTCTTCATTGATCGGCGGCCCCACAAAAGAGCATTCGTATGCCGGATTGCAGTATCTTTTACTGGGAAGAACGATGGCCATGGTGCGGCTCTGGGATTGTATCCGTGCTGTGGATTATCTGACAGAACGCCCCGATGTGGATGCGAGTCGAATCGGTGTTCATGGGAGGTCGGGTGGGGGAACGATGTCGAGTTATCTCGGCGCAATGGACAGAAGGATAGCCGCTGCAGCACCGGAATGTTATATAACCAGTTTCAGACGGCTGCTGGAGTCTATCGGACCTCAGGATGCTGAACAGAATCTGCTCAACCAGATTTCGGGCGGGCTCGACCATGGTGATTTTCTTATAGCACGGGATAATGCTCCGACACTTGTTGTCGCTACAACACAGGATTTTTTCAGTATTCAGGGTGTAAATGAAACAGTGCAGGGCATTCAGTCTCACCCGGTGATGGGAAAGATCATGAACCTTTCCATGACTTTTGATGATGCTCCTCATCAGTCCACAAAGAAAAACCGTGAAACGGTATATGCATTTTTTGCAAAATCCTTCGGTGTAAACATTTCTGAAACAGATGAAGAAGTTACACCCTCGGACAGTAAAATGCTTCAGGTTACGGAAACCGGCCAGACTGCTACATCAGGTTCTAAGACAATATATGATTTGATACAGGAAGATGCCCGTGACCTGATATCGGAACTTGAACGAAAACGTTCCGGAGATATGAATTATTCACGCAGAATCCGTGAAGCGGCACATGATCTTTCAGGTTATAAACACTTCAAAGATGCCGGTAAAACGATTTTCTGCGGGCGTATTCAACGTGAGGGATATTCTATCGAAAAATATATAATCGGTGCGGATAACGGTATTCCGTTACCGGCGTTATTCTTTGTGCCGAAGGAAAATAAGCGCCAATATGTTATGCTTTACATTAATCCCGAAGGAAAAGCTGCTGATTCGGTTCCAGGTGGATTAATTGAAAAGCTCGTTATGGAAGGCTACAACGTGCTTTCTTTGGATATACCGGGATACGGCGAACTCAAAGAAGATGATCAGGCAGGTGATTCGGTTTTTGATGGTGTGAGTTACAACATTCTGTTTGGCGCACAGCTTATCGGCAGGAGCCTAACCGGTATACAGGCTTCATACATCAGTAAAGCATGCCGTTTCATTGAGTCTCATACTGGTGCTTCGAACGTACACATTGCCGGAATAGCCAAAGGTGTAGCAGGGCCAGCTTTACTCCATGCTGCGGTTATGGAAAAAAATATCACTGCAGTCGCACTCGCAGAATCTCCTATCTCATGGGTGCCGGTCGTTACAACACGTTTTTACGATAATAGAATCGGATCAACCATCGTTCCATCAGCTCTGACGTCTTATGATTTACTCGACTTGTTATGTGTAATGTCACCACATAAACTTCTTGTATATAAACCGGTCGGTGGTGATGCTGATTTACTGGAAGATGATATATCAACGAAAATCAGCAGCACAGTAGCTTCATTTTTTGCAACACAGAAAGAAAATTTTATGATGGTTCGAAAAAACGATCAACGCACATTCGAAAAGACGATACTGGAATGGTTACAATAATTTTTAAATACATTTTTAAGGTGGTGGTATGAATAATACTAAATCCTCTCCGCAACCGGACATCACGAAATCAACTATAAATATTTATAAGACACTCCTGCATATTTGTTTTTTTTCAATTATCGTTACAATTTTAGCGATTATTCTGAAGAAAAATGAATTTATCGGTCCTTTTGCCATACTTACAACCGTCTCCCTTGCTCTATTTGTTCGAAGCAGGCCGTTTCTTTCGGTAACCTCTTTCTCATTGTGGATGATTGCATCGGTAACCGCTCCGATGTTCTATCCTTCGTTTTTCTCGTCATGGGGTAGTTTTCAACTCAGTGTAATCGTAATCCCGCTCATTCAGTTTATTATGTTCGGAATGGGTACGACCCTGAGTATTGATGATTTTAAACGGGTAATCTTAATGCCTCAGGCTGTTTTTGTAGGGATTCTTCTGCAATTCACGATTATGCCGTTTGTGGGAAAAGGTGTCGCCATGGCATTTACTTCGAACTCTGAAGTTGCGGCAGGTATCGTATTGACTGGTTCGAGCCCCGGCGGCGTCGCGTCAAATGTGATAACCTATCTTGCAGGGGGTAATGTGGCTCTGTCTGTCACCATGACTGCCTGTTCCACTCTTATTGCACCGTTTATGACTCCGTTAATGGCACGATGGCTGGCAGGCGCTTACATCGAAATTGAATTCTGGAAGATGATGATATCGATTATTAAGATGGTAATAGTTCCGGTCGGCGCAGGATTGATATTCAACAAAATCCTGGTTAAAATGGGGGAAATGCATCACAGTCTGCTGAAGCTTTCCACCGTCATTATGAAAAGTTTACCGGGATTTGCCATGTTTGCGATTTGTTTTGCCTGTGCTATAATGACGGCGGGTGCACGGGATCAGCTTCTTATTGGCAGAATTGTTATCAGCATTGTAACCTCGGTAATTGCCCATAATGCTATTGGCCTTACACTGGGTTACTGGGGAGCGCGGTTGTTCCGTTTCAAGGAACGCGATTGCAGGACCATTGCAATAGAGGTTGGACTCCAGAACAGCGGTATGGCAGCAGGACTTGCTCTTAGCGTGTTGAAAAGCCAGCTTGCGGCAGTCCCCGGAGTGGTGTATTCATCATGGCATAATATTACAGGAGCGATTCTTGCATCGTGGTGGGCAAGAAAAAAGGTTGAGGAGTGATTATTTTAAGATAGATAAAAAGTTAATCAAATCAGGGGCATTCGATGTAGGGGCACAATATTTTTGTGCCCGCATGTTTTTATAATCCCGGAAATGACAAAAAAAGGCAGACACATGGGTCTGCCCCCACAATGTATCAGGAACATTATGGCCGGATTAAATCAATCCAAGTTCCTCTTTCAGCACCTGACCGGTGTACGATCCTTTAACTTTTATGATATCTTCCGGTGTGCCCTGAGCCACAATGTTCCCGCCGCGGTCACCGCCATCGGGGCCGAGGTCAATGATATAATCGGCCGATTTGATGACATCCATGTTGTGTTCGATGACGATCACGGTATTACCCATATCGACAAGACGTGACAGAACGCCGAGAAGCATCTCCACATCGGCGAAGTGAAGGCCGGTTGTGGGTTCATCTAGAATGTATATGGTTTTGCCCGTGCTCACTTTCGACAGTTCACTCGACAGTTTTATGCGCTGCGCCTCACCGCCGGAGAGGGTTGTAGCCTGTTGGCCGAGATGAATGTATCCGAGTCCGACATCCTTGAGTGTTTTGAGTTTACGGTTTAATGTGGGGATATTCTGAAAAGTTTCGAGAGCTTCATCGCATGTCAGGTCAAGTACATCGGCTATTGTCAGTCCCATAAATCGTATGTCGAGGGTTTCACGGTTATACCGCCGTCCATGACACTCCTCACAGGGTACATACACATCTGGTAGGAAGTGCATTTCGATCTTGATAATACCCGCACCCTGACACCTCTCACACCTACCGCCTTTGACATTAAACGAGAACCTGCCGGGTTTGTAGCCACGGGCTTTCGCTTCGGGTATCTGGCTGAACAGGTCGCGAAGCGGTGTAAACAGCCCGGTGTACGTTGCGGGATTGGAACGGGGTGTTCTTCCGATAGGCGACTGGTCGATATTGATGACTTTGTCGATATATCCGAGGCCGTTTAAACTTTTAAACGTCAGCGGGTCTGTGTTGGCGCGCATAAGTTTCGATGCGAGAGCCGGATACAGGGTTTGGTTTACCAGTGTCGATTTCCCCGAACCGGAAACACCGGTAACACAGATGAATTTTCCGAGCGGAATATCTACATCGATGGATTTAAGATTATTTCCTGTTGCTCCTTTGAGTGTGAGCTTTTTACCATTTCCGCTGCGGCGCTGTTTGGGTATCGGAATTTTTTCCCGGTTTGAAAGATATAGTCCGGTAAGTGATGAGGTTTTTGCCACTTTATCAGGTGGGCCTGTTGCGACAACCTGGCCGCCATGCACACCAGCACCGGGGCCGAGGTCGACAAGATAATCGGCATTGAGCATCGTTTCACGGTCATGTTCCACAACCAGGACAGTGTTACCTAAATCACGCAGTGACAGCAATGTGTCGAGAAGCCTTTTGTTGTCACGCTGGTGAAGGCCGATGGACGGCTCATCGAGGATATAGAGCACACCGACAAGCTGACTGCCGATTTGTGTGGCAAGCCTGATTCGTTGGGCTTCACCACCGGATAATGTGCCGGTGGTTCGATTGAGTGTAATGTAATCCAGCCCCACATTATTCATGAAACCGAGCCTCTGCCTGATTTCCTTCAGAATCTGCCGAGCTATTATTTCTTCATTATCGGAAAGTTCGAGTGAACTGAAGTAAGTGAGCGCATCACCCACAGGCAGTCCGGTAGCTTCGTGAATGTTTTTGCCTCTGAATGTTACCGCAAGCGCCTCCTTTTTGAGCCGTGCCCCCTTACATTCGTGGCAGGGCATGGATCGCATGAATCCCTCGATCCATGTACGTATCTGTTGGGATTCTGTCTGACGGTGCCGGCGCTGCAGGTTCGGTATAACACCCTCGAACGGGCCGCGAAACTCACCCTTAAACCGGTCATTCGAACTGGTATATTTGAATTTGATCGAGGTTTTTCCCGAGCCGTAGAGCACAATATCGCGGAACTTTTTAGTAAGCTTGCCGAACGGCTGGGACAGATCGACGCCGTAATGATCGGCGACACTCAGAATCTGTGCATAGTACCAGTGTCCGCGGGGTACACCCCATGGTTTGATAGAGCCTTCCAGAATGGACAGGGATTGATCGGGAACTACCTTATCGGCGTCGATTTCAAGCTGGGTTCCGAGTCCGGAGCATACCGGACAGGCACCGTACGGGCTGTTGAAGCTGAAGAGCCGTGGTTCGATTTCGGCCAGGCTGATTCCGCATTCATGACAGGCGAAGTGTTCGCTGAACAGCCTGTCTTCTTTGTCGGGAATGTTGACAACAACCAATCCATCGGCAAGTTTGAGTGCGGTTTCAACCGAATCGGTAAGTCTTGTACGGATTTTGTCCGATACAGCGAGACGGTCAATAACAACCTCGATGGTGTGTTTGATTTGTTTGTCGAGTTTGATATCTTCTTCGAGCATCCTTATTGCACCGTCCACACGGACACGGATATAGCCATCAGTCTGTGCCCGTTTGAAAACATCCCGGTATTCGCCTTTACGGCCACGGACAAGAGGGGCAAGAATCTGGATTCGGGTTCCCTCGGGCATGGACATCACGATGTCCACGATTTCCTGGGGCGTCTGCTGGCTGATTTCTTTACCGCATGAGGGACAATGAGGAGTACCGAGCCGTGCATACAGAAGCCGCAGATAGTCGTAAATCTCGGTAACCGTACCGACAGTCGAACGCGGATTATGCGATCCTTTGCTCTGTTCTATCGAAATTGCCGGAGACAGCCCCTCTATGTACTCCACATCCGGTTTTTCCATGAGTCCCAAAAACTGACGGGCATATGCGGACAGGCTTTCCACATACCGGCGCTGTCCCTCGGCATAAATAGTATCGAACGCGAGTGATGATTTGCCGGATCCCGAGAGGCCGGTTATTACCGTTAATGTATTTCGGGGTATTGTAACATCGATATTCTTAAGGTTATGCTCGCAGGCGCCTTTTACAAAAATACAGTCTTTATTTTTCATGAATTAGTTTGCTTTGGGTGTCGGGATAAAGAAGGATAATTTTATTGTAAGATAACGCTTTTATAGGGGTAGAGTCAAGCGTGAGCGTAGAATAAAAAATGATATATCATTTAAGCTTGTATTTGTAAAGTTTCATGTTTGCACTTTTTTCCGGCATGAACTACTGTCTCGTTGCGAAAAGTGAGT
>JAFGMP010000296.1 GCA_016927495.1 Candidatus Latescibacterota bacterium | reverse complement strand
TTACTATTTATTCGTGGATCAAATATATGTTTACAATGAAACCGGTAAAAGCTTCCTAAAACTGAGCCGTGTACGACACTGAACAAACAAAAAATCCAAAATCGGACGATTTGCATTCGATAACCATATGGGAATACTGAAAAAATCAGTCACAGCCGAACATGAACGTACCGGAGGTGGATTAGGCGATTATATAGCACGGTTTATTTCAAGCGGGATGGGTGTCGGTTATGTCCCGGTTGCACAGGGTACTGTCGGTTCTCTGTGGGGGCCAGTGCTGTTTTTGATTGCACCTCAAGGCTGTTTCAAATGGATTTGGTTCAGTGTTCCTGTTTTAATTTTAATCGGAGTCTGGGCATCATACAGAAGCGAAATATACTGGGGACATGATCCCGGAAGGGTTGTAATTGACGAAGTAGCGGGAGTTTTGATAACACTTGTTTTTATAACACCTTCGGTGCATGTCCTGATTGCGGGTTTTATTCTTTTCAGAATTTTTGATATTTTTAAACCGCCTCCGGTACGGTTTTTTGAAAAGCTGCCCGGAGGATGGGGTGTGATGATGGACGATGTTGCTGCCGGGATTTATGCCCATATTGTATTACGAGTTATGATTAACTTTTTCCCGGGTATGATATGACACCAGTTATTGAAATTATAGTTGTTGGTAATGAAATTCTATCCGGAAGAACTCAAGATCTCAATGCAGCATATATGATCGATAGAATGGGTTTACATGGTTTCACGGTTCGGTATGAAAGTGTAATCGGAGATACGGTTTCGGATATATCCGAAGCGTTTCGGATTGCTTCCGGACGGTCAAATGTTGTACTGGTGACGGGAGGGTTGGGGCCGACCTCCGATGATGTAACCGTTCAGGCTCTCGCTGATGCATTCGACAGGGAACTTGTGCTCGATGAAAACGTGCTGAGTCATATCGAAAGCCTGTTTAAACGGCGTAAATGGTTCATGAGTGAATCGAATAAAAAGCAGGCATTTGTGCCTGCCGGGGCTGTTCCACTTACAAATTCGATGGGAACTGCACCGGGTGTTCTTTTGAAGTACGATGAATGTTCAATATTTTTAATGCCCGGTGTACCGCTGGAAATGCAAAAAATGTTTGACCGGGTAATTTTTCCCCGTATTCAGGAAGAATTTGAACCGGAACATGTTGAGACGGCAAGTATCAAGGTTTCGGGTCTCGGCGAATCGGCTATTTATGACCGTATCGGTCACCTCCCCGGTGCGAAGAAATATTTTTCTTATTACCCGGGGACCGATGGTATCGAGATTAAAATACGGACGGATGCGGATGCTCCGATGGCCGCGCCACAACTGAGCGCTGAAATCATCGACATTTTAGGAGACACCGTGTATTCATCGAAAGGTGAGAGTCTCGAAACTGTCGTAGGTAATATGCTTATTGCATACGGTAAAACAATCGGTGTTGCCGAATCATGCACGGGGGGCTATATTTCACACCTGCTGACAAATGTACCGGGTTCATCCGCCTATCTTCTTGCTGGTGTTGTAGTATATTCCAACGAGTCGAAGCATACTGTGCTGGGTGTTGACAACTCGCATATCGGGCAGTATGGAGCGGTATCCGCCAAGGTTGCCGGGGCGATGGCAGATGGAATACGACGTATAACGGGAGCATCGATAGGATTATCGACAACCGGAATAGCCGGTCCCGGAGGCGGAAGTGTGGAAAAACCTGTCGGTTTGATGTATACAGGTCTGTCTACAGTGACCGAAACAATGACAAAAAAGTTGCAATTCGTCGAAGATCGGCTTATAAATAAAAAAAGAATGTCTCAAGCCGTATTAAATATTTTAAGACTTCATCTGAAAAAGAGATTTGAATTATCATGAGAACTTTTATAGCGATTGAAATGCCTGAAGAAATCAGACAGAAAGTCGGAGATTATATCGATTCGATCAGCGGTATGGTTGACAATATCAAATGGGTAGCGCCGGAAAATCTGCATTTTACGATAAAGTTTATCGGTGAGGTCAATAAATCGGATTTACGTGAACTGATGGGTTGTATTGAAACAACAGCTTCTGAATTCACACCGTTTTCAATGGGACTGTACGGATTAGGTTTTTTCCCGTCGGAAATAAAACCGAGAGTTGTCTGGATCGGCGCCGATGGTGGTGCAGACCACCTGCTCGAGGTTTTTCAGACTCTTGAGAATTGCCTTGAAAAAGTCGGTTATGACCGTGATTCCAGAACATTTTCTCCACATTTGACTATCGGCCGTGCAAAAAAGGATAAAAACGTAGTGGTTCCGGAGGGACTTCCTGAATTTGAGCCGGTCAGATTCGAAATCAGTTCAATAGCGCTCATTAAAAGTACGTTGACACCACAGGGACCCATTTATGAAAAAACCTTTGAAAGTAAACTGACACATATTGAATAAAGCATATGGATATATGACAATACGTATATAAATTCTTTTTTTATAGGCGTTGTATTCATTCAATTTTATTTTTTAGAAATATTTTCTTTAAGAAGGAGGAACGGCGTGCCTAAGAGTTCGGATGACGCGAATAAGAATAGAGCGGTCGACCTGGCTATCAGTCAAATCGAAAAGCAATTCGGACGTGGTTCGATAATGAGGCTTGGTGACGACTCCATGAAGGTTGAAGCTGCTGTCATTCCTACGGGATCGCTGGCCCTCGATGGAGCGCTGGGTATTGGCGGTATGCCGAGAGGACGTGTGGTCGAATTGTTTGGCCCTGAATCATCAGGCAAGACCACGCTGGCTCAGAGTGTTGTGGCTCAAGCTCAGAAACTGGGTGGTTATGCTGCTTATATTGATTCGGAGCATGCTCTGGATTCGGGTTATGCAAAATCAATGGGAGTGGATATCGATAATCTGCTCATAAGTCAGCCGGATTGCGGCGAAGATGCTTTGGAAATTGCCGATACACTTATCCGTTCCGGCGCGATTGACATTATAGTTATTGATTCGGTTGCAGCCCTTGTGCCACGAGCAGAACTTGAGGGTGAAATGGGTGATGCGCATGTCGGCCTTCAGGCTCGCCTTATGAGCCAGGCTCTGAGAAAATTGACCGGACATATTTCACGTTCGAAAACCTGTGTTATTTTCATAAACCAGATACGTATGAAAATTGGAGTGATGTTCGGAAATCCGGAAACGACTACCGGCGGAAACGCACTGAAATTCTATTCATCCGTAAGGGTCGACATACGGCGGGTTGCTACTTTGAAAGACCGTGATAACGCCATAGGTATGCGTGCCAAAGTAAAAGTTGTCAAAAACAAGCTTGCGTCACCATTTAAAACGGCAGAATTCGATATTATGTTCGATGGAACGGGTATCAGCACAGAAGGCGACGCAATCGATCTCGGTACCGAATTGAACATTATCGAAAAATCGGGTACCTGGTTTTCCTATGGTACCGAACGGCTCGGACAGGGTAGAGAAAACGTACGTAATTTCTTACGGGAGCATACGGATATTCGCGATACACTCGTTGCCCAAATAAGAGAAAAACTCGGATTGAAAGCGCTGCCTGAAATAAAAAAGGATAAAATAGATAAATGACTTCAAATGAAATTCGTGAACATTTTCTGAGTTATTTTGAGAAAAACGGACATTCCAGAGTGAATGGTTCACCGGTTATACCCTGGGGTGATCCGACACTCATGTTTACAAATGCTGGCATGAACCAGTTCAAAGATCTTTTTCTCGGCAGGGAAAAACGTGAATATACCCGTGCGACTACCTGCCAGCCATGTATCCGTGCAGGCGGCAAACATAATGACCTCGATGAAGTGGGACGTACCACCCGGCATGGCACCTATCTTGAAATGCTGGGTAATTTCTCATTTGGTGACTATTTCAAAGAGGAAGCTATTTGTTTCGCCTGGGAATTCATGACGAAGGAAATGAAACTGAATCCGGATGTACTCTATCCCAGCGTATACACGACCGATGATGAAGCGTTTGCGATCTGGAGAGATATTGTAGGCGTTCCTGAAAAAAGAATACTGAAATTTGGGAATATTGAAAAGGGGGACGACGAGAATTTCTGGAGTATGGGGACTACCGGACCTTGCGGGCCGTGTTCCGAGATTTATATTGACCGTGGGGCACAATACGGGAATGATAATCCATACATAGCATTGGAAAAAGACGAACCACGTTTTCTCGAACTCTGGAATCTTGTATTCATGCAGTTCAACCGTGACGAAAGCGGTACTATGGAACCGCTCCCGAAGCCCTCTATCGATACCGGCCTCGGTCTGGAACGTATGGCAATGATTCAGCAGAATAAGGAGAATATTTTCGAAACCGATATTCTCGGAAAACTGGTGTCACGTATCGAAGAATTCACCGGTTCCGTGTACAATGAATCCTCTGGTATGCCGTTTCGTGTCGCTGCCGACCATGTCAGGACTCTGACATTCGCTATTGCCGATGGTGCGCTGCCTTCCAATGAGGGACGGGGATATGTTCTCAGGCGTATATTACGAAGGGCTGCCCGCTATATCCGAACGCTTGATTTGCATGAACCGATCATATATCGTCTTGTCAGTGATGTCATAGACCTCATGGGCGGCGCTTATCCGCAGATCGGTGAACGCGCAGATTATATTTCGATGGTGATAAAAGGTGAGGAAGAACGGTTTCTTAAAACGCTCGATCAGGGAGTTGACCTTTTCGAACGACTCGCTTCGGAGGTACGTTCGAAAGGTGAGCGTGTAATCGACGGTGAGGATGCTTTTAAACTGTATGATACCTATGGTTTTCCCATCGATTTGACCCGTATTATGGCAGAGGAACAGAATCTGACTGTTGACATGAGGGCTTTCGAGAATGCTATGGAAGCTCAGAGAATCCGTGCACGTCAGGCATCTGCGTTCGAGTTTAAGGAAGATAACGGCAGACCATGGATTGAAATCAGCGGCAAAGGGAAAGAGAAAACGATATTTAACGGATATGAAAAGGATTCAATCGAGGCGAATCTCGTGCGGTACAGAGAAGCCGATAATGGCGACATAGAGCTTGTTTTTGATGCAACACCATTTTATGCTTTATCCGGCGGCCAGGTGAGTGATACGGGAACTATTGTCACGCATGATAAGTCGTGTGTGTTTAAAGTTAAAGATGTACGTGACTATGCCATATCAGGCAGGGCGCATGTTTGTGAAGTAGAAAAAGGTACATTGAATATCGATGCCCTGAAATCCGCACCTGTTCAACTTTCGATCGA
>JAFGMP010000040.1 GCA_016927495.1 Candidatus Latescibacterota bacterium | reverse complement strand
TTTTTTATTTCGCGTCCCACGCGACCATATTTTCTTTTTTGGGTAAAAAAGAAAATATGGGAAAAGAAAAGACTATTCGCCCGACAAAATGCTGATCCTGTTCGACGTGTCTGCTCACTAAAACGCAAATTCCGTTTCACGTCAGATTGCGTTTCTAAACGCTCGCAGTCTTTGTCTCACAGGGCATTTTGAAGGGTGAATTCCTCCTGCGTTATCAGTAATCGGTACCCCTATTGAAAAGCTCCGAGTAAGCGTTGTTTTTTACGGAAATAGAAACGCAGCATGTTTGAGCCTCCAAAGCAGGATGCGGAGCTTGTCGAAGCATGGCGAAAAAGGCGAGTTCTGCGTTTCCCGAAAAAACAACGTGAACAAGGATTAAAGCTTTTCATGTGGGTGCCTTTTTTTGTTACTTTTTTTGGGCAAGCAAAAAAAAAGTAATATTGAAATTTTATTTTTAAAATTTCTCCAGATAGTTAAGATATGTAGAAATAACTTGTTGTTCCATTTTTGTCTAAAGATTAAGGGCCATCATAATTGAATTGATACAGTTTTGATTTACCAATATAATTTAAATTATTATTTTTACAAAAAGTACGTACTGTTTCATCACACCAGTTAGGTGCCAATGGGTGTAACATAACAGAACTAATAAATTCAGTAATATCTCCATAAGAGACATATTTCACATCCGATATTTTTCTTGAGGAGTTAAATTGCGTGTAAGTCTTATAATATTCTTCTTCGATTTCCCCTTCTTCAAATAATTCTTTCATTATATCACGTTGAAATGGCGTTTGTTTTGAATAATTTAATAAATCAAGTGTAACCAATCTAATTTCCTTTTCATGACTAAATTCTTTCCTTTTTGTTAAAAAAATCTTTTCGATTTTTATTTTATCATCATCAATTATATCTTTAAGTTGTGATTTTATTGAAATAGTGTTCGAATATTGCATTTTATGTGCTGTTACTCTCGTTGGTTCTTGGAATAAATTAAGAATATTCGTAGTCCTAATTTCGGTTCTTATACTCATATTATTGTGTGAATATATTCTCCACAAAGCATCACTTTCTTTACATTCTGTCCATGATTGGCTAAATACAACTGTATAGAATTTTAAAATTTTTTCAAAATTTTCCATTGCAAGATCTTGCGTCATTTCCTTCAAAATACGGAGGATTTCTTGTCTTCCTTCTTTTAGTTTCATAGTTTTCAGAATAAAACTCTCAAATGGGTCTTCCCATTTGTCATGTAGAAAAAAGGCCAAAGCTTTTCTTTGAACCATGTCAACAAAAGATTCGAAGCTCATAAAACGATATATATAATCTTTAATTGTATCATTCATATTATTCCCATTTTCTGTTTTATATTAAAAAATGAGTTTTTATTAACATAATTGTCAAGAGATATTTAAAAAATTGATTGACATATGAAGTTGATAACGTAGTAATAAAATATATAATATAAGACTTGACTGTATACAATTTTAATTCCATACATCTATCAGCTCGAAAAGTAAATATGACCAATACTTAATAACAGGGGTAAAGTGGATATTAAAATGGAACCGGTTTTTCGGGATAAAAATAACATAATGATAATATCATACATAATTTTTGAAGTTGATTTTATACCATACCCTCAATATGTTTAAAATAAATACTGATGACGTGAATCAATGGATCAAAATAATTTTTTGAGGTAAAATTATGAAAACTACTTTACCAATTATTGTCCTCAATTTGGGAATTTCATTCAGTATCTCACACGCTGCGACTTTTGAAGAGGAATTTGAGAATCCTCCTTTATCCGCACGGCCCGGAGTATACTGGTACTTTATGGATGGTAACCTGAATCGTGATGAGATGACACACGATCTCGAGTCCATAAAGGAAGCCGGCCTTGGCAACCTTGTATTTCTCGAAGTAGATGTCGGAGTGCCCCGTGGACCGGTTAAGTTTATGAGTGAAGAGTGGCAGAACCTGTTTGCTCATGCCGTTCATGAAGCGGAGCGATTGGCGATCGATATCACACTGGGTTCCGGACCGGGCTGGACCGGCAGCGGCGGCCCATGGGTTAAGCCGGAACATTCCATGCAACATCTGGTTTTCAGTGAAGTCGAAACCAAAGGGCCCGGAAAATACGATGCCGTACTTCCCATGCCGGAGCAGCGGAGTACGGAATGGCACCAGATGCGTAATCCCTTTTATGAAGATGTTGTTGTCTTTGCTTTTCCCCGGTGTAAATCAGTAATTTCCGATATTAATGAAAAGGCTTTATTCGAAAGAGATCCCTACACTTCGAAACCCGGTGTGAAACCTTATCTGCCTGTGTCGGCACACTATATAGAACCAGACCCCAAAAACGTGATTTCATTGCAGGATATCGTAGACCTCACTCAGTATTTGGATGCGGATGGCCGTCTTAAGTGGGATGTTCCCTCAGGAGAGTGGACAATTGTTCGAATGGGTCGTCGATCTACTGGTGCAAGCACTCGTCCCGCTCCTTTACCCGGCGTCGGTCTTGAATGCGACAAGTTCGATGCAGCAGCATTGGATGAACATTTTATAAACTATTATGGTAAGCTGTTGGAAAAAGTCGGCCAGCGAAGAGGGAAACACGGATGGACGACAATACATATAGATAGCTGGGAGATGGGTGCTCAGAACTGGACGGGAAACTTTATCGAGGAATTCAGGAAGAGGCGAGGCTACGATCCCAAACCTTACTTGTCTACTTACACCGGGCGAGCGGTCGGAAGTCTGGAGATGTCAGAACGTTTCCTCTGGGATATTCGCATGACATGTCAGGAACTGGTGATGGAAAACCATGCCAAACACCTGAAAACACTGGGCGACAGACATGGATTTGAATTATCCATTGAACCATATGATATGAATCCTACCGCTGATTTGGATCTCGGTGCGGTTGCTGATGTCCCAATGGCCGAGTTTTGGAGTTCCGGATACGGATTCGATTCATCCTTCAGTTGTATTGAAGCTACTTCAATTGCCCATACGATGGGTCGCCCGATCGTATCCGCCGAAGCCTTCACGGCAGATGGCAGCGAGGGCTGGCGGCAATATCCATGGTCGATGAAAAACCAGGGTGACTGGGCCTTCTGTATGGGTATCAACCGTTTTGTATACCATACCTTTGCTCATAAACCTCTTGGTGAGGAATATCGTCCCGGAATGACTATGGGACCATATGGCGTTCATTGGGATCGCGGCCAGACATGGTGGCCTATGGTAAAGGATTATCATCGGTATGTAACACGTTGTTCTCACATGCTTCGGCAGGGAATAAAGGTATCCGATATTTTATTTCTGACTCCCGAAGGTGCACCACATGTTTTTTGTCCTCCACCTGACGCAGTGGATGGTCAAAAGCCGCTTGAGGACAAAAAAGGGTATGGATTTGACGGCTGTTCACCCGGTATCCTGATGGCAAGGGCTGTGGTACAAAACGGGCGGATTGTATTCCCTGGTGGAAGTTCATATCGCCTGATGGTATTGCCGTTGTGTGAAACCATGACACCGGCACTTGTAACCAAAATCAGTGAGCTTATCAAGGCCGGTGCTTTAGTAATCGGTTCACCCCCCGTGAAATCGCCCAGTCTTTCAAACTATCCTGAGTGCGATAAAGAGGTTCAATTACTGGCTAATAAATTGTGGGGAAGTTTTGAAACTCCGAAAGAGATATCGAAACGTGAATATGGCAAAGGTTGTCTCTACTGGGGAGGAGAATTCTCTGGAAGTGGAAAACCCAATTCGACTTTCTATCCTTCTTATAAGGAAATTGCGGCTTTGTTGAAGGAAATGAATGTTCGTGAGGATTTTATTTCTTCAGGGCCTGTTCGGTATACACACCGGAGTACCGGAGAGCAAGAAATATATTTTGTATCCAACAAGTCCGACTCTTCGATAAAGTCCAATTGCACATTCAGGATAGTAAAAGGTCAGCCGGAACTGTGGAATCCGGTGAACGGAGAAAGACGATTGCTTCCGCAGTACACAATTGAAAATGACCAAACAACGATTCCTATGGAATTTGCCCCTTATGAAAGTTTCTTTGTGGTTTTTTCCCGTAACGATTCATTAAAGAGAATGAAAAACGAAAACAAAATTAATTTCCCTAAAATGACTATCTCTGCAACATTGGAAGGTTCATGGGATATTTCTTTTGATCCGAAGTGGGGCGGTCCGAAAAAGGTTACATTTGATATTTTACAGGATTGGATTCAGATAGAGGAACGGGGTGTCAAGTACTATTCCGGTATTGCCACATACTTAAAAGTGTTTGACTTTCCTCAGATTTCCGGCAAGAGAATCTATCTCGACCTCGGTACGGTTTACGATATTGCACGGGTAACTTTAAATGGGAAAGACCTTGGTGTCATTTGGTGTGCACCATGGCGGGTTGATATTACCGGTGTTGTTAAGGCAGAGGATAATCGACTTGAGATTGAAGTTGCCAATCGCTGGACGAATCGTCTTATAGGAGATTCGCAGGCCCCGGATGTTGATTTTAGAACCGTGAAATGGCCTTCGGGACTTCTCTCTGGAAAGGAATATAAAACCGGCCGTTATACCTTTACTACCGGTGAGGGTTACAAAAAACTTCTGCCGTCCGGTTTACTTGGCCCGGTACGGATTATGGTAATAGAGAAATGAATGGAATCATAAAAATATCAGTTTTCGGATTTTCAATATAAATCTGTTTTTTTTCCAAAAATCATTTCTGTCTACCCATGCTGAGACTAAAGTCTGGCCATCGGGAGTATTCCGGTTTTTTTCAAGATCGGCATGACATTTAACTCCCATTTTATTTCTTGCAAAGTGGCAAAAACGGTATTCGAGAGGATGAAATTAGGTACCATATAACACATATATACTGTCAGACAGGATATTACATCCATATCCTGCATATTTCTGCAACGCAAAATTTTGCTCGCAGCCATTAACGGCAGGAGATAAAACACCGAACGTTAATTCCGGCGACATCTCCAAATATATTCAATTAAAAATTGCAGAGAATTCTGTGCTTGACTCGATAGCAAAAGACTCCTATTTTCTTAATCAAAACAAATAAATATATAGTTGATAATGGGGGAAGTAATCGATGAAACGGCGAAAATTTCTAAATTATACTGCATCGGTATTAGCAGGATCATTTGCAGCGCCATCAATTGTACCTTCCACAGTTTTCGGACAAAATGCTCCCGGTAATAAAATAAATATCGGCCAGATCGGCTGCGGCCGTATCGCCAGAGATCACGACCTGCCCGGCACCATGCAATTCGATAACGCCCGTGTAATTGCCGTATCGGATGTAGACAGCAAACGCATGCTGGAGGGAAAAGAGTTTGTTGAAAAGTATTACGCCGATACAAAAGGAAGTAAAAAATATGTGGATGTGAAAATGTATGACGATTACAAAGAGATGCTGCTCGATAACGACATCGACGCTGTCATTATCAGCACACCTGACCACTGGCACTCACAACCCGCCATTGAAGCCGCATTGGCCGGGAAACATATCTATCTTCAGAAACCGACCTCTCTTACCATTGCTGAAGGACGTCTGCTGAGCAATATTGTAAAACGTAAGGGAGTAATTCTACAGATGGGGACGCAGCAGCGCTCCATGCCTCAGTTCAGAATTGCAGCCGAACTGGTCAGAAATGGCAGAATAGGTAAAGTGCATACCGTGAAAATCGGACTGCCTGGCGATCCATCGGGACCTGATGCCCCGGAAATGCCTATTCCCCAAAACCTGAATTACGATATGTGGCTGGGATCAACTCCGGTTGTGCCCTATACGGAAACAGGTGTCCACCCCCAGGAGGGTTATGGCCGGCCCGGATGGCTTCGGATAGAACAATATGGCGCTGGCATGATTACAGGATGGGGTCAGCACCATTTCGATTCCGCTGCATGGGGGATGGATACCGAATATACAGGTCCGATCTCGGTACAGGCTGTGGCTCAGTTCCCTAAATCGGGACTTTGGAATGTTCATGGCGATTTTATGGTAAAAGCCGAATATGAGAATGGCATAACGATGTATACCAGCGGAGGGTATACCAACGGTATCCGTTATGAAGGGACTGAAGGATGGATATTCGTATCCAGAGGAAGTTATGTTGCTTCGGCAAGCGATCCGGTCGATATTGAAAAGAGTAAACAAGCGCTTGACGCCAGTGATCCGGCTATCCTCAAATCAGAAATCAAACAGAATGAAATTCATCTCTATAAAAGTGAGGAACAACACGGAAACTGGCTGGATTGTTTAAAATCCGGAAAAGCCCCCATTTCTCCCGTTGAAATCGGACACCGTGCCTGCAGTGTATGTCTCATCAGCCATATTGCCATGAAAATCCCGGGGAAATTGCAGTGGGACCCAAAAGGGGAACATTTCATAAATAACGATTCGGCCAATTCGATGCTAAGGAGACCTCAGAGACATCCATACGGAACGGATTATATCAAAGTATAAAAAAGTTTTTCTATTGTTTAGCAATACAATAAAGATACTGGTGCCCACGCAGATACAACTCATCGCCGATAATAACCGGTGATGCATCAAAATTATCGTCCAGCTTGTTTGTCGCCAGAACATTGTATACCGGCCCGTGCTTGATCACCATTGCCACTCCGTCACGGCTTAAAAAATAAACGCGATCACCAGTACCTACCGGAGAGGCATACATATCCCGGATACTTTCCAGCCTTTGGTTGGCATAATACGGTTGTCCGGTTGCAGTATTCACGCAGGTCAGAATCCCCTGATTGCTCTTAAGGAAGTACAGCAGCCCATTGTGGAGCAGGGGAGAAGGGACATAGGGAGTGTCCTGATTATAGGACCATAGTACAGCATCGGTGCCGTCGATGTTTCCCTTTGCCGCTGATAGCCGTATGGCACGAAGCGCACTGCCGCGATGCCCGCTGATAACATACACCACACCGTTTGCCGCTACGGGAGATGGTATCACATTGGCTGTCAGGCCTTCACCCTCCCAGATTATTTCTCCGGTGTTCAGATCGTAGCTTCGCACCCGGTTTGTTGCGGTGGCGATTACCTGAGCCTTCCCTGATTCCTCTACAACAAGCGGCGTCATCCAGGTAGTTACTTCATCACGGTTTTTTCTCCAGATTTCCTCGCCGGTCGCCGAATCGAGAGCAAGAATAAAGGATTGGCCTTCATGATCCCAGTTGACAATCAGTCTGTTTTTGTACAATGCCGGAGAACTACCCTCGCCGAATGCCCTCCTGATAGTCATATCGCCGAAATCTTTCTCCCATACCAAATCTCCGTTAATGGAGTAACAATAAAGGCCTCGTGATCCGAAATAAGCATAGACATACTTGCCATCGGTAATCGGAGAACTGGTAGCCCAGGTGCTTGTGTCGTGTTGTCCCTCGTGAGGAATTTCTTCACGTGAGATTTTCTCCCAATGTATTTTGCCACTTGCTCTGTCAATGGCCATTAAAATGTATTTTATTGGTTGTTTTGGATTTTCACCTCTTTTTGGAGGAGTAAAATTCTCCGGCGGTATTGCTGCGGTAACGAAAATGTCGTTTCCCCATATTGCCGGTGTTGAATAACCGGTACCCGGTAGCCGTATTTTCCAGCGAATATTTTGTTGTTCGCTCCATGTGACAAGTGGATTACCATCCGGCGCTGAACCGGTTGCTGTCGGGCCTCGCCACTGCGGCCAGTTCTGTGTTTCATCCGCATTCGTTTCTACTACCCATAAAGATGATAGAATTAAACAAAAAGATATCGTTAAGAACAATGTACATCGCATGATGGCTCCTTTTATTTTTTTTCTTGTGAGATGCAATACAGATTATTGTGGCCGCGAAGATACAATTCCGTTCCGACAATAACCGGTGATGCGTCGAAACTATCATTAAGTTTATTCTGTGCGAGAACTTCGAATTTAACGCCATGTTTGATAACCAGAGTCATACCGTTTCGCCCGGCAATATACACTCTTCCCTGTGCCGCTGCCGGGGAGGAGTAGATGTCAGAGATACCATTAAGACGCTGCCGGATGTAATATGGTTCACCCGTCCGGGCATTATAACAGGATAAAAAGTTTTTGTAGTCTTTTATAAAGTACAGGATACCGTCATATACCAGTGGTGATGAGACATAGGATGTATCATGGTCAAGCTCCCATGCGATAGAATTTGATGCGGCTGCATTACCATGGGCTTTGGACAGAGATATAGCTTGCAGAATACTTTCACGGTATCCTCCCATAACATAGACTATACCATTCGCAGCTGCTGGAGATGGTATCGGTCCGGCAGTCATGTCCCGTGTTTCCCACAGCATCATTCCTGAGTTCAGGTCATAACTTCGCACTCTTCTAATAGCAGTAGTAACTAACTGCGTTTTGCCCTCATGTTCAACAACGAGGGGTGTTGACCATGAGGTGCCATCGTTACGGTTAACACGCCATATTTCTTTTCCTGTACGCACATCAAGCGTCGCGATAAAAGAATCACCCTCATGGTCCCATGGGATAACCAATTTGCCTTTATGCAGCGCAGGGGAACTGCTCTCTCCATACTGATACCGGATATGCATTTCGCCAAAATCTTTCTCCCACTGCAGGTTCCCGTCCATGTCATAACAATAGAATCCATAGGATCCATAGGGTGCAATAACATATTCCCCGTCAGTCACCGGTGAACAGGATGCCCAACTACCGTCTTCATGGATCCCCTCATGAGGAACCTCGATCCGGGCTGTTCGTCGCCAGAGCAAGCTGCCATCCGTACGATTTAATGCCAGAATATCGAAACTTAAAGCATTATTTATTCTGTAAGTATCAAATATACCCTTGATCCGATCAGTTTGACCTGTCTTTTTTTTATCTGCCGGTACTGTCGTTAAGATAAATATTCGATTTCCCCACACAACCGGTGTTGCATGACTAAGTCCGTTTACGGGAGTCTTCCAGCGTATGTTGGTATTTTCGTCCCACTGTATCGGTGGATTGCCGTGAGGTGCTTCACCTGTAACCAGAGGCCCACGCCACTGCGGCCAGTAATTTTCGAAATCAAGTGATGGCTCTGCTGACAAAGCTATCTGGAAAAAAAGAATTAAAAAACACAACCAGTATATGACAATTGATAATATCTTTTTTTTATTCATATGTTGTTTATGTTTTCTATATATTATTTCAATCAATTTATCAGGATATATTCAGCCCAATGGCATTATTTCTCTGAAATACAATACAGGTTATCATGACCACGCAGATACATATCTTTACCCACAATAACCGGAGAGGCATCAAAACGATCATTCAGTTTATTCAGCGAAAGAACTTCAAACGTTGGACCATGTTTGAATACTATCGTAACACCGTTTCGTCCGGCAATATACACACGATCCTTTGCTGCCACCGGTGATGAATAAACACCCGATAATCCGTTTAAACGCTGCCGGATATAATGCGGTTTTCCTGTAATGGCGTCCAAACACGAAAGCATGTTCTGGTTATACTTTATAAAGTATAAATTGCCTTCGTACAACAGGGGGGAAGGGACATAAGGCGTGTCCTGGTGATAGTCCCATACTATCGCTTTCGACATTGCGGCATCACCCTGCGCTTTATCCAGCGAAACTGCCTGAAGGATGCTTTCACTGTATCCTCCCATCAGGTAGACGATACCATTTGCAGAAACAGGAGAGGGGATAGGATTAGCCGTCATACCCCGTGTATGCCACAGTTCTTTCCCTGTTTCAAAATCGAAACTGCGGACGTACCTTATCGAACTGGCTACAACCTGCTTTTCCCCGTTGTGATCGACGACAAGCGGTGTAGCCCATGAGGTCCCGTCGTTTCGTTTCGCACGCCAGATTTCACGTCCCGATTTTTTATCCAGCGCCACAATAAAAGAATCACCGTCATGATCCCATGGAATGATGAGTTTGTCTCCGCTAAGGGTTGGTGAACTGCCCTCCCCCCATTGAAATCGAATTCGTAAATCGCCGAAATCCTTCTCCCACAGGAGATTACCTTTCCAGTCATAGCAGTAGAAACCTCGTGATCCGAAAGATGCGATTACATATTCTCCATCGGTGACCGGTGAACAGGATGCCCAGCTTGCATCCTCATGACGACCCTCATGTGGAGGTTCAACACGGGCTGTTCTGCGCCAGACAAGACTACCGTCTGTCCGGTTTATCGCCAGAACTTCGTAACTGAACGAGTTATTTGACATAAGCGTCCCGAAGATTCTTCCAGCCCGACTCTTACTGTCCGAGTCTTTTGCACCCGCCGGAACAGCTGTCGAAATATAAATACGGTCTCCCCATACTACCGGAGTGGCATGACCAAGTCCGGGTAACGGGACTTTCCACCGGATATTTGTATCCTCATCCCATGTGGCAGGCGGATCACCGTACGGCGCTTCACCGGTTGCCAGCGGCCCACGCCATTGCGGCCAGTAGCGCATTGATTCGGATGTCTGTTGTGCTATGAGTGTATAGACATTGAATAAACACACAGAAATTATTGTCAGCATTCGAAAAATCATCTGTATAAATCCTTTGTCACCAAGATCGTAATATCTCTCATTATTAATATTCTGTCATTCTGAACGAAGTGAAGAATCTGGTTTTTTTAAAACTCTTCTTTTCACTGAGAGTGACAGTCGACGGATCCGAGTGATAATATTACGTTTTACTGTATTTTAAAAATTCTTTTTTATCTATTATCGGGGCTAAACTCCGGATTCATTATTCATTTCTCAGCGAGGGTAAAATTTCCCTTTTTTTTATTGTTCTGTTCGTCGAAAAATATATCCAGAATCCTCCGTTTACCACAATTAGTACCGATAATAAAATTATACTGATATAAGGAATTTCAGTTCCGGATTGTTTCAGCGCAGGAAGAGTTGCAACCAAAGCGGAAAGAATACCGATTGTTATGCCGGAAAATAATAAAACCGAATGCTCGGAAAAAATAAGATGTTGGATCGTTTTTCCATTAAAACCCACAGCTTTGAGTAACGCCAGTTCACCCAGACGTTCGAATACGTTTCTTCCTATAACGATGCCTATCCCGATACTGCCTATAATCAAACCCAGGGTACCCAGGATTAAAAATATCGACAGGTACGTGTTCTCAACCTGAGTAAATTGAGTAAGCCTGTCATACGTTTTGGTTATATCGATGCCCTGATCCTGTAAAGCCCATGAGATTTTTTGGTAGACCTCATCGATTTCATCTAAAGGAGCATCCACCAGAAAAAGCCGTGCACCGCTGATCGACGGATATTTTTGTATGAATGCTTTCTCAGAGATAATAACATTGCCCTGAAAAATTGAATTAATCAATCCGCCAACCAGTTTAATACCGAATGTATTTCCGTTTTCGTCCACATAATTCAGTGTATCACCGACTGCTTTCCCAAGCCCCCAGACTATAACTGTTTGATCCGCTATTCCGGGAATAACATCATCGGACAAGTCGCGTTCGAGTACATTCCATGGATTATCAGCATTTACCTCATCTGTTATTTTAGCAAAAGAGAACGCCTTCCTTTTAGCCAGTTCAGAAGGATTGACGCCGATAAGTTGAGGTGTTGAAATACGGTTGAGATTCAGGCAACTGGCATCATCACCTTCTCTGACACGAAACGATACGAATTTCACCTTTTCGGCATTTACTATATTCAAACCGTAAAAATCGCGCCCTTTTTCACTATTTAAATCATACAAAATGGGAATGACACTTTCGCCGAACAGCGCAAAACCGCCTGTTGTCGAATTTCTTTTTTCAGCATGCGTTAACGGACTTCGTCGGTTTGCCCCGATAGTAAAAACGATAAAGATTCCGCATGCAAGTAATCCGACAACAGCCAGGCTGCGAAACCGTTTACGTACAGTATTCCGAAAGCCGATGTTTATAACGTTTAATTTCTTACCGTTTACTTTTTTCGCATACGATTCGATGAAATACTTAACAAAAGCTATGCACCCGATTAAAAGCAGGATACCCGCAGAATAAAAGGGCATTATCATCTCCCGTTCATTTCCAGTAGATGAAAAAATCAGGATAAATACAACACCGAATACACACAAAAGACCCGATACCAGGCTAAAAACCGGCCTCTTTGTCGTTATCGTTTCCAGCTTTGTGACACCTTTTTGCAGGTCGGCTATCGTTTGTTTGAACTGATTTCCCACAACTACACGTATTGTAAGGAGATTTATTATTATTCCGATCACAGCAGCCAAAACAATCGTAGAAAACCTGACATTAATTTCTATGGAAGTTGTTCCGACAATATTGTTCCAGACACTCCTGAGCGCTATCATTACAATCTGATTATATATCATTCCCGGAAATATTCCTGCCAGACTGCCGAAAATAACCAGCATCAGACCTTCATTCATAATAAGATGTTTTATTGAATTCTTTGTAAAACCCAGAGCCAGTAACAACCCGATTTCTTCCGATCGTTGCTCGATAGTAAAAACATACAGTAAACCGGTCAACAGCAGGGCGGCAACGATAATAAAGAAACTTAACCCCAAAAATAATTGATCAAAGTCGACAGCGTGTGTGCTTGCCATAATGCCGGCACTCTTGACGTCCCGAAAGAAAAATCCGAGACTCGTCGGATCGATGCCCCGATCTAGCGTTTTTTCAATCTGTTCAACATTATCACCGGGGAATCGTATCGCAGTTAAATTTCCAAACCGGTTTTGCCACATTTTTTGTGCGGCCCGTAACGAGAGAAAAACTTTGGGTGTTCCACGATATTTTTCCCAGTATAATTCATCCTTCTGGCGGATTTTATCAAGATCGACCGGTATACCCGGATCCCAGTTACGGCAATTATCCTCATTCGACAGACCCGGAAAGTTGGGGATTAAGTCTCTATCGGCGTAGATGTCTTTAATGGGAACAACGGCCTTAACACGAAAATCGGCGGATGTCTCTACCAGAGAACGCATCGGCCCGAGGATATAATAACTCAGTGTCAACAGGTCTCCTTTTTGCGCGTGAAGGTCGTCTGCAAGCCATTCATTAATGAGAATCTCATTTTCATCGAGATCGAAATCGCTTACGGCAGAAACAAAGGAATACGGTGCGAATCTGTCATTCAATCGTATTTCATTGACAAAATAGGAAAAAATATCCTGAGTGTTATCGTATAATTTATGAGCTTCATTGATGACCGAAGAATCCAGGAAAATTCGTTCTGATTTTAACTCTACCTGACCGTTTTTCAGTAGTGGAGTGAACGTAAAACCGGCATCTGTCAGTGACCAGTTCTCTTTAAAAGCTGCGGAAACATTTGTAATGGTCACCGGATTATCCTGAGATTCAGCAACAAGCAGAACATTGGCTTTATTATCTAATCCCATCTCGCTGCCCAGAAACTGCAAAGAAACGAATACCGTATTGGGAACAATTTGATCGGTTTTGAGATTAAATCCGCCAAATTCCTCTCTTGACACTATCGATTTTACCGTGCATCTTTTCGCATAACTTACATTGGAATCCAGAGCCCAGGAAATATCCTTTGGAATGATATCCGGATTATTTATCCGGAGTAATAACTCATCTCCTTCTTTTATTTGAAGTCGATTTGCGAGATGGGTGTTTATAATCGCATCATCGGGCGCAATATATTCCGAAAAACCGGAGAAATTACTGATACTTCCAAAGCGGTTATCAAAGCCCACTATTTGTACATTGTTTACTCTTTTTTGTCCGCCACCGACAATAACAATCCCTTTTGTCTGCAAAAGAGGTGCTACAGGCGTTTGTAATTGTTCCGATAATTTGTCGGCAACGTTTGTACGAAAAAAACGGTCACCCGATGTCAATGCGAATTGAGTATTACCAAGACGGTCAAATACGATTTGCCGAAGGCTGAATCTGATGGAATCGCCGATTATGAGAGCGCCGACTAATATGGCGGTACTAACCATCGTGCCAAGAACCACCCAAACATGAGTTCGGCGATAATATAAAAGATTCCGTAAAATCAGTTTTGTTTTAGTCATAAACATTAATAGTTCGTGTTGAACGGCTCCAGTTTACCATTACTGAGACTATATACCGTATCCATTTTCCTCGCCAGATCAAGAGAATGGGTTACTACAATCAATGACACATTATCTTCTTTGTTGATCTGCAGCAGCAGACGACCCAAATTTTCAGCCGATGTCTGGTCGAGCGATCCTGTCGGTTCATCCGCTAACAGCAATTTAGGCTTGTTAATCAGCGCCCGAACTACTGCAACTCGCTGTTGTTCACCGCCGGACAGGCGAGCGGGGAAATAATCAAGATGATCATTGAGCCCGACTTTTATTAATAATTCTTCAGCCCTGTTTCTTAATTCCTCATTATGTTTATGTGTTTTACGGGTCAACGTTGGAATCAATACATTCTCAAGAACCGTACACTGAGGGAGCAAATGATGAAGCTGGAAAATGAATCCGATCTTTTCATTTCTGAAATGTGCCACATCGTTATCTTTCATCTCCGCCAGATTATTTCCTTCGAATAAAACAACGCCGGATGTTGGTTTATCTAACGCTCCCACAATATTCAGCAATGTACTTTTCCCGGAACCTGAGGGGCCAACCACAGCGATTGTTTCTCCATGATTTACCTGAAAAGAGATGCCATCGAGCACGGTCAATGGATCTTTCCCTGGGGATACATCGTAACGTTTTACAATATTTTTTAGGTTAAGCAGCATTAGAGCTCCTCATATAGTTTCATCATATTTTTAGCCATAATACTCAGCGAATACTTTTCCAGAACGATTTTTCTTCCATTTTCACCCAGTTTACGGATCCGGTCCGGTTGGGTCAAAAGTGAAGCCAGAGCTTTAGCGAGATTTTCACCATCATTGGGTTCGTAGATGATGCCTCCGCCGGTGGTTTCGATAAATTCTGGAAAGCCGCCGACATTCGGTTGTACAATAGGTACACCGGCAGCCAGAGCTTCAACCTGATATGCCCCGAACGCTTCTCCTCCGGGCACCGGAACAGAGAGCAGCGTAAGAGATTTTAAAAATTGTATTTTGCTCTTTTTGTCGAATTCCTCAAAAATCCGTATATCGTTTTCGAAACCAAAATCTGCCGCTTTCTTTAGCATCTTTTTAACAAAAATTTTATCGTCACCCGTATAACCGCCGGTCAGATAAAGTTTCAAACCGGGGAATCGTGAATCCTGTTTTAGAAGAATAAATGCATCGACAAGGATGCCTAAGCCGAAATACTCCGACATTCTGCACAGATAACCGATAACCGGAGGTTCAAACGGAAGTGAGGAAAACTCATAACCCTCCGGATTAATACCATTATATACCACACTGATTTTTTCAGGAGGTATTTTCAGATAATCCATCGATTTCCCGAAATAAAACTTACTGGGAGAAACAAACATGTCCACATCGACCGCTCTCTCTGCCATCAACGCCCAAACTATTGCTTGATAATCAGCAGTCATAAGGTCGATCCATTCATTTTCATCCTGCAGAGAGCATACGATTTTAGCATTAAGTTCAATTTTCATCCGTCGGGCAAGACCGAGTAACAGCGCATTTGAAAGATGAATAATATCAGGTTTGATCTCCTGAGCCAGATATCCGACCAGATGCTTCAATTCCGCTGCCTGACGGCCTTCTTCACCCTTGAGCATCGAGATAGTCATTTCCTCCAGCCCAGATGCACGGGTTGAACCTGATTTTTTCGCCGCAAACCGTAAAAAAGGCTGCGAGTCAAACAATTTTTTCATCCAGTTCGGAGCGAAACGGTATGACGGTAGTTTGTCCTTGAGATACATATTGATCGCGCCGTAAAATATCGGGATATCATCCGGTTGATCGTTTTTCTCGATACTGAGGGGCAAATACATTGGCACCATGTGGATTTCGTGACCGAGCGCCATGAGTGATTTTACCAGGTCATTGTCTCTCATACAGTTTTGACAATAGAAGGATCCACCTGAACCCGGTATAATGTGGACAATTTTCATGTGCCATCTCCGAATGCATAAACACGGCCGTCTTCCGCACCAATTACAATCATGCCGTCAATTACCGCAGGACTTCCTGTGATTGAAGAGCCGATTTCATACGACCATACTTCTTTGCCATCCTCAAGTGTAACCATGTAGAATCTGCCGTCAGACGATCCGAATACAACCTTGTCGTTTACGATCACCGGTGAACTGTCAACTTCGCCGCGGGTTTGGAATTTCCATATCATTTGCCCTGTCTTTCGGTCGACACAGTGCAGAAAATTATCCCGTGACCCTATGAGAACTTTGTCTTTCCCCACTGCCGGAGAGGAAAAAAACTCGCTTCCACCCTCTTTATCCCCATATTCCCATACAATTTTCCGGTCAACCACATCGATACACACTAATTTGCCGCCGTAATGACCCACATACGCCCGATTATCCACCAGCGCCGCCGAACCGGCTATATAAGAACCGGCCCATACCTCTCCTTTTTTTGTTCCGTCCATCGCCGATAATATGTGAAGCTGTTCATCGCAACCGCCGAAAACAACATTATGTCCATCAGTTGCAGGTGCTCCGTTAATATAATAGTTGGTTTCGTATGTCCACTTAAGGTTGCCGGTGTCGGACTCAAAACAATACATTTTCGTATCGTAACTGCCGACCAGAACCAGATTTTTAGGGCTGCCCGGAACATTCACCCAGTTTGCCGAACCCATGATATCGCCGTCGATTTTATACGTCCATCTGGCCCGTCCGGTTTGAGCATCGAGGGCGAAAAAGTTACCTCTTAAATTACCGATATATATCGTTTGGTCGAGCAGCATAGGAGAGGCTTCGATATCGTCCCCCGTATCAAATTCCCATGTTTTTTTACCGTCACGTAGTCCGATCGCATACACTTTGCCGTCGGTTGACCCGATATAGACTGTCCTGAAACCGATTACCGGGGAGGAAATAACAGGGCCACCCGTTTTGAAAGACCACAACGATTTCATGGTATCCGGAAGTTGAGCATCGGTGACTCCCGATAAATTAAAATCACTCCGAAAAACAGGCCATACTTCAGTCACGTGGTATTCAGTTGTGCGTTCAGTGTGTTTTTTTTCCGAACAGCCGCAAAGCAGAGAGAAAAAAACGATTATAAAGGTAATTGATTTATGTTGTATCACGATGTAATCCTTCTTCGCCGTTTCGCCAGGATAGAGCCGCAGTCGGGCAGGAGTCGACACACTCTTTCGCCGCTTTTCGAAGCCCTGCATTCAGAGATTCATTAAAGGGAACAGTCATTTGAACATCAAACCCACGGTTTATAAATGTGAAACCGAGTTTTTCTCCCGCTTTTTTAGTGATTTCGACACAGATGTTACAATGAATACATTTCCCCGGTTCGAAATTGACCAATTCATGCTGCACTATTTTTCGAAACGGTTTTCTTCGATCGATCTTAAACCGTCTTCTGTCTGCACCGTACTTTTCGGAATATTGCCTTAGTTTACATGATTCCGGTTTTCTACAGTCGCAGTGGAAACACCGTTTCGATTCATTGACCGCCTCGTCGACGGTATACCCTGCATTCAATCCCCCTGCGGGTTCTACCCGGTCGAACACCTCCGCCTCTTTAATAAACTCTTTGTCCTCGCCTTCGATTAATTTCCCCATCATCGAATTGAATCTTTGTGGATAACCGGTAAGCGATAAACCGCTTACATACCGGTTAACCGAATAGGCTATAAATTTACCGTGCGCGGCGGAACGAATCGCCATTTTGCCTTCCGATATCACATTACCACCGGCAAATACTCCGGGAATAGAGGTTTCAAATGTTTTTCTGTTGACGGTTATTCCGGCAGGGGAATATTGCAAATCAGGATCGATTACTACATCAGTGTTTATTGTACCCAGCGCAAGAACAACCGCATCGTGATCCTTGCGCAGTTCACCCAGACTAAAATTTTTTCCCAGTATTTGTTCGCTCATAAATTCGACGCCTAAAGTAAGTATTTGTTCAATCTCGGCATCCAAAACCGGTCTTGGCAGTTTGTCGGCGGGAACACCGTATTGAAGCTGTCCTCCTGGTTTTTTATTTCGGTCAAAAAGACTGCAATCATGACCATACCGGGAAAGATAATACGCAGCCGAAAGACCTGCCGGCCCCGCTCCGACAACAGCCACCTTTTTCCCCGATTTCGAAAAAATCTCAGGCCGGTACGGTATTTCCTTCGCAAGGTCTCTATCGGCGACGAATCGTTTTAATAAGCATATAGCAACGGGATTGTCATAGGATGTACGGTTACAGGCTTTTTCGCACGGCGCCGGACAGATACGCCCCATAGCTGCCGGTAAAGCGATGTTTTTCTTGACGGTGATGAGCACTTCGTCAAATTTTTTCTCTTTAATCTGCCTGATCATAAGCGGGATATTCATATTAGTGGGGCAGGTGCGCTGGCAGGGCGCCTCACAATCCCCTACATGCTCGCTTAATAACAGATCGAGAGTATCTTTACGGGCTTCATATACTCTGGCAGTATCTGTTTCAATAATCATTCCCTCTTTCGCAGGCATGGAACATGCAAGAATCAGAGAGTCGGTTGTCAACTCATGAACGACACAGAACATACAGGTGGCATTAGGCTCGTAACCGGGCACATAACAGAGTGTGGGAATGGCAATTCCCAATGTTTCGGCAGCATCGAGTATGGTGCTGCCGTCGTTTACCGATACTGTGAGATTATTTATTGTCAGGTTGATTTTTTTCATAGAATCACCACGGAATCTGTCGGACAAACCTGTTTACATGTACCGCATTTTATGCAGACATCCTGTTTGATGATATGCTTCTGATAGGGCATTATCGAAATCGCTCCCACCGGGCATTTTTGAGCGCAGATGGTGCAGCCGATACAACTGTCATCGATTGAATATTTTATAAGATCCTTGCATCGTTTCGCCGGGCAGATTCCTTTCAAATGAGCCTCATATTCCTCCCTGAAATATCTCAGAGTGGTCAATACAGGGTTCGGAGCGGTTTTCCCCAGTCCGCAAAGGCTTCTTTGTTTTGTCTTACAGGCGATTTCTTCAAGTTTTTGCAGATCGGTCAAAGTTCCCTTACCGGCGCATATTTTGTTGAGGATATCAAGCATATACCGTGTTCCGATACGGCAAAAAGTGCACTTTCCACATGACTGATCGCAGGTGAATGTCAGAAAATACCGGGCAATATCCACCATACAATCGTTCTCATCCATCACCAGTAGTCCGCCCGACCCCATCATCGCGCCTGCTTTTGTCAAATCTTCATAATCGACTCTGATGTCGGCCATCTCGGCAGGAATACATCCACCCGAAGGACCGCCGATCTGAACAGCTTTGAATTGTCTGCCGTATTCGATACCGCCGCCTATTTCCTCCACAATTTCACGGATAGTGATACCCATCGGTACTTCGATCAAACCACCCCGGGCAATTTTTCCGGCCAGAGAGAATACTTTGGTACCTTTGCTTTTGTCTGTCCCCATTTGTGAAAATTCCTTTGCACCGTTTCGTAAAATCCAGGGCACAGTCGCATAGGTTTCACAGTTGTTGACCAGCGTCGAATGTCCCCACAGACCTTTTTGTGCCGGATAGGGTGGGCGGAAGCGGGGTATTCCCCGGTGCCCTTCTATAGATGAGATCAGGGCGGTCTCCTCTCCGCAAACAAAAGCGCCTGCTCCCTCCATAACCTTCAAGGTAAGGGAGAAATCACTGTCCTGAATATTATTACCGAGTAACCCATTGTGTTCGCACTGGGAAATAGCGTTTTTGATACGTTCTACAGCAAGAGGATATTCCGCCCGAATATAGAGAAAACCCTCATGCGCACCAACAGCCTTTGCGGCTATAATCATTCCTTCGATCACTCTGAAGGGGTACGATTCCAGTATCATCCGGTCCATAAAAGCTCCGGGATCGCCCTCGTCGCCGTTGCATATCAGGTATTTTTTCTCGTCGTCAGACTTATGAACTATGTACCATTTTTCACCGGTTGAGAACCCCGCGCCGCCTCTTCCCCTTAGTCCGCTCGATCTGATAAATTCGATTATCTCCTGAGGATCATACTCATTTAAACACTTTACCAGCGCCCTGAATCCATCTCGTAACCTATATTCTCCGATATCCAATGGATCTATTTCACCGCAATATTCCGTGGCAATATGCACCTGTGTGCCTAAGAATGAGTTTATATGAGGGTCGCGAGTATTGAATGATTGCCGGATAGGTTCATTTGGTTGATTGTTTTCCAGAATGTTTTCCAGAAAACCAACCGCTGTATTCTTCAACTGTTTTGTCAATGATTTGGGCCGGTAATGGGTGAGCAGTATCCTTCTTACGTCCTTAGGTTGAACTTTATCATATAACACCGGTTCCTGATCGGGTGTTATCACTTCCATAAGCGGTGTACGGTGACACATTCCCACACATCCGACTCGTTTAACCTGAGTCTTTATGCCTGTATCAATAAGGCACTGTTCCAGTTCCTGGCGGACCTTGTTGCTGCCGCTAGCGACGCAGCATGATCCCAGCCCGATTCTGATTTCACCAACTTGTCCGGAAGAGGTTTTATCCGATGGCCGGTATTCACCTTTTTTAGTCCGGCCCGACAGAAAATCCTGAAGAACAGTGGAAACAGTGTTAGTTTTGACATGCCCGTAAGTTACATCATCGATCTGTACTACAGGAGCGAGCGTACAGCAACCGAGGCATGCTACCTTTTGCACGGTGAATAAACCGTTTGAATCGGTATCCTGATTTCCCGTTATTCCCAGTTCCCGAAAAAAGGCATCATAGACCAGTTGGGCGCCTTTAACATGGCAGGCGGTACCGACACAAACATGGATTATGTGTTTACCGACCGGAGTGTGACGAAATTGTGTGTAGAATGTGGATACACCGGTGATCGAGGCAGGAGTAATATCGGTAATTTCACACACTCTTCTGAGCGCAGATTCGGGGAGGTAGTTGTATTTTTTCTGGATGGCATGCAGAATAGGGATTACAGCGCTTTCAGCCGTGCCTGTTTTTTGCACGATCCGGTCTGTTTCAGCGATGATGTTTTCTTTGTCTATAGTCACAGTCAAGTATTAATCACCGATACAGTAAAGATGTTTAAACCCACGTATGTAAATTCTGTTATGCATAAAAGCCGGGATTGTAACCGCCGATTCTCCAAGTTCGCAGGTGTTGACAAGGCTAAATTCTTTCATGGTTTTAAAAATATACATCGTGCCCGCCATATCCATTAGATACACATTGTCTCCAACTACAACAGGTGAGGAGTAGAAACCTTTCGGTAAATCCTCAAACCAGTACCGTTCACCCGTTTTGCTGTCGTAACAGGATATCGTTCCGTAACTCGCTGCAACAAACACAAAATCTTTAGTAGCTACAGGGCTTGAAACTTCGGCAAGATCGTCTTCGGATTCCCATAGTATCTCCGGAGCGCCATTAAGTTTTATCGCCGCCAGTTTAGCATATTGATTGACAGCAAAAACGATTCCGTCCGCATAGGCAAGCGACGGCGCAACCTCACCCGACATACAGTCAATTCGCCAGAGTTCTTTACCTGTTAAAGGATCATGTGATATGACATCAGGGCTTGAATTAAGGATGATTTCGTCTCTTTTTCCGGTATTGACAAGGATAGGGGATGCCCATGATATTTCGATGTCACGCTGCTGATCATAAACCAAATCCCCGGTATCGGTTTTTAAAGCAATAAGATGGCCGCCGGAGTTTTGATCATACTGTATCAATAGTAAATTACGGAATGTGATCAACGATGAGGAATGGCCGTAATGATTTTCCGGAACGCCTATATTTTTTGCCCATATCCTGTTCCCATCAAAATCCAGGCACGCCACATCACCCGTGCCAAAGAGAATAAATACCCGGAGTCCGTCTGTCGCCATTGTCGGAGCGGCAAATCCGGTATCTTCCGTATTGTCAGGACGATCAACGGGTGAACCGGGGATGTCGTTCAATTCGGTTTGCCAGAGTATTTCACCGGAATCCGCATCGATACAATACACAACTTCTGTGTTACGGTCCGCGCCGGATAAAAATATTTTTTTTCCCCAGATTATAGGTGAATTGAAGCCGTGTACAGGAATTTCGGTTTTCCACAGAATATTTTCACCGGTTCTGCCGTCCCATTGTGTCGGTACCGTGATGTTATAAGCCATGCCGATACCTTCCGGGCCTCTGAAATTCGGCCAGTTCTGTTTGATTTCTTCTATACCCGGTAATGTTGAAACCTCATCCGCTGATTCACCTTTCTCCATTCCTGCGCGTGACAATCCATCCTCGGTCAAGACACTCAGGACGAAGGCAAAAACAAACAATCCCAAACCGGTAAAGATTATATATTTTCGTGCAAAAAGTCTGTTCTCCCACATTTGTTCATAGTCAGGAACCGCTGTCAGATCAGGAAACCGGGTTTGAAAAGAACTTATGTACTTTAACGCGATCAGGAAGGTCAAAACGAATGCGAAGAGTAATAAGCTGCCGGTTCGAACTTGCCAGAGGTTGGTGAAATAGGCTTTTCTTGCAAGTAAATCGAGCGCTCTGATTTGTTCTTTGAGAGCTTCGTCATTCTGGTTTTTCTGCAATTCGACCATTAACTGATTTAATGCTTTGCTGTTCAGAGGATCGATCCTTTTTGTCTGAATGTAATTGATAACCAGCAATACGCTCAGAATCAGGGCAAAAGCAGCCGATACAGCGGCAATTCTTTTTGCGGCAGTGTACCATATTTGGGACGTATTATTTTCGTTCATATCACTGTTTTCAAATGGTAATTTGAGAATTCGTTAACGTGATTTTTTTATCTTCGAAGCCTCATCGGGATCCATGTTACCAAGCCGGACCTGTTCGATCGGACAATAGGAAAAACACCGTGCACAGCTGAAACAAGTTCCCGAATCCGCAGTATAATCGTCATGTCGCCTTATAACGGTCAAGTTTATCAATTTTAAGCAGATTATTAATCCTAAAAATCCTCCAAAAATCCATCCACCGGTCCGAAATTTCTGTCGAATTACCGATGCTTCCCGGAAGAGTTCCTCAACAGTTTTTCCTGAGGCACGGAAAGCGTCGGTTTCTTCAGTTGTCCCGGTAGTTATACCTGAGTTTTCGGACTGAATTTTTGCAGCCAACGATACGGTGAAATGCTGGCCTGAGAGCGGAACTGACAATCGTGAAAACACCCACCCGTTTCCCATGACAACGACCGGCAACAGAATAAATAGCACTGCCAGAAAACGAATGCTTTTTCCACGATTTACCGGATGCTCCATAACAGGCATGTTAATGGCTCCGAACGGACAGGATTCCTCACAGAGACGGCAATTAATACACTCCGCAGGGGTAATGGTAACATGCCATTTCGACAGTCGTGACATCCAGTTCAATATAACGCCGTACGGACAGAGAAATCTGCAATAGGGCCGTGCGACAACAGTTCCCAGAATTAACAGGGATATTCCCAAAGCAATCATATTAAAAGACGCGCCAAATCTGAAAAAACCCACAAAAGGATCATACTGACAGATAATAAATCCGGCGCCGGTCGATGCAAACAGAACTGCCAGCCCGAGATACAGGTATGGAATCATTCCGAGAACCTGAGCAATCCAGGGACTTACAACAGCCGGTTTAAAGATGACCACATCCTGAATGGCTCCTAAAGGGCATACGGCGGCACAGAATGTTCGTCCGAAAAATAAAGTAAACACCAGCGGTAAAGCAAAAAACGCAATGACGGTCGCAGGAATAGTATAGGCAGCATCAAACAGCGCAAGACTGACATTTTGAACCGAGCCGACCGGGCAAATACACCCCTTTCGGAAAAAACCGAAATAGAGAAGGCAGAATATCATCAATAAAAACATTTTGGTCCGTGAACGGAGTTTCAATGCAAAATATGAAGCCAGTGAAAGAGCGGTGATTAATACAAACAGGTCGAAATATTCATACAACTTAATCCGCGGCTCAGGAGTCTGCAACAGTGGCCGGGTATAATCTGATTGAAAATCCGGTTTGGGGAACCGTTCCACCACTTGTGATAACACAAAAGATGGTTTGAAGAGCAGAATGTTTAGTGACATTATAAGTTTTTTTACTTTTATCATAATCTTCAATCAAAATATTTTAGTATTATATCCGCGTTCATCCGAGGCTAATAAATTTTTTAATGCAATTTAATGTCAAAATTTTAACTGCTATTCTTAGCTCCTTCATCCCCCCTTAATATGTAGGGAGAGTCGGCAGGAACACGCCTGTACGCCTGGGATGGACATGATCTGGCGATAGAACATTCGTTGCAATTCAAGCATAGATCATGACGAACCTGAAGATACAGGGAGCCATTACCGAAAGAACCGCAACCTTTAACACATTTGCCACACCCGATACAGAGTTCTTCATCGATCGTGTATTGAAAATAAGGATCTTCGATAAATTTTCTTTTTATCGCACCGGTCGGGCACAGTTGATTTTCAGCGCCTGTATCACGGGATACAGCGCCTGGTTCGAGATATCCGCTGCATAAATCGCAATATCCGCACATCGAATAGGAATGCACGCATTTCACCGCGGATTGAGGCAGCACACAATTTGTCGAACATTTTTCGCACTGAATACAGACGTTTGGATCGATCTGCCAGACCATTTCCCTGGAGTTCGAGTTTGTGATTAGCATACCCGACACACCGCCAACAGCGAGTCCGGCAAAAGTATTAAGGCTGAAACGCATAACATCGCGCCTGTTGACCTTGTTTTTCGAATCGTTTTCTGCCATGAATAACCTTTATCATTTTGACTCTTTACTCGCTTTTGTTTCCGCAGCTTTTGAAATAGTACAACCGTTGAATTTCGAGCATTCCCTGCAGGGCAGATCAATTTCACAACCAAAATTTCTGTCTGATAGACGGCTTTTACGCATTCCAAATAATCCGCATAGAAGCGCAATTCCGCCAAGAAAAAAAAAGCGTGCTCCGCGTTTCAGTATTGCTCTTCTTTTATCATTTATTTCGGGTTTATGTTTCATTTGTTATACTCCGGGATCGTTTTTCTCAAAAATCCGCACCGCTTTTCTCATTGGATCCAAAATATATATTCTACCATTTGAATCAGACGCGAGGTCAAGTCCCGCCGTTTCCTCATTGAACCTATCCGGGCCGGCAACGACTGCTTCAAGATTCCCCAGTCTGTTGAAGACTTTGATTCTCGCAATTCCCTTTTCGCTCGTTACAAAATTACCACTATCCATAATAGTTATATGTGTAGGATTACAGCATCCGCAAAAGCCCTCGATTGTCATTGAAAATTCACCCCATGATGATCTAAGGTCGCCTTCCGGTGTATAGTTTTCAAGCGTATGACGTCCGGGATTCACTATCCAGAGAAAACCATCCGGGTCAACGCTGACATCAAAATACGGACTGGGGACAATAAATCCGGGAATATCCCTGCTTTCATCTTTTTCTCCGATTTTTTGTATGAATTTTCCATTTTTATCATATTTTAGGACAATACGATTCCCGGCATCGGCGGCAAAGACATATTCATCCGTAATCGCAATCGAGGTTATATACGCTTTAACTCCCAAATCCTCCCACTGAGCTTTTTTAATACCGTTACTGTTAAAAATCTCAATGTGATTTTTCATACCCAGATATAGGTCGCCGTTAACATCGACATCAAGACAAAGAGCAGTTTGATCCGTGGGAAAAGTTGATTGAACGTTTCCTTCACTAGTAAATATCGATACGCTTTCATCACCTGTAACATATAAGTTATCTTTGGCATCGACCGCAATACCCGATACCGTATGAAATCTGAGCGGTATAGTATTGACCTCCGCATATATCAGTAGTGCCGGATCAATTTCTTTGAAGAAATCGATATTGTATTTATACGGATTTTCCTGAACCGAACGTGTATTTTCCGACACAGCGGACCAGACAAAGTAAATTGTACCGATAACGGAAACACCTATTATCAACCATAACAGTACAAGGTCGTTTTTCTTTTCAGGTGTCATTATTAAAATCTCCGTTTAACCATCACTCAATGAAAATGAAAAAATACTCTGTCAAAATCATTTCTAACGATCTAAAGCCCGGATATCAACACACACCAGACGGCGAGAATCTCTGGCTAACAACCTTCCGTTCACAAGTGCCATCGGTCCCCATGCATCATGTCCGTTCAAAATCTTTGCCTGTGTCAGAATGATCGGTTCTTTTGTGTTTGCCTTCATAACCGTTAACACCCCTTCGTCACTTAAGATAAAAAATTTATCATCGGCGACTAGATACGGCCCAAGACCAAAACGATGTGTCGTTCCGCTGGACCAGACAAGTCTGCCGATATCATCCGGTAAATAACAAACGAACTGATTTCTCATCGGCCCGGCATCCTTCGGTAAAATACAGAATAAATGGCCATCATAGTACAAAGGGGTTTGCTGCTCTGAGCAGATACCTTCTCCGGGTTTTATTTCCTGAACCGGTTCAACAACAAATGTATTATTTTCAGCCCTGATATTGAGCATCATGCTGCCGGAGCCGTAACCCGATGTTACGAACAGTTTTCCGTTTCCAAGATACACAGGGGACGGCGCGATAACATTTTTGTTCCATAGATCGGTTTCAAATAAAATTTTTCCTGCACTATCATCTTCGGCCGATATTCCCGCAATACCACCCAAAGCGCAATATACATACATTTTTCTTCCGTGAATGGTATAGGGAATTATCGAAGAATGCGACATTTTCCAGTCATTCGGATTGGGTGTTTCCCAGACAACCGTACCGGTTACGCAATCCACAGCAATTATTAATGATTTTCCTCCGACCGCGATGACAGCAATTGAATTATCGATTAACGGACACTGGCCTGTATACCACAATGGAATTTCAGCACCATATTCTTTTTCCAGATCGATACCCCATCGAAATGCCCCGGTGTCGGCATCGACACACATGACCTGGCATTTCGGGCCTATGGTAACAATAAATTTATCAGTGGCTGCAGGGACTGTCCGTGACATGCCGTGATTTCGTTTAATAAACACATCGTAACCGCGGCGCCAGATTTCTTTACCGTCATCAAACGAAAAACAGCGTAGAAAATCAGCCCTTTTTTCTTCATCATAATCCAAAAGATATACTCTGCCATTAGCTACAATCGGGCCGGCATGTCCTTCTCCTAAATCGACCGACCATAAAACAGGCGGCCCTGTATTGCTCCATTCATCGGCCAGTCTAATGTCTTCGCTGCTGATATTATTATAATCCACACCGCGAAAGCGCGGCCAGCTGCCCTTTATTTCGGATGGAATTCCATCGAAAGCTTTATATAGAGCGCCAATTGCCACTTTTTCCCGATCGGTTGATATCGATGCGGGCCTGTTGTCCATTCCGGGAACGAGTTCGACAAGATTTTTAACAGGGTTTGTCGTCAGAAACCATGTCATTACAAGTAATCCGAGAATCATTGTTCCTGCGGTGGATATAATATGTATCGCTTTTTCATTCATTACGGTCACAACCGTCAGAAATGGTAAATTGGATTACAGTTCTAATCGAATCCCTGTACAACCGTAGTATTCATCGATATTGGCTGCTTCAATGAAAAATCGGCTCCAGTTCGTCAGTTTTTTGCTTAATCCCAATGTCAGCGACAATTCCGTTTTGTTTCCTTTATCTATATAGGAATCCTGTCCATATAAAGCCGCTGTTTCAGCATCGAAAGGAACCTTTAGCTCCCAGAATTGACGGTCAATTCCCGCATTTCCGTATACTGCCCAGTTTAAACCGGAATCCAGATAACGGCTCCCCAATAAACCCACGGTAAACTCGACATAGTGCTCGTAGCTGGCAATATAGGGAATAGTCGTAATACGTAAAGCAAGATCGAAAGGGAGATTTACGGGCAATGTGTAACGCATACCGGCCTGCCCCAAAAACTCAGGATCGAAATAATCCGCATCATGCACCCCCATATCCGTGAACACCAGAAGTCTTTCGGTAACACCATATGCTAAACGTCCACCGTAAAGCGCCGAGGTTTCAGCTACAAAGGTACTGCCAACGAAATGTTTTGCCCCTTTCCCGGGGGGATCGGCCATATCGACAAGACTTAGTCCGTGAATTTGTGCCTTTACTCCTGTCGCTACACATAATAAAAGAATAAACCCGAAGCAACTTTGCTTCAAAATCATGAGTCCTCCCTTTCAATCATTTAATGCTTCACAATCTCATAGCATACAAGCCGCTGCTTGAAACGTAAATAGAGATGGTCGTTTGCTAAAACAGGCTTAGTCCAGACAGGTCCGCTTACATTACCAAGAGCTTTTGGCAACTCAGAAACTTTTACAAATTTATACGGATCGGGTTTCATAAGAAACAGGTTCCCTTTGATATCTATACACAGTAAATATCCATCCACCAAAACACACGTACCCCAACCCATATCATTAGTTGACCACTGTTCGGTTCCGTCCTGCAGGTTAATGCATTTAAACTTGCCCTTGTTTTGAGAGCTGTCACCTGAATAACCATACAAGAATCCGTCAATTACATAAGGATCGGAATGTATCGATGAAAATATTTCATTTCGCCACAGAATATCCGCTCCGGAGCGATTTGTCCTTAACAACTCACAACCCGTACCATAACCGGAAGTGATAAAAATTTTGTCATCAAATACTATGGGCGTGGTAGCATTAACATCGTACGATGTTTCCCACGGTACATTCCAAAGCTCGCTGCCATTCCCGGCATCCTGAGCGGAAATGCCCTTTCCATGAAATGCAAGTATCACCGATTCACCAGCAAAATTCATCTCAACGAGAGCAGCATATCCGGCTATATCATGTCCGCTTTTCCATGTCAGTTTCCCTGTTGCTTTCTCGTATGCAATAGTTCCGGCGGAACCTCCTCCCTGCACTAACACAAGGTTTCCCAGAACAAGTGGGGAGGAAGCGTGCCCCCACTGCGGCGCTTTACCACCTTCGTCAGAAACATTGATCTTCCATATTTGTTTCCCGTCAAAAAGACTCCAGCAATAAAGATCACCGCTGCGGCCAAAGGTATATACACGGTCGTCATCGATATATGGTGTGGCACGGGGACCGGAACCGTGGCTGGTACTGGTTTTTGCCATGTATGATACTTTCCAGAGCAAACTGCCGTCCACCGGATCGAGGCAGAAGACAAGATCTTTATCCGTATCCCGTCCGCAGACAACAAGACGGTTGCCCTGAATGACCGGAGCCGACCATGTTGCGCTTAAATTACCCTGGCATAAATAGTTCACTTCCCACAGCTTCTTCAATCCGCCTGACCAGTCTTTAATGATTCCCTTGACTTTGCTTCGGTTATCTCCATTTGCCCCATACCAGGAAATCCAATCGGCATTGCCTTTTTCCATCGGTTTCAAATCACGGGATGCAACGCTGGGAATAGCTTCCGTATCATCGTTCAATTTCCCTGTACCTTTGAGAATCGATATCGTCGGCCAAAATATCACAACGGCAATAGATATTGCTGCCACAAATATTCCGACGATACCCAGTGACCATTTCTGCCACTTTTTCATAATACCGGTCCTTCTCTCTGTGATAAACATAACTGTTGGAATTAATCAATAAAATCCCTTCGAGTAAGGGCATATAATTCGTGCCCCCTACACTTCGGATCCATTAGGTATACCAATTTTTCATTGATTTTTGATGTCATATGCAAAGAGTTTATCCGTGTGGCGTATATACAATCGTCCGCCGCACACAACCGGATGTGCCCAGTGCATACCTCTGCCGCCATCAGGTACTTCAAACAAGCTTACTTCATCATATTTTTCATGTGAGGCTGTGACTAACTTCATAAGGCCATTTTCTTCCAGTAAATATAACATGTTGTCGGCAAAAACCAATGAGCCTTTACCCCGCGATTTCCAGAGTTCCTTGCCTGTCAAAAAATCCAGACAGAACCAGCCGCGGGAATTATGACCGGCACCGTACAGATGTTCGTCTAGTAGAATCACACCGCCATGATGGTTGTCCATTAACTCCGTCTGCCAGACCATTTCCGGAATAATCGTTTTTCCGGAAGCTAAAAGTTTGATCAGCATGCAACCTTTGCCGTAACCGCTTGAGACAAATACATATTCATCATGAACGATGGGATCTGTGTTATTTAATGATTGTTGACCCTCAAATTTCATACTCCAGAGTAAATTACCTGTTCTTGTATCCACTCCATAAACACAATTTGAAGACATATTAATAATTTGGTTATATCCGTCAAAATTCATAAGAACGGGGGAAGAGTAACCCGCTACACCGGATATTTCCGTGTTTGCCCAAATTTGTTTTCCATCCTTTTTGTTTAGGCAGACCATAAACGCTTTTTCCCCCACGGGGTTGCAGTATAAGTAATCGCCATCAACCAGGACAGATTCGGAGTAGCCGTATTCGGGTATTTGTGCATCAAACTTTTCCTGCAGATTAATAAACCAAATTTCTGTACCGGTTTTATGATCAAATGCTGTCAGTCTTCCTGTTTCACCGAGATGGTATACAACACCGTCATTATAGGTCGGTGTGCTTCTGGGGCCGGTATATGTTTTTGCCCATGACATGGTTGTTGACCATGACTGACCGTTAGGCTTTTCCCATATCAACTTTCCTTTCAGGTCATATGCAAATACATACGTCTGATTTTCTTTTTTGCCGGCGGTAAATACAAACCCATTGGCAATGGCAACCGAACTGTATCCTTCACCAAGACCAGCAACAGACCATAAAAGTTTGGGACCTTCCTCAGGCCATTTTTTCAGCAAATCTGATTCAGTCGATTTGTTGCTGCGGTCTATACAGTGAAAGCAAGGCCATTCTTTGTTTTCCTGTGCTGACGTTGTTATGGATAAAAGACCGAGGATGACTACATAGATGAAAATAGTTGAAAAACGGTTTTTTCGGATCCTAACAATACAGGGTAATGCTTTTTTCAGGGGGTAATTGAGCATCATAACTGTGTTTCTCACATAATCCTCCGTATCAATAAACTGTTTTATCAAAAAATTACCGGGATTTCATGTCATTTCAATGTACAATTCAGCAAATTATTACTAAGTACATTCTGAAGACCAGGTATACCTTTAATTTCTAACTTTTTTTATTTTTAGAGTTCAAAATCTTTTTAAAGTTCCGAAAGTATTTTTAGAAAATTGATAATAATGCCGGAAAGATATATTTTTTTCGGTTTAATTTGTTAAATATACCGGTGATTATAACTAATTATGATTCTTTAATTTTGACTGCAAATATTCCAATAAATTATGCCAATGAAATTGTGTGTTTTCCAATAATAATAAAAAATTGATATTTTATGTTTCTTTTTTTCAATAATAAAGTCTTAAATAAAGGAATAATAAATAGCTATGTAGAGTTATAGCAATGAAAGAAACATCATAATTATTCTGATTTATAAGAGTATAAATTAATGCTTTATTCCATTGTGCTATAATAAATATAAGAAATATATGTTAAATGGCCAAATAAAGGAGGAAAACAATGTTGAAAAAAAATAATTTAATGTTTGTTATACTTACGGTTATGTTATCCGGTTGTATTTTTAACGGTGATGAAAATGACAAAGAATTGTATACCATCTCAGGAACGATATTATCGGAAAATAATGAGGAAATTCCTGAAGTAACCATTTCAGTGGGTAGTCAAATAATAACAACTGATGTTTCGGGTTATTACTCGATAGATTTACAACAGGGAACCTATACGATTATACCATCAAAAACAAATGTAACTTTTTTACCCGAAAGAAAAGAAATCACGGTTAACGCTGATATTATGGTAGATTTTGTCGGAATCGAAAAGGATGGTACAACCATAACGATTACCAATCCCATTTCAGGTGACTCTCTCAATACAGGTGAAAAAATTACCATTTCCTGGAATGCTAACGCTTCTCTTGCCGGAAAATACGATATTCTGTTATTCCTAAACGGTTCATATCTTTTTAATATAGTATCTGATTATTCACAGTCAACTTCTTATATGTGGATACTCCCATCCATTATTACAGCGAATTCTAATTACAGCATTCGTGTACGGTACACTGAAAACACATCGATATATGGAGAAGTTACGAATATTAAAATTTCTCCAAAATATGAACCGGCTGAAACGGCACAATATAAGGTTATCTTTACAAGCATTTGGAGCAGCGATACTCATCCACTTGATTTTCCATCAAATCCTCATTTTTCAGGTCTGATAGGTGCAGTACATAATGACAACTCAAGTCTTTGGGAGGTAGGTGGACTTTCATCTCCCGGTATAAAAAGAATGGCAGAAGCGGGTGCAAAAGATCCATTAAGCAGCGAGGTGGAAACTATGATTAATAATGGTGATGCCTACACACTGCTTTCCGGCCATGGTATAACTCCTTCGCCCGGATCTGTATCCCTGAATTTTACTGTTCATATCTATTATTCCAGAGTAACACTCGTCTCAATGGTTGCACCGAGTCCCGATTGGTTTATCGGTGTATCGGGTTTAAATCTTGTCGAAAACAATGACTGGGTGAGCGAAAAGCATGTAGAACTGTACGTTTATGATGCGGGAACTGATGCCGGAGAAACTTTTACCACTGAAGATCAACCGATTGAATCGCCGGAAAAAATAAAAATCTTGAATGAATATGCATTCACAAATAATGGCACTGCAATACCAGCAGGATACTTTACATTTATAAGGCAGCAAGAAGTTAAAGAAAACTAACCTTAAGTATTGAATAATCATCATCGAGATTTTTGTTTCCATTGATTTCATGTACCAGCGAATATAATTTCTCGATTTCGGATGTGGTTTCTTCATGAGGATTCATAAGAAAGTTATGGAGTTCACTCAATCCCCACATTGTGCCATCCTGACGATGTACCTCATACACACCATCCGAGAAAATATAAAGACGTGCTGGACGTTCAATCTGTACCGATTCACCTTTGTAAACTGAGCCAGGAAGTCCGCCGATAAGGAAGTTTTTTGTAATCAACTCATCAAACCGATCTGTACCGGAGAAAAGGAACGCAGGAGGGTGGCCCCCGCTGGCATATTTGAGTTCATAATTTTTCGTATTCAACACGCCATACCAGAGTGTGAAATATAGGTTGTTATGATCATCCATCTGAAATGCATCATTGAGTCCGGATAGAACCTTTTCGGGTATTTTAAAGTCTGTATCGGGCAGGCTTTGAGACCTCAGAACATTGAGCGCCGAAACAGAGAGAAGCGCCGAACCGACACCGTGGTCGCACACATCGAGGAGATACATGGCAAAATGATCTTCATCGATCCAGTGATAACCGAACGAATCACCTCCTAATTGAGTTGATGGTACAAAATACCAGTCGGTCAGGATAGGCCCGGCAGTGATTGGCTGCGGAAGCAGTGAGGTAACATGATCCGCTGCTATGGCGAGTTCCGATGCAAGAGCCTGCTGGCTTTTCAGCAATTCGTTATAGGCTTCGTTTCGCTGCAAAAGGTTGATGTATGCGTGTGAATGATAGCGAATCCGGGCGATCAGTTCAACTTTATCGGGCAATTTTACGAGATAGTCGTTTGCTCCCAAGGAAAAGGCATCGGCTTTGGTGATAGCTTCTTCTTTTGTCGAAAGAACGATGAGCGGCACATCTTTGAGTTGAGGATGGGCGCGGAAAAACCTGACAAGGGTTAATCCGTCAATTTCCGGCATGACAAGATCCTGAAGTATAACGGTTGGGAATATCTCGGATGCTACTCTGATTGCTTTGGTCGGATCCTGGCAGTAGTGAAAGGTTATATCTTTTTCTCCCCCAAGCATACGTTCAACTGCTGCGGCGACTATTTTTTGGTCATCTACCAACAGCACGGTGATATCATACTGTGTAAGCGGTGATGAGATTTTGTTACTATCGGTAGAATGCATATTTTTTATACTCTTTTCTTTAATTGTTTCATAATTGAATCTTCGATATTGTCAATCGGTAATATTTGTTTGGCAGCTCCTAAAATTATTGCCGTTTTGGGCATACCGAAAGCGACCGATGTTTTTTCATCCTGTACGATAGTATGCCAGCCTGCTTTGTTCAGGGCAAGTAATCCATGCGCGCCGTCTTTGCCGATACCCGTCAATAATACGGCTATATCTTTCCTCGGCCAGTTTTTGTCGATACTCAGGTAAAATGTATCAATTGAAGGCCTGAAAGGGTAATCTCGCGGCTCTTTTGTGTAATGGAAAGTCAAATCCGAATTTATAACCAAATGGTCGTTCGTTTCAGCAATATAAACCGTATCTTTTTCCGGCTGCCTGCCTTCACGGGCTAGTGTTACATCAAGTTTGGTCTGATTATTAAGCCATTCGGCGAGGCCACTGGCAAACTGGACATCGACGTGTTGCACGATTACAAAAGAAGCACCCGGATTTTTGGGCATTCCGGAAAGAATTATGGAAAGAGCTTTAGGGCCTCCGGTTGAGCATCCGATTGCCACAAGTGGTGGAACAACTGAAGATGTTGATTTTTTTTCTATTGGTACTGTTTTTCTGTCTGTATTGTTTACCCTGATGAGTCTACCCAGCATGTTAATTTTTTTTATCAGATCATCAGCGCCAACAATTTTTCCTTCACCGTTAAAAACAGGTGTGGATACTGCATCGAGAGCGCCGCATCCCATTGCCTCAAACACTTTTGTCGCATTTCCGGATACTGTTGCAGTAACGACAAGTATTGCACAGGGGCATGACTCCATTATCGCACTGGTTGCCTGAACTCCATCCATTACGGGCATTACAATATCCATTAAGATAAGGTCCGGTTTATCCTTACGGCACTTTTCCAATGCTTCCGCGCCATTTGATGCAATCCATGCAATTTCATACTCTGGTACGGTAATCACAATCCGGCGAATGGTTTCAACTGCAATGTTTTGATCGTTTACAATAGCGATACGCAATCTTTTATGGATCTCCAATCAGGTCTCTTATCGCATCTATCAGCGTTTCGTCGTGAAAGCTTGCTTTAGTCAAATAGTAATTGGCGCCTGCCTCCAAACCCCGTAATTTATCTTCTTCCTGATCTTTATACGATATAATCATCACGGGAATATCTTTCAGTTTGGGATCGTTTTTAATTTTTCTGACCAATTCGATTCCGTTAAGTCTGGGCATGTCAACATCAGAGATTATAAGGTCAAATATATTGCTTTGAAGTGTAATCCATCCATCCATACCGTCGACAGCCGCAACTACTTCATATCCTCTGTTTTCAAGAAGTTTTCGCTCAACCTGCCGTACTGTCAAAGAGTCATCGACAACGAGTACACGTTTTTTGGTTAGATGTAACTGAGTCTTTTTACCAAGCATTTTATCTGGCCGTGCATTGGATAAGATGTTGTCAATTGAACGCACGAGATCATCAACATCCATGATCAAAACCGGAGAACCGTCTTCCATAATTGAACCGGCGCTGATATTGGGAATTTTACCAAGCCGTGGATCAAGCGGCCGAACAACGAGTTCCCGTTCACCGAGAAAACGGTCGACAACAATGCCGTATTGAGTTAACCGGTCTTTAATAATCGCTATACATAACCGTCCAGAATCACTTTGTGAATCAGGTATTCGCATTATTTGACGGGCATGTATTATTCCTATATGTTCATTTTCAAGAGTACAGAATTGACGGTCTTCTAAAATATGCAAATCCTGTTGTTCTATCTCAATGACGTGTTCAATACGAGTCAGCGGTAAAGCGTATGGTTCATTATTTATCTCTACCAGCAGTGTGCGCAGTACCGATAAAGTTAGGGGAAGCCGCAGATGAAAAGTCGTCCCCTCTCCTATGTTTGATTCGATGTGAACGGAACCACCAACTTCGTGTACCATGGAAGAAACCACATCGAGGCCGACTCCGCGGCCGGAAATTTCCGAAACCTTTCCGGCTGTGGAAAAAGTTGGTAGAAACAGAAAATCAAAAAGCTCCAAATCGCTCAAATTTTCAGCGATATCTTTTGAGACCTGCCCTGTTTTTGAAACTTTTTGACGTATAATCTCCGGATCTATACCTCTTCCATCATCGGAAACAGTGATATTCAACATACCATACATATGGCGAGCCTCAAATACCAGTCGTCCTTTTGCAGGTTTACCGGCGTTAATCCGTTCTTCCGGCGTCTCCAGACCATGGTCTATGGCATTGTGTATCAAATGAGTGAGCGGCGCCTTAAGTTTTTCCAGAATGTCACTGTCAACGCGGGTGGAACCTTTGAGAACCTTGAATTCAACTTCTTTTCTCATTTTTTGAGCCAGATCTCTTACCATACGTTGAAATCCATGGAGCCCGTCCGAAAACGGTCTCATCCGACTGTTAATTATTTCATTGTAGAGATGTTCCGAAAAATATTCAAGACGCTGAGAAAAGTGTTCGTAATCCACAATATGTTCCATGAGTAAATCATGAATGTGATTTATTTTCTTGTGTGAATCATTGATTTTTATATACAATCCTTCCGGTATCATTTCAGCCTCTGGTGAGAGAAGAATGCTTTCCATGATACTGTTTAATTCCATACAATTGATTTTCATCTGCAGCAGTGAGGAAGAAAATGGTTTCGAAAAACGTGCCTGAACCAGACATTCGCCAGCAAGACCCATTATACGGTTTAAGTTTTCAGCGAGTACCCGCACTAAACTATCATCTTTTGAGGTTAAATCTTGTTGATCTTGGCTTAATTTTTTTTGCGTTTCAACTCTATTTTGGGGTATTCTTGCAGGTTTTCCTGCAAGTATATCGATTAGTGCCTGGGTCAAAGCTTTGATATTATCGGATTGTTCGACAAGCCAATTAGATATATCATTTATTTTTAATGCAGCCAGTTTACGGAAAAAGTCGTTACTGTGCAGTAGGAGGTCGATATGTTTTGAGGTTAATTTCAGATCGCCGCGCTGTGCTCTTGAAAATACATCTTCCATGGTATGTGCAAGCGATACTTCGAGATTTAAACCTACAATGCGTGCTGCACCTTTGATGGAATGGGCGGCTCGCATAAGCGGTTCGATTTTTTCAGGTGTCTGTTCCTTTTCGATTTCAACTAATACTTCTTCAATAACCCGGCTGTGATTTTCGACTTCAATAAGAAAGAGTTCGAATATCGATCGATCGGATATCTCATTGAACGGTGAAGATGCCGCATGTTGCTTACTTTCTGCAGGTATCGGTTCTTTGACGGTAATATGGGAAATCTGCAAAGCAATCATATTTTGTAATTGATCACCAAGAGATTCTATTTTTTTCTTGTTTTTTTCCAGATGATAAGGAATATCTGTCGTTTTAAGATCGGATAGCTCCATGAATATTTTGTTACATTTCAATAAAATATCCAAGATATCCGGTGTAATATTAACATTTCCGCTCAAAGCATAGTTAAAGGCTTCCTCTATTGAGTGGGCAAAAATCACAATAATATCAAGACCGACTATACGTGCTGCGCCTCTGATGGAATGGGCGGCTCGCATAAGCGGTTCGATTTTTTCAGGTGAATGGTCACTTTCAATATTCGTCAGGCCAGTTTCTATTGTCTGTACGGCAGTTTTCAATTCAGTGCAAAAAATATCCAACATTGTAAGATTATTAAACTCGCCCATGCTCTGATTATTCAAAATGTCAGACTCCTTTTTAATGAACTGAAAAACGAATCTGTCTGCAAAAGTCCGACAGTTTTATCATCGATAGTGTAGATACCCGAACTGAAAACGGTTGCTGATTTGGATAAAGTAGCTGGTACTTTTTTTTGATCATGTGGCGATATACGGCGTATCCCGATCATCTCATCAGCGATAAATACATACCGATCTTTGTCGTTACCGACAACAATCATGCGTTTGTAGACCGTTAGTGTTGATTGTACATCGTTCTCCCCGGTAAGTCCGATAATATTAGCTAAAGAAACACATGGGACGAGAACACCATTGATGTTTACCAGTCCTTTGAAAACATTGTTCGTGCGAAACGGTACGAAATGGACAGGGAGCATTTTTGTAACTTCCTGTAAATATTTGGTTTTCAGAGCGAGCCACTCGAAATTGAGCCTAAACACAACTACTGAAATAATATCGGGTTTTTCGGTTTCTTCAGGATTGGCATACAAACTCGTGCTTTCTTCAAGGTATCCTTCGGGAATTTCCTTGTCGAATAACCTGATTGCAGCTTTAAAATATTGCGGGCAATTTCTGCAGTGTACAACATCATCGAGCTTATCACATGTGGAATCTCCGAAAATTCCGATTTGCTTCCAGCATCTTTCAATATGATTGTTTAATTTCTTATTCATACCAATGTCCGCACTGTTTTTTTACTATTATTATAAAGCCGTTGTGCGCGTTCTTTGAATAACATACTTTTAGCCATATCACCTATATGTTCATAAAGAAGACTGAAATGTATAATGGTCTCGTAATGGAACGGATCTAAATATAAAGCTTTATTGAAATATTCTTCAGCTTTTTCCGGTTCGTTTAATTCGGAACTAATTAATCCCATCAGAAAAAAAACTTCAGCAGTCGGATTCTTTTCTTTCAATACTTTATTACAAAGCACAAATGCTTCTTTCAACTCTCCACGGTCCGCAAGAGAGCGTATTGAGGACAGTACAGTATCTGTTTTCTCCTGAATATTTTTAGCTGGTTTTGGAGTATTTTCAATAGATGTATGTGAAAATTTCACTGGCTGATGAATCATACGTTTTTTTTTACATCTGATTTTTTTTCTAATATTGGGGACTGCGGATCGAATATTAACTTGAATTTTTTGACATGCAAAAGATCTGGGATGTTTCACCATGGTATAGCCAAAGTGATGGAGGAGCAATAATTCCGAATGCCCGGTAAACAAAATACCTTCTGGAACAAGTAACTGATCCAGATTATCAAAAACTTTTTTCCGCGCATCCTCAGTAAGGTAAATCATAAGGTTACGGCAAAATATAATATGATAAGGTTTCTGACTTTTTAAAAACGATGGTTTTACCACGTTATCATAATGAAAATGTACTAATCCGGAAACTTGCGGATCAATAATACTGCCGTTATCAGTTTCTCGATAATACCGGCTCTGATACTCAACACCTTTTCCCCGAAATGACCTTTTTCCATAAACAGCAAGCCGTGCGGTTTCCAATCCGTTTTTACTGATATCTGCCGCATCTATATGTATTTGCGGGGATGACATTCCGGTTTCCAAAAGTGTCATTGCAATTGAATACGGTTCTTCGCCGGTAGAGCAGGGGATACTTAAAACCCGTAATGCTTGAGTCTGTTTAGCAGGGAGCCAGCTATTCTCAATATACTTTTGTAGAAATATAAATGGTTCAACATCCCGGAAAAACCATGTTTCAGGAATTATCACCTTTTCAATTAACTGATCCAGTTCCCCGGGTTTTTTTTGCATAGTTTCGAAATAAACACGTATGTCCTGTAATGACAGAGACTCCATGCGTGAATTTATAGCATATTTAATGTTCTTTTTTCCGATAGTGTCAGCATCAAGGCCGATGGTATTCTTAAGCAGTTCATATATTGCCGCATATATCATTTATTATGCTTCCTTTTTGTCTTTGAAAAGCAGCTTTTTCAGTGAATCGGGAAATAACTTTTCAAATGATATCTTTTGTATCATACCATCAGTATCATACATTACATCCCCAAGGTAGTGTGATGTATCGGAGTCAATACCCGGCGGCTGAAAGTCATCTTCACTGCATGTAATCGTTTCCATAACTTTTTCAGCCATTAGGCCCAGTATATGTTCGCTATCTTTTGAAAAAACATACTTTACCAGAATTATACGAGTACTTAACAATGGTTTTGAGGGTTTTTTTGCAATAAGAGCCGTTAAATCTATAACCGGAACAATGGTGCCACGGTAATTGAACAATCCGGCCACATAATTGGGTGTGTGAGGTGCTTTTCTGAATCTGACCAGAGGAGCAACTTCAATCACGTGTTCAACATCGATACCAAAACGTTCATTTCCCGCATTGAAAAGGATAAGAAGCATATTTTCCTGTGGTAATAGTTGTGATTTCTACTGTCGTCTAATTTTAAAGTAATACTTTATATTATTATACTATCTAATTAGTGTTTAAGAACTTATCTTGAAACGTGATACTTCACTTTGTAATCCCTGTACTGCTGTATTCAGTTGCTCTGTTGTCATTTTAAACTCATTGAGCGACATTTTTATCTGTTCAGCCGTATCAGATAATTGATTGATGGCATCATTAATTTCCTGAGCACCCTGATCCTGTACATGCATTCCTTCTTTTACCGTATCGAACTGTGGACCGAGAGCCCGCACCTGGTCGATGATTTTCCCGAGTTGTTCGCCGATTGTGGCGACTGCTTCGACGCCAATCCGTACTTCCTCAGAAAACTTGTCCATTTCCATCACGCCGGAAGATACGGACGACTGCATTTCTTTAACCATGTATTCAATTTCCTGAGTAGCAATAGCCGTCTGGTCTGCAAGACGATTGATTTCACGCGCTACAACAGCAAATCCTCTGCCGTATTCACCGGCTTTTTCAGCTTCAATCGCCGCGTTAAGTGCCAGAAGATGCGTCTGATCGGAAATTTTATTAATGGTGATGCCGACACTGGATATTTTGTTTGTTTTTTCGTTTATAACCGAAAGTTTTGATGAAATTGAGTTAGTTGCTTTGATAAGTTGCTGAATCACCGTTTCCATATTGTTAAGATCATTACGTCCTGATTCTGCCATTGTTTCGGTTTCCGATATTGTCTCACTTACTTCATCCATAGTCCGGACAAGAGGTTCGGAGGTTGCTGAAATTTGTTTGCTCGTTACGGAGACCTGTTTTGCTGAGGCGGCCTGTTCCACGACTGCGGCCTGAAGCTGCTGAACCGATGCGGAAATTTCTGTGGCAGATGTTGTTACCTGAATACCCGATTGTTGAACCTGCCCTATAAGAGAATCAAGACTGCCTGTCATTGTCCTGAAGGTATCAAGTAACTGAAAGGTCTCATCGGCATCTGAAATTAACAATTTCGATTTTTTATTTGACTGATAACGTTTTGAAAATGCGGCTAAATCATTTTTTGCATTCTGCAAATCTCCGGTAGCAATCTTATTTGCCAGATTTATTATCAAACCCAACGGTCTTGTAATACGATTACTGACAGCAATGGCTGATAGAGTTGCCAGAGTGAGAACACATATACCGACCAAAATCAACTTTTTAATCAAATTATCGGTCAATTCACCAAACTGGTTTTTTATAAAGTGATAATCGTCCTCATACATACTTGCGCAAATTACCCAGTCCCATGGTTCGAAGTATGTAATTGCTGCAATTTTATTTCGTGCAGCAGGTTCTCCTATGTTTTTCCAAGGATATTCTTCATACGCAAGATTACCGTCTTTAAGATTAAGCGCTTTATTGACAATTGATTGAATAAAAAAGTTGCCGTTATCATCCTTTGCGTCCCAAATATTTTCTCCATCGCGAATTCCGTCTTTTGAGATAATATATGTTCCTTTGCTTTCACCTAACGCACCGATGACATAAACATATCCGGTTTTACCGACTTTCGTTTTCATTATTGTTTCGCGAAGCGTTTCTACCGATTCAAGCTTTTCACCGACATAAAGCATTCCCATTACCATTCCGTTATTGTCTTTAATTGGTTCATAAGCTGTTATATACCAGTTATTTACAACATATGCCAAACCTCTGAATGTGTTGCCGTGAAGTACGGAATTAATCACCGGATTCTGTGCTCCGTCCGGATTTATCGCCGGTATATATGTTCCTATAGCACGGGTATTGTCAAGACTTTCTACATTCGTCGCAACCCGCAGCATATCACCCTTTTCGTTCATGCGCTGAAAAATGGTACAGGTTCCACCGACAAGTTCTTTGACATCATCGACGACAGAAACAGATGTCAGGAAGTTGCGGCTGTTACCCAGCCAGTTATTACCGACAAGCATTTTGGGAAGTTGAATCGTATAATCCTGCCCTGTATACTGGTTTTCGGCTTGCCATGTAACCATTTCCCGTCCCAGGTTCACGTAACCTTGTTGTATAAGAATTCTTCGCGCAACATTTAAATCATTATTTACCTTACTTTGAATCAAATCATTAGTGGTATCACATAAGCCATATACATCTTTTGCGATCTGATCAATATTCATTTTTGCTAAAACGTCAAAATTTACATCGGCCTGGTTTGCGGTTATTCCCTGATAATCAACAGTTAGGGTAAACATGATTAATACAGGTATACTCGTTGCCAGAATTGTCAGAATGATTATTTTTCTTTTCAAGGTTAGATTCATTTTGAAAGGTCCTTTTTTATTGTCAATGGGACGTTGGACGTAATGTAATGACCTTAATACTGGTTATATAATATATAATAGTTGATTTTTTTACTGTTATGTTAATGAATCAGCCAAAAAAAAGAACTTGAATTAATAAATAATCTCGGAAGAATTTATCTTTACGGTGCTATTAAAATCGACTTAATGCCTTTTCCTGAGTTTCATAGATTGAAAAAATACCTGAAAATCCGGAAATATCGAAAATTTCTCTAATAGGTTCTTTAAGGCAGCACAGCAGGAGTTTTCCCTTGCTTGTACTCATACTTTTCAAAGCTTTCAGGAAAACGCGCAGTCCCGCACTGCTGACATAGTCCAATTGCTGACAGTCAAGCAAAATAGCTTTTTCATTCTGATTGACAAGATTCGCAATTGCAGCATCAAGTTCGGTGGAATTAGTTGAATCCAGACGTCCATGTATTTTTAAAATAACTATCTGCCCCTTTCTTTCTTCATCAATCAGCATAACAGTGCTCCTTTGGTAAATATATTATGGTATTATTTTTTTGGTCATTTTTAAAATATTCGAATTATTTATACGTTCATATTTGATACTATCCATCAAAGTCTTCATCAAATAGATGCCCAGACCGCCGATATCCCGTTTTTCCGCCGGATCATCAATATTGGGTTTTGGTGCATTAAGGGGATTGAATGCTTTACCGTAATCCTGTATTTGTATAGATAAAACGTCGTTTTGAAAAGAAAACGAGATAATGATAATGTGATTACCTTTGTCATAACCATAGTTAATAATATTCGTCACCAATTCTTCAAGAGCCAAATCGATATGGGAAATCGGTTTTCCCGGAATATTCCAGTCAGCAGCCAGTTTTTCCAGTTGGTTATGCAGACGGTTTAATTCTTTGATATCATTTTTTAGTTTAAGAGTATGGGACTGAATCATATCATACCATAAAAGTTTAGATTAGATTAATAACATGCACGGAAGCTTCATCTTCCGACTCATACGACCCGAAAACTATACTATCGGGTTTATCCTGAACACGAACATAATACGAGTGTTTTTCATCCAGTTTATTCTGTACGGCCCATGCGGTGTATTCTTTATCTCCTGACTGTAATTTCAGACCTTTCATCGGATACCGCAGCACCGCTTTTTGAGGTAAATGGCCGGCATCGCCAACTCCATGAGCATCGATTTTACCGCCTGATGCTCCAAGTAAAGCGCCGTTCCATGCGGTGTTTCCCGACGGGCCAATCTCAAACCACACTCCGATATGAGGACTGGCATGGATGTCGAGGCGATACCCGGTAACAATTTCAGGAACGGGAGTATTTGCTTTCGCAACCATTTTGGCGCCGAGGGATGGACTGTTAAACGAAATTGTATCCATACTCTTAAGCGGCGTAGGCCAATTTTCGGTGGAAATACTGTCCCCGGTATCGACGAACATTAGAGGGAAGCCATATCCCTTTTGCGCCTGAACAGACATTGTCAATAATGATAATCCAAGACGTACGGAATCTGACTCCAGACTTTTTTGAGAACCTATCAGTACCCAGAGAGAAGTATCCTTAGAGACAATAGTATCTTTGACACTCAACCAGGCCATATTTATCAGGTCGTCAGCCCAGAAATGGCCATTGCCGTCGAGGCCGTACTGTCTGGCGAGTCCCATAACTTTTTGCACTTGTTCCTGATTATGTTCGAGAGCTGTTATCCATACTTTTTTCATGACTTCTCCCATGTTATATTTATAAATATAAATATCTCAAATAATTTCGAATCAGATTCTTTTTCAGGACATAATCATAACTTTCACCTGACTGGGTGAAATCTGGGATCCTGCAGGTACATTGGCGTTTGACCCGTTATGAGCTGTCGGAGATCCCAAAAAGACAGCCGGATTCCCTTCAAATTTCACTTTAGTACTACCGTTTATAAATTTTACAGGCCCTTTAATCATCCCTGAAACCACGCCGCCTGCCACACCTGCTTCATCACCACTTGACTGGGGTATTTCAGATTTTGTTGTCAACGCTTCTTTCATACAAATTTTGACTTTCATGGAAAAATTCGTAGCCATCATACACATACCCATATTCGGAAACGGAGTCGGTATAGGCCCTACCGGTGAAGGTACTTTACACACATCCGGCACGCCCATAAGCTCTCCGGCTTCTTTTGTTGATGCAAACATTTATAATTTTCTCCTTTATTATCCAAGATATATTTTTTCACCCTTAATCTTAAAATCGTCTTCAGCTTTCAAAATCGTTTTGTTGCTTTTAAGCTGATAGGTCGATTCAACAATGGTGCGCATTCTTCCCGTTTGTAACTGGGTGAGCCCCTTCACTTTTCTGTAAACGTTTTTTATGTTTTCAATTACGGTGTCGGAGACAGATTCGAATCGTTTCATGACACACTTGACAGAATACATGGCAACGTCCAAAACTAATCCTTCGTATTCTGTTTCTTCTATCTGTAACATACCTTTTTGGGCGGAAACGCCAAATTTTGAGCTTTCCAAATCGATATGTTGTGATTGTATTTGTACAAACGAAACCGTCTCGGTGTTTTTATCCGGTACAGTCATTTTTATACCCCGGGAACTTTGCATTTCTATGGGATTTTCTGCAGAAAACAGTATGCCCTGTGTCGATGTAAAATTGATGTCTCCTTTGGCAGTACGAACATCCAGATCACCCGATGGAACAGTTATGTGGCTTTTTCTTGTTCGGGAGTTATATTCAAAAATCAATTCACCGTCCTGTGAAAAAAATTGTAATTTTTCTTCATCCGGCTGACCGCTGATCAGAGCTTTAGCACCATCTTGCGTTTCAAGAGAGGTGGCAATATTTTGTTGTGAACACTGAGAATGAAGTATTCCTATAATATAAAAATTATGCATCTTTTCACCGGCAACAAGCACGGTATCGCCACGGTTCAGTTTGCTGGTATTGGGTAATGCCGCATATGCAAGCGTATTAAAAGATTCGTGATCTTCGTCATTCCGATTTATCAGTATACGATAATATCCGTGTTCCTCCTGATCACTTATGATACGGGCTGGACCGAAATATTTTATTCCCGGTATTACAGACGCTTTTTCGAGAGTATCTATCATGGAATGCCTCCTTTATATAGAATCTACAGAATTAGTTGTCAACCTGGTTTTGGCGGTATCCAGTCTTCTGCTTCAGCGAGATCTTTGTCTGTATAGGTGACAAGTTTAAGATGAGCATCTTTCCAAACGGTGTTTTTATCAATAATTCGATGAAATTTGGTCTGTTTGATGTCCGCTTCCGAAAAATCAGCTTCAGTGAGATTGGCATGGGAAAAATCAGTATCGTGAATATGTGCATTCCGGAATAATGTTCCCGAACAATCTGCATATTTCATTTGCGCTCGGTTCAGCCTTGCTCCGGACAGATCTGCATTGTGCAGCTTTGCGTTTACGAATGATGCAAATCTTAAATCGGAAAGCTGAAATTCGGTTTGATCTAGAATACTTTTGTCAAATCCGGTGGCAAAACATCTGCTGTGATGTAGCTTAGCGCCGGAAAGATCAGCGCCGGTAAAATTAACCTGTGTAAGATTTGAGTTATTCAGGTTTGTTTCTTTCATATCGGCGCCTGAAAGGTCTGATTTTGTAAAATTACACCATGTTAAATCCATTCCATGAAAACATGCATTTTTCATGCTGCATAGTTCAAATTCGGTTTTTTCGATAATAACACCGGTAAAATCGATACCATCCAAATCAGCTTGTCTCAGTTTTGCCCCTTTCAGATCAACTCCTTCAAATTTACCACCATCCATCTGGCAGTAATCAAATTGTGCTTCGGAACAATCAGCGCCCGAAAAATCAGCATTCGACGCTAGGGTATCTTTGAGTATTACACCATGTAAATTAGCCTGTTTTAAAATTGTGTCAAACAGATTTGCGTCGGTCAGGTCGCATTCTGCTAAATTAGAGCCGGAAAAATTGACACCGGAAAAATCCGTTTCGCTTAAATCCGAACCGCTCAGGTCTATCCCCTCCATGTTGCAGTTCTTAAAAATGTTTCCTTTAGGTTTTGTGTTTTTCAGGATAACACCGTTCATGTTCGAGTCTGAGAACTCAGTTCCGTGAAGAGTGCAGCCGGTGAAATCAACATTTTTGCAATCAGAATTAAGGATTTTTGCATCGGTGAGATTGGCTTCTCTAATTGTCGAATCGGATAAAATAACTTCCAAAAACCTGGCGTCAACAAATTTTGAAGCAGAGAGATTGGTTGCCGATAAATCAGATTTATTGAAAATCGCTCCATGGAGATTTGATTCACGTAAATTAGCTCCTGTCAAATCGGAATCCTGAAATTTGGCGCCTGAAAGATCGGATTTGGTTAGTAGTGCATCTTTTAAGTTTGCGCCGGAAAAACTTGCTGATGTTAAAAGTGTTCCTGTCAGATCAGAACGTGTCAGGTCGGTATCTGTAATTTGAGAATGTGACATATCCGCATTTTTGAGTGATATACCGATCAATGTAGATTCGGTGATTTCACTACCTTTTAGTTTTGCACCGGAAAAGTCGGCCTTTGACAGGTCTGTATCAATGAATCTGGCGTCGGTAAGGTTAGCATTTACAAACGATATTTGAACAAAATTCATCCGGGAAAATTCAGTCTTTATCAGATTCCCATCCGTAAAATCAATGACCGGTAAAACGCATCCGGTAAACACGCATCCTGCAAGATTCTTGGAAAAATTCGATATTGTGGATAAATCTGCCCCTGAAATATTTATTCCGGTGATTTCGGAATTAGTAAAATCTGTGTTATCAAAGGTGCATTCCGTAAATCTGACGTTTTGGAGTGTCGAATTAGCAAAATTTGTCTCTATCATATCAGAAGATACGAAAACAGACTTTGAAAAATGGGCACGGGTGAAGTCGGTATTTTTCAGTTTGCATCCCAGGAAAGATGTGTCGCTTAACTCCGTATCGTTAAATAATGCACCGTTTAAAACCACACCGTCGAATGTTGTGCCGGTGAGCACAGCACGGGAGAAATCAGCGCCGGACATACTGCATTCACCCTGTTCAAAGTCCGACTCCATAATGCCTAAATCATCGAGTTCAAGATTTAATGCTGAGAATTTTATTTGGGATGGATCGGTTTTCGCCATCTCAAGAATTGCGGGTGGTATCTTGATATCCATGGGGTTTTTCAAGAAAACAGGTTCAATACTTGCTTTCATTTGTGCACAGTTTGCACCGGTGCATCTGATATTCTCGCATTTTGTATTAATCATTTCAAGACCGGTTAAATTGGCGCCGGAAAGGATAGCATCACTGAGATCGACACCGTTGAAATTAGCGTTTTTTAACTGTGCGTTTTCGAGATTCGTACCTTTCAGGTTGACATTAATCATTATGGTTCGTTCAAGTATGAATCCGCTCAGATTCAGGCCGCTAAGGTCCATATTCATAATTTTCGCGCCGGCAAAAGATTCTCCGGCTTCAATTTTAGAGAGAACATCTTCCTTTTTTAGGAAGGTTTTGCCAAAATTCATAAAATCTTTTAAATTCAAACCTTCAACTATGTTATCGAAATCTTCCATTTCAGCCTTTATAGAGTTTAGTCATTTTGAGATTGGTTTTATCAAGTATCGTTCGTTCAAGTACCGCTTCAAGAAATTCGACGCCATACATATTCGATCCACTCAAATTTGCATCGGTAAGATCGGCCTTTTCGAGACTTCCCTGAAACAGGTTCATCTTGACGAGTTTTGCCTTCTTCAAATTTGCTTTTCTGAATCGTGCAAATTTCATATCTGCGGCATAAAGAATGGCCCTTTCGAACGATGCTTTCGTAAAATCGGCGCCCTCCATGTTCGAGTAGGAAAAATCAGCGTCTGTCAGAATGGCGTTATGCCATATAGATTCGAATCCTGAAGCTTTACTGAAACAGGCTTGTGTAAAATCACTGCTTTCGGAAGCGCGCAGTTTTGTCAGATTTGCCCCGGTGAAATTACCTTTTTTGCATACAGCGCCCTCGATCGATGTATCGGTAAGATTAGAATCGCGGAAATCAGTTTCTTCTAACCGGCTTTTTGAAAAATCAGCGCCGGAGAGATTGCTTTGTGCCAGGTTGGAACCGCTCAGGTCAGCTTCGATAAAGTTCGTATCGACAGCTTCAACCCGTTCAAGATTTGCGCTCATCATTTGTGTTTTTTCAAAAATAGCATCATTCAGCAAAGCGTCGGTAAGCACAGAATTGTTTAAAACAGCACCCGTCAGATCGGCATCCCGTAAGCAGGCCTTTTCCAGATTTATTTCAGACAGGTCAGCTTCTACCAGATTGGCGCCGGTCAAATTAGCTCCCGATACATTAGCTTTTGTCATATTGGTCTGAGTCAGAATTGCCCCGGACAAATCCGTATTGCTGAGATCGGCACAGGCAAGAATAGCGCCGGTGCAGTCAATCTCCTTCATGTCAAGACCTGAAAGATACAGCCCGGCAAGATTTTCACCCGCTAATGGTTCACCCCGTGCTATTTTATCTTCAACCTGACTCCGGGTCAGGGCAGGGGGAAGTTCATCGCTAATTTCGTTATTTTGATCAAAAAAAATGTCGTCATGCATCGCCGTAACTTTTACTCATTTTCTGTCGGTGTTTATGTATCCGCATTATCCGTTTGTCTGAAACCTGATATATTATTATTAATACGATCCTGTTGTCTTTTAACTTCCTGTATGAGAGGGGAAATATCCTCAGGACTAATTCCGACACCCGGTAACACGGCAAATAAAATATTCCATATCCTGGACATTTCGGGATCCTGAAAAACACTGTCGGTATTTTCAATACCTAATTCCCGCAGCATTCGAACTTGTTCCTGATGAGCTTTTTCACTCACAGGCGGGAGGTTTGCCGTATCAATGCCGGATTTGGCAAATGCTTCGTTCATTCGGATTTCCAATTCGTTTCGCTGCTGCTCCAGAATTTTAATCGGATCGGTTTCAGTCATTTTACTAATAATATTGTCCATTTCCTTATCGGCTTTTTCACGGGCTTCAGGTGAAAAGCTGTCAAAATCGAGACCAGCCTGAGCAAGCAGCTTTTTTGCCTGAACTTTTAATTTCTCCGGGTCGAATGCTTCAGGTTCAGCGGGTAGTATTACTTCTTCAGGAACTACGAGTATTTCTTCCGGTTTTTCTTTGTCTGGCGCCATGATTTCAGCCGCTGCAAGTCCCGGTATTGATACGCCCGCCGCCGCTGCGCCGGGTACCATAATTTCAGGAATTTCCGGTGTCTCTTCTTCGGGTATTACCGGTTCGGGTTCTTCAGGTTCTATGGCCTCTTCAGCTTCTTCTTCTGCCAGTGTGGCAAGGAACAGTTCAGAGCAGTGCGCAAGAGCGGCAGGTTGCTGACCGAGAGGTTCGGACATAATGAAAATATGCTGCACTTCTTCGTATTCGTCCGATAAAACCTCAGCACTTCCTCGCCAGACCAGCACAAGCTTATCCGCATCCATATCCACCCAGAGAGTATCGAGTTTCATTGAGACCTCGACAAAGTTAGTCTGACTGGTATCAGCGGGAATCAATTTATTCAAAAAGCATCTGATTCTTAATCCGGGAAGTTTCGATTCATAGTGCGCATGTTCGGGGTGAAGATTTTCAAAATAGAGTTGCTCATCACCGCGAAGATAGCCAACGACCTGCATATCAGGTGGTGCGGCATTAAAATGTCCCCAATCAAAATCGAGGGGAAACCACGGCCAACGTTCTTTAATCCAGCGACCGGTGTAGGTACCCATTTTCGAATGACGCTGTTGCCACATTCTTCCCAGAGGACCAAAACCGGCAGGTTCCGGTTGACTGCCGGGTGAATCGACCATGTTATCCGGATCCTCGATGTTGGGAAGAAATAGAACGCCTGTTTCCGTTTCGGTATTCTGTTTTTGAAATCCTTTTCCGACAGGATTCTTCGGATATCCGGAACCACCGTAACTGTTTTCATATTTCAGTTCCATTTGGGAAAACGGTTTCGGGTCGGAAATAACCCTCATGCCGGGCGGTCCTTTCCATGTACGGTCTCCAAACACATAGAGTGTTTTGGAATGTGAACCTACCTTGAATGTTGCAGGACAACCTGGTACGGGGTTACTGCCGGGAGCGTGGCAGTGTCCTGCGAGAAGAAGGTCTGTCCGTGGTTTAAAATATGCAAAGTCGTACTCGTAACGGCAGCTTCCTGTCATTTCACCGTCATCCTCAGGATAAAACTCATCGCCGGTTGGGAAAATTTGCTCTTTCGATGGTGTTACAATGCCTCCATGATGAAGCTCGAAAGTTCCTTTTACGATGAGCGTCAGGGAATGCCCGGGGAAATTTAACCTGCCCGCAATATGTGCATAGGCAAAAGATGTCCGATTTACATATTCCAAATCAAGTTCCTGCAATATAGATGAGATTTCTTCGTCATTTCATTCCTCTCAATAACAGGTACAATGCTGACAAAATTTTGTGGAGCTAATTTTATCAATATTTTATCCTAAATCGACAAAACCTTTTATTTTTGTTTTTCCTGCTGTAGGTGCAATATTAATATCACCAATTTTACATTTAATATTCATTGCTTTATTCGATTCGATATTAATGCTTCCACCAATACCATCTATTGTTTGTATCATCAGGTCGCCATTTCTGCTGTTTATGCTTAGTTTTTTATTGCCCGACAAGTAGCTGTCGCCGTTTTCATATAATTTTAACCATGATCTGCCAGCGTAAACTTCTGCCTGATCCGTACTACTTATGTGGAATTTAGCTTTTTCACTTCCGGATTTTCCTCTTCCGATGGTAATTTCTTTTTCTTTTGAATGAATAAACACATTCCCATTTTTATCCATTTCGAGTTTTGAGACAGATTCATCTTTCTTCATGACAATTTTGGGCGCTCCGGGCAATCCTTCATCCTTGATTTTTGGTTTAATTCCGACATACAATCCTGCATCTTCCAGTCTGATTAAAGCATCCGGTTCGTCATCGTCTTCATCGGTGTGACTTACTGGCACAATTTTATCTTCTAACCCGAAGTGACCCAAAATCATCATTAAAATTACTTCTGCGATAATTAGCAGAGTTTCTATTATGGTAGTAACTCCATGTGCGGAACTGAACCCTGCATTCATTCCATCATGTTTTTTCGTCGCTTCTTTTACTTCAAGAAAAATAAAAGAAATGGCAGCTAAAACTGCAGATAATGCGCATACAAGTAACGGTAAAGCGACTAAAAAAACTTTAATTACTTTCTGATCTGCTGTTTTATCAGGATTAACATTTTTTCCAAAAGAAAGAGTCAAAGCATCTTTGTCTAAATTAATAATAGATGTATTAGCCGTTTTTTCTTTTTTTATTATTTTTCCAACCTTAGTTTTCTTGAAAATCCCTCCGGAAAGATTAAGTTTTTCACCAGCACTGATTATATTGTTTTCATCAGCTTTACTGTCGCAATCTTTCCCGGATTTTTGAACAGCGTGACCCTCATGATATTCAAATTTCGGGCCCAATTGAAATTCAGTCTTGTAACCGAACAGCGCCTCATGTTTTCCTGCGAGGCCGATTTCATTTGACAATCCAAAGAATGCTCCGGTTGAGGTTCCGATTTTTACTTCTCCGGCGTTCCCCATAAATCCCTCGAATGTATTACCGGTGGAAAGTTCGCATTTATTTGCACAAGACCACTCAAAGCGGCCTTCTCCCTCTTCTCCTTTGCCATAAACTACACCGGAGCCACCGCCATACGGACATTGGATACTAATATGTTCGTTACCTTCTGTGGAATCGAAAATGAGTTCATTACCCGATCTGTCACGGAAAATACTTTGTTTGTTATTTGCCTCGATCGCAGGTGTTACGGTATTATCCCCGCCGGTTACAGGGCTTTTGCTTTCCGGATTGGATACTGCACCGGCAATCACCGGCCGGTCGGGATCACCGTCGATAAAAGTCAGAAGTACTTCGGTGCCTTTACGGAGAGGGAAATGTAATCCATGATTTTGTCCTCCGGCCACCGGTTCACCGGCATGTGGCTGCATCATGCGAATGAGTTTTGAAGCTTTACCGGGTTTATGTTTTTTTGTGTCATCATCATGTTCTGCAGATGTGTCATATTCTGTGTCGAACGGCAACCGTACTTTATATCTTCCCTGAGCATCGAGTTCAGCAAAATCGTTGCTCAGTTCTCCATCGATTTTTGCATGGATAGTGCCTGAAATACGGGATTTTTGTGCTTTGCGTTCAGGTCGAAACTGAACTTTTGCGGGAATTACGGTAAACTGATTGAGATAATCGACCTTTTTTTCCATGTCCGTTAAAGCGTTTTGAATACCGGATATTAAATAACCTGTCTGTGATCCTTCATGTGTTATATCACAAATCAGATATTTTTTTTCATTAAAATCGCTCCTGTAGTGATCCTTGAGTGTGAATGTATACCCCGGAAGCAAAAAAGGAACGGTGCTTTCGGCAAAATATTGCTCCTTTCTGCTGAGTAGTTCTTCTGCGCGAATTTTAGCAAGGTTGTTACCTTCTTCAGTTGAAGAGAAATGTTCTCCATATAAATATACTTCACCTCTGCCATTTGGATCAACCTGAGCCGTACCGGAAATCTCAAGGGACGGTCTTTCGTAATTATAATCCTTTAACAAAACCTTTTTGGGAAGCTGACGCTGTCTACAAGTAAATGATTTAATGATTTCAGTACTATGTAATGTACTCAGTCCGGATGGTGTGGAAAAATATAATGAGTCGTTTGTCTCCGGAAGAGAGGGGAGGGTTGTGTGGGAAATTTTCGTATCGGTAAAAACTACGATTTCACCTGTTGTGGTCTGCTTAAAGTAATAATAAATACCTTCCCGTTCAGCCCATCGGGAAATGAAGTTTAAATGACTTTCCCCATACTGGCAGATATAATCGATCTTCGGATATACGGGTACATCTACGGGTTTATTATCAATTGTTACAGATTTGGTATTGTTTATATCTATAGTATAATCCTTTGAGGTTAATCCGCTGTCTTTAAGCGTGAACTCTATAATATCCAGAACAGAACAATTAAGATGCACTTTGTTTTGATGTGTCAGAGTAAGCCACCAGAGTCTCGGCACCAAAAGGGCACGATAGAATACAATTCCCTGGTATTCCTGCAACTGTTCGAATTGGGCAAGAACTCCATGATAATATACCTCCTGGTCGTTCTCACGGTGAAAGGTAAGTTTTGCCTGCAAACTGAGCGCTTTGGACAGATCGAGTTGTGCATTGTCGGATACAAGCAGAATGTCAAATTCATAGGGTCGTGAAATACCCTCGAATCCTTTAAAATTTACAACAGCAAATGTATCGGGGGAGAACGTGGGATTAACTGATTTGTCAATCAATTCAAATGAATACTTTTTGTCGGTTAGAAAATCCATCAGCAACTCCAACTGTCATTTATGCGAATTAAATATCAAAAAATGCACGTAAACAGGATATTGGTAAATTCAACCAATTATCACCATACCGGTCTAAATTTCATCATACAATATCTGAAAGGAGATTCTTCAGGTATCAATTTTTAAATTCTATTGTAAATTCACCTTTCTTGTCGACACCGAGATTAACCTGAGACGGCATTTCGTCTTCGGTCATGTGCGTGAGTATCTCCTGAGCCATGTGGGGCAGAATATTGCCGTTAAGGATATATTCTATGTTACGGGCGCCGGTTTCTACTTCCGTACACCGTGCGGCGATTTGATCGATAACAGCCTTTGTGTAATTCAGCGTCATTTTATTATTTTCCATAAGCGTTTTTCTGACTTTACCGAGTTTCAGTTCAACAATGGTTTTCATTGCTTCTTTGTCAAGGCTGAAAAACGGAATTACAGTCATTCTACCTAACAGCGCAGGTTTGAAATGGTTCGACAGGACCGGCCGTATTGCAGATGTAATAACATCGACAGGAGGCCTTTCATCGGCATTCGTCATTTCCTGAATAATATCCGAAGCCAGGTTGCTGGTCAGAATTATTATCGTATTCTTGAAATTAACATCTTTACCCTCACTGTCGGTAAGCGTTCCCTTGTCGAACACCTGATAAAACAGGTTCATCACATCGAGATGGGCTTTTTCGCATTCGTCAAGAATTACCACGGAATAGGGTTTTTGCCGGACGGCTTCAGTCAGCATTCCACCCTCGCCATAGCCGACATAGCCCGGAGGTGAGCCGACAAGACGGCTTACCGAATGGGCTTCCTGAAATTCACTCATATTGATCGTAACGGCATTCTTATCACTTCCGAACAAAATATCTGCGAGGGAAATACTGACTTCAGTTTTGCCGACTCCGCTGGGACCTGCAAGCAGGAACACACCGAGAGGTTGATCGGGATTTTTAATACCGGCTTTAGCCGCTTTGATAACCTCAGTCATGGCATTTACAGCGTGGTCCTGTCCCTTAACGCGATCTTTAAGCTGATCAGCGAGATTAATTATGGTTTTAGCCTCATCCTTAAGGACTTTACCCATCGGTATCCCTGTCCAGTCCGAAACCACCTGTGCAACAACATCGGGATTTACCTCGATCTGGATGAGTGGTTCATCTCCCTGAAGTTTGATTAATTCCTTGTCTGCCTTTTCAAGTTCCTTTTTCAACTCTTTCTTTTTATCGCCGTCTTTCTCTCCGATTTCCTGAAGCCGGTCACGTATTTCGATTACTTTTGCAGCGGCATCTTTTTCTTTTTGCCAGCGTTCACGTATTTTTTCGGCCTCTTTGGAAACTTTTTCAATAGTTTTAATTATTTCCATATATTTTTCTTCGTCAATATTCAAGCCATTGGTTTTGTCCCGTTCCATTCCCTTTTTTTCACGTTCCGCTGCCTGGACAATTCGCTCTTTATTTTCGAGTACAGGCGGTTTGGATACAAGATTGATTTTTATACGAGCGCAGCTTGTATCGAGGAGATCGATAGCTTTGTCCGGCAGGAAACGACCGGTTATATATCGATCTGCCAGTTCAGCTGCCGTGGTTATCGCATCATCACGGATAATTACTTTATGAGATGATTCATAACCCGGTTTTATCCCTCTCAGGATAAGGGCAGCAGTTTCGACACTTGGTTCATCCAGCTTAACCGGCTGGAATCTTCGTGCCAGTGCAGGATCTTTTTCGAAGTATTTTTTATATTCTTTCCATGTTGTGGCAGCTACCGTTCGCAGTTCACCTCGTGCCAGTGCGGGTTTTAGAAGGTTGGCCGCATCACCGCCTCCGGCAGAACCTCCGGCTCCTATCAGGGTGTGGGCTTCATCAATAAACATGATGATAGGTTTTTCCGATGATTTCACCTCGCTGATGACACCTTTCAGGCGGTTTTCGAATTCACCCTTCATTCCGGCGCCGGCTTCGAGAAGACCCATATCCAGTTCGATGAGCGATACATTTTGAAGAATATCAGGGACATCACCTTCGATAATTCTTAAAGCCAATCCCTCGATGACCGCAGTTTTACCGACTCCGGGTTCACCGACACATATTGGATTATTTTTCCTCCTTCGTGCGAGAATATCGATAATCTGCCTTATTTCGCTGTCACGGCCAAAGACAGGATCGATCTTACCGTCCATCGCTTTTTGCGTGAAATCATTGCAAAATCTGCTAAGGAAACTGCCTTCCCCTTTTTCTGATCCATGTGCGGCGGCAGCAGTATCTTTTTCAGCGGTTTTGGTTTCAATCGATTCTTTGGTAATTGCCCAGAAGTCTTTTGCAAGGTTCTCTCTGCTTATCTCTTTTATCATATCGACATAACGGCCGGTTGCAAAAAGAGCCGGTTTTGAAAGGAATGTCATAAGAATTGCACCGGACCGGATTTTTCGTTCTCCCATATCGATAGAGGCAATCATCCATGATTCCTGAATTAAATCCAAAAGGAGAGGAGAAAATACCGGTTTGGCGGCATTTCCGGTTTTATGTTCCTCCAGCACACCCTCCAGTGATTTTTGTACACGGCCGACATCGAGGTCAAACTGGCGAAAAATCAGCGACCAGTCTGATCGGCTGTCTTCAAGAATTTTCAGGAAAAAATGTTCAACTGTGACTTCATAATGTGTTCTCGATACACAAAGTCCTGCGGAAGATTGTAATGCGTTGGTGCAATATGCATTTAAACGAAGCAATAGTTCCTTCATATCAACAGTAACCATATGAATTCTCCTTATCATCGTGAATGTTAAGCTATATATATCATTATCAATATTCTTGTCCGGTAAGCACAACAGACACATTTCCGGTCTGAGGTTTTTCAGAGTATATCCATGTGCTCCATCCTAACTGAGACCACTCGTTTCCGCCGAGACGAGCATGGTCAATGGTATTGTAGTCAATGATGAGTTCCATATCCCATAATAATTGCTGGTCAAGATAGAATGATGTCAGGTTGCGTATTGTATTAAAAGCAGGCCTGTCAGGTAAAAAACGGTGAAAAGTATCGCTGTCAAGTGGCCTGGCCTGAATTCTGAATTTTCCCATACGATCAACGATTTTATTTCCGAGGTAACCGTTTTTTCCAAGAGCATTTCCCGATACTCCGAGAATAAAACGCTGATCATCCGGTATTTTGGCTATTCTCGGGATACATTGATCAATTCTGATACTTGGCTCGTTCAGATTATCGGAAAGCAAAGACCGAAGACCTTCGGCAGACCTTGGGAACTGCGTCAAAAGACCCATATAGCGCATCATGCCATATGAATCGTTGACCTGATTCTGCAGTGTATCGTTTTCCAATCCGATAAGACAGTAAAGCCTTTGAAGTGTATCCGGATCAAGTTGTTCAACGATATTGAAAAATAATCTGTATTTACTCCATATTTTAAAATATGCATTATAAACAGGGGTATTTAATATATCTATAAAATCTCTTGTTATCGTCTTATCCGTGGATAATTCATCTAATAAATCTTCCGTATAAAAAGTCGGCAGGGGAGATGATGATCCGTATAATTCCAGAAATGTTACTTCAACCAGAAAACGAGAAGAATCCTTCCCGTTTTCGCGTATGCTGCTTATATCACTTTCGGGAAAATCAAGAGAAAGTTGAGGGTGTACGCTTATCATCCTGTTGATTTCATATTTATCATGAATCGAAGTTTTTTCACCGTAAACGAGGTATCGTAATAAACGTATCGCTTGTATATAAGAAAAGCGAAAGCCTTCTTTAAGCAGTCTTCTCTTTATATCAGGGGTCTGTCCCCTAAACGTGCCGGCCAAGTGAATGCCTCTCCTGTAATGGAATCTTTTAACGTCAGTTGCATGAATGAATTCATCGAACTATACATTCCTAAAAATAAATCCAAAACCGATATGAAAATATAAAGGTCGCCCAGACAGGCAAAATGGTCCACCCGAGCTGTAATATCAATCTTTTGCCCACGAATAACCTGCCCACCGTCAAGACGATCCACAGGGGTTACAATAAATTTCTCGATGCCGTCGATTCTTTTCATGTTGGCTGAAATTTTCGTTCGGTCTTTTCCTTCCGGCGATGTGTACAGTCTCAAAAGGTTTTTGATCGAATCAGTATTGGAAATTTTCAACAGATTCAATGAAAGATGAGAGAGTAAACGCCAAAGAGTATTTTTCCCCAATAACGGTTCGACAGGTGCTGTCGGTGGTAGTATATTTTTAAAGTCAAGCAAACCCGGTGAGTTTGAGGTTTGTTCACAAATATCACCGAGTTGCAGACGTTCGGGTAGTGTTCCGTTGGTATATGTTAATGACATCGTAAGGGTTTCCGGTTCCGGCGCCGGTCCTTCAGGGGGATAGGTAAATGATAAATACAGTTCCGGAGAATTGTCAATCGGCGACCTTGCATGGATAACCTGATATACGCTTGAATCATTTTTCTGATGTGAAAAAAGTTCAAGTGGTGTGTATTCTTTTTGTGCAACACTGCCTTGTTTGAAACCTACAACTTTATCGACGCTGAAAACCTGATAATGGTCTTTGGATTTTGTCGAGGGCCTTACCCGAATTTTTTCGAGGCGATGATCGAGTGTAAACTGATCGTTATCATCATGAAATAAATTAATCACCGGTGTTGCGAAGAGAATAAAATTATCGATACCGATTTTTGGGACCGGTAAAGGTGATTGTCCCATCTCGAATATTATTTCAAACGTTGAACCGTTTCCGCGATCTGTCCATTTTTCAAAATCCTGCAGTTCCAGAAAAAGGAATTTTTGAGGCAAAATGAAATATTCCTGCAAAAACCTGTAACCCCTGAAAGAATGAGTGGGGAATGGCAAAAGGCTGTTTTCAGGCAGTAATCCGGATGGTATCAAGGATGATGGCGGTAAATAACATTTATTTTCACTTTTTACAGATTTCAGGATAATATTTTTGACATATTTTGTTAAAAGCATATAGAGGTTACTGGCCTGAGTATAACTGCTTCCCAGGAAGAAACTAAGACATTTCGGTTGCCATTGGGAAAGGTTCTGTCCCGATAGTTCAAACACAAGCCGTATCAGATCGTTTTGGCCTGATTTTTGTGTCAATTCTGCCGATTTCAGGCGAAGCGGATGAACTTCAGTATCAAAACATGTTCTGAAAAAACAAGATGTGCCTTCAACAGGTATCGATGCAAGAGATGTCCCGGCCGTGACTTTTATTGTTTCCTGCATGCTTGGTTTCGGGCTGAAAACCACAATTGATGTTGAAGGTATCGGCCTGAGGAAATGGGGAAAGATTATATCCATCAATCCGTGAATGATTTCGGGAAATTCATCATCCAGTTTCCGGTGTAACAGTCCGGTAAGAAATGCTACGCCTTCCAGCAGTCTTTCAACATCCGGGTCAGAAGAAGTACCGCTGAGCAACGGAGCGATTGACGGGTGTACTTTTGAAAACTCGCGGGCAAGATCTCTGAGATTTTGTAATTCCTGTTGATAATAAATATTAAACACTATGTAACAACTCCCATCTTATTCCGATATTTCAACTTTTCCGTCGGCGCTTACAACGGTTTCCAGAATCACCGGAATAGAATTGTCATGAACAAGAACCGCTTCAAGTTTAAACCGCATATTAAGCACATCATCTTTTTCAGACAGCAATTTGACCCGAACATTGGTTAACCTGGGTTCATATTTTAAAATTGTCTGCTGAAGAGTACGCTCGATTCTGCGCGTAAGTTCCGTTATACCCTCTCCATGGGAATTGGTTATATCGGGAATTCCATAGTCGTTTGCAATAAGTACGCTGCCCTGGTGTGTATTTAAGAGATTTTGCAGGTGCGCGATTATGGAATTTATTTTTCGACTCAGGCTTCGCTCGGTTCGTGTTTCGGGATTGTTTTCCAGGTTTCTAATACGTTCCAGTAACCGCTCATCAGACATAAAATAATAACCTGTTTAATATGTTAAGTATTTTTTAAATAATATGCCGTATCAGCAGCGTTTGCCGATACGGCATATTATGAGGAAATTTAAGCTTTCGGAGTTTTCCAGTCATCTTCTGCTTCGATGCCGTCGATTTCCTGTACCCAAATAATTTTCTCGTACGTAAACCAGACTTCCTCCATATCATGATATGGTTTGTTTTCCGGTAAAAAAGTCATAGGTTTGTTGTTTTTCATTTTCACAATAATTGCGTTTGACAATTTGATTGAATAATAATGTTCTTCCTGTCCGGTTTCATTTATGTGATAAAACTGGACTTCGACATCGGAGAATTGTTCTCCGCTGGTACATGCCTGCATCAGTTTGGGAGAGCTTTTGTCGATATGTTTGGTGATTATCAATGGATGATGGATACGCTGACCGGTCGGTAAACCCGTATGCGTGTCACGAGGTATTTCGATCTCATGCTTTAAATCATACACAAGAATTTTTCCTTCACGGCCCGCCTGTGTGCAGTCACCTTCCATTACTCCCTGATTTTTACCTGTCAAACTCATATACGATGTCATAGCCATGGTAGAATCCTCCAAAAGATACGATAGTGAAATCGATGTTCAGAAATATCGATTTATATGATTTCACTATACATTCAAAAAAGAGACATTAATAATTAATAGATCGGGATTTGTATTTTGTTTCATACTCCTCCTTTCAAAAATATATAGAAAAAAGCATACAAAACTTACATCGGTTATGATTTATCGAGTTTACCAACCAGCGATAATGTAAAAGAAGCGCCCATATATTTGAAATGCGGCTGCACTTTCAGCGATACACGGTACCAACCGGGTTCACCCTCGACATCCGCAACCTCGACCAAAGCTTTTCTCAACGGTCTTCGGCTGCGCACACCGGGTGACGGATTTTCCTGGTCGGATACATACTGGGTAATCCACTTGTTAAGTTCGTTTTCAAGATCAACCCTTGACTTCCAGCTTCCGATATTCTCCCGTTGAAGTACCTTCAAATAGTGTGCCAGACGGCTAACAACAAAATTATAAGGTAACTCGGTGCCTAACTTATAATTCAGTTGTGCCTGTTTGCCCTCGGGTGTATTAGCGAAAGTTTTAGCTTTTTGGCATGAGTTTGCCGAAAAGAAAGCTGCATTATCGCTGCCTTTTCTCATTGTAAGCGCTATAAAACCTTCTTCTGCAAGCTCGAATTCTTTGCGTTCGGAAATCAGAATTTCGGTCGGAATCTTGGTCTGTATTTCACCCATAGATTCATAATTGTGTACGGGAAGGTCTTCAACAGCACCACCGCCCTGTGGTCCGATAATATTGGAACACATGCGGTACTTGGCAAAACTGTCTGCAATCCTTGATGCAAACGTAAATGCGGCGTTACCCCAGAGATAAGCATTATCGCCTGCAGCCGCTTCTTCCCGGTAATTAAAGCTTTTCACCGGTTGATTTTCAGGATCATAGGGTGTTCGGAGAAGGAAGTGTGGTATTGTCAGACCAACATTTCTGGCATCTTCCGATTCCCTGAATCCCTGCCATTTAGTGTATTGAGGCATCTCAAAGATAGATTTCAGATCCTTGAGATTCGGAAGCCCGCTAAAATTTTCCAATCCGAAGAATTGGGGACCTGCTGCGGCTACAAACGGTGCATGAGACATTGTAGCAACGCTTGCAAGGTGCTGAAGCAATTTAATATCCTGGGCTCCCGGCCCAAATTCATAGTTGCCGACCATCAAACCATATGGCTGACCGCCAAACTGCCCATATTCAGCCGTATATGCCAACTTGTAAAGACCTGATTTGACAACTTCCGGTGCATCTTCAAAATCATCGAATAAATCCTGTTTGTTAACATTCAGGACTTCAATTTTAATGTTTTCCCTGAAATTAGTGTTGTCAACCAGGAATTTTAATGAGCGCCAGGCAGATTCAAGTTTCTGGTAATCCTCGTTATGCAATATAGCATCCATTTGTCTGCTCAGCTTTTGATCGATATTTGCTATCATTTCATCAACAAGACCTGCCGAAACACGTGCTTCTTCACGGCCGGGTTTCAGAAGCTCGTCGATAAATGCCTGTACTCCCTGTTTCGTTGCTGAATAACCTTCATCAGAAGGCTTCAGTTTTGTAGCCTGCACAATTTCGTCCAACAGAGAAGATGCTCCTTCAACGGTTCCCGCCTGTTGAGCTTCCTGTGCCTTTTTTTGTTCATCAGCCATAGTAATTACCCTTATTGTTCAATTCCAAGTTCTTTAAGGAGACGTTCTCTCGCTCCCGCATCTTTGACAAGTTCCTGAATCTTTTTTCTGAATTCCGGCACATTTCCGAGCGGACCTTTTAAAGCTTTCAACGCTTCCCGCAATTCGACCAGAGCAGTAAGTTCCGGTACTTTTCTTATGATTGCATCGGGCTCGAAATCTCTCATGGTTTTGAAGTCAAGATTGACATTTAGTTTGGCATTTTCCTCACCTGTGAGAGTATTGTCTACAACCGTTTCAAGGCCGACTTTTTGAGCACTCAGGACATCGTTAAAATTATCCTTGTCGATGTTGACCGGTTTTCGGTCTTCAACTGGTGTCTCATTCTCTTTTAACGTGTAATCGCCCATAACGAGAATTTTTAATGGCAATTCCACTTCTTCATTCGCTCCACCGGTTGCGGGCCGATAAACAATATTGACACGTTCTTTCGGAGCCACCGAAGATTCTTTTGGCATCTCGTACCTCCTTCAAAAAATTAATGATGAAAAATCTGATTAAATTCCATTTTCATTTCACCCGGAGGGGGAGTGATAATATCCACCTTCCCAAAAGAGAAAAGTAAAAAAGAATTCAACATTATGTGATCTTTATGTTTAAAATTTTACTCTCATATAAAATCTAAAACCCTTGCGGGATTTATCGTTGCAATACGGTCAATGATCTTTTTAATCAACTCTTCATCCTTATTGTCTTCCTGGAGTTTTAGTCCTGATAAAACAACGGTGAGTCCGTCAACGGCAAGCGCCGGTTCCCATTCATCGATCTTATATGTGTCTATCATCTCAAGAATTTTCAAGGAATTCGGAACAACAAGTTTGGGTAATTTTGCACGAAGCAATAACCGGCAAAGTCCAATTTCCCAGATAAATTGTTCCCGTGATGATGCTGCGCTGTTGACTTTGTTCTTGAAACCGCTTAATGCACCGGGTAATTTGTTTTCTTTTATCAATTTCTGTGATTGGGCAAGCTCCTGTTCAACGAGTTGTTCAATTTCACTGCCGCCGGGTCCGGTTGACGCACCGGCCGTACCGTGTTGTTGTATCAGTGTCCTTAACCATTCTTTGGTTTCTACATCGGCAAAAGGAGTGCCGTCGGCAAAAGCCAGTTTTTCGATACCTGGCAAACGGTTCACGTAGTTAAGAGTCTCGGAACTTACGGTTGAGCAAATGTCGGGGTAGCGTAATTGTTCAAGCGATTCTGCGACATACCTGCTGAGGTCTATCCAGAACAGAAATTGACGTACCCTCGATTCCGCCGCTTGTAACAAATCACGCCATTTTTGTGTTTGATACATATTGCGTAGTGTGGAAATAATCTGTTCGTCAGGAGGTGGAATCAATGTTTTGCCATCGCTGACCGGCGGCAAATTCTGCACAGGCAGCCAGGCGACAATTCTGTTCAAACGAAACGGAACGGAAGTCAAATTTTCTTTTTTGATAAGCAGTGTCGCTGCTTTACCGAGTATATCCAAACCCTGTTTGATGAGTTTTTCGGCATCCTCACCGGTATCGGCTTCCTGGGTTTGAACCGATTTTAAAGTGGGAGGAGGAGCGTCAGGAATTACGGTTTCTTTTTCCTTACTTTCCGCAGGTGCGGCATCAACTTTTTCTCTGGACACTTCTCCTGACGGTTCCTCTACAGATGGTAATTCCGGAGCTTTCTCAATTTCGACCAATGCCAAAATACGTTCATTCATTGTTGTGAGTATGGGAGCATCTTCGACATTTTCTCCAAGGAACGTATCAATGGCATGCAGGTCATCGGCGAAACTGGTGCGTAACTCCGACGGCCATTTTTCAACTTCCTTATTTTCGATTATAGCATCAACTTTTTCTACCCACCAGTCAATAGCATTAGTTCTGCCTCTCATCCTTTTTTTCGGAGGATACATCGTTTCCCAAAAGTTTTCCAGAAGCCCTCTCAATACATGAATGCCGTCTGCAAAACCCTGCAAACCTTTAACATTAATCAGCGCTATGCATAAATAACTGGCAACAAGAAGATTTTTCGATCTTCCACCCAAAATATCACTTGAAAGAGATATGACCTTATTCCAGTCTATACCTTCGGAAGAAGAAGGTGAAGACAGTTTTTGTATTTCATTTTCCAGTGCTTCAAACTCAGGCTCGTAGCGAACATCATCACCAGAGGGGTTGTTTTCTGAGATCGGAAGCAGACCCAGTTCAGATATATCCATTATTATTCCCTTTTTTCACTGTCTGAATTAGGGTGACCAGCAATCAACAATTTCCATAGGTACGCGTAACGGTTTTTTTTCAAGCAATTGAAGCACGTCTTTACTTCCGGTAATTTTATATGATAAGCGTATCCATGAGATATTCATAGTATCCAGAAAAGATTTATTTCTTGAGAATTCATCAGCCCTGAATGTTCTGCTGCCATCTCTGAATTCTGACAGGAGTGTGGCAAATCCCATATTGCCACCATAAATTTTGACAATCTTATTATCGGGAAAAAGAATGGTTATAGTCGCATCACCACATTTATCGGGAGACCATAAAAATGTTTTGCTCTGCGGGTAGTTATAATTTTCAAGAATAAACATTTCATCCGAACATCGAAGTCCGAGTGTGCATGCCTGAGGTTTCACCCGGGCTCCGCTGTTAACCTCGATAGGTAATGTTTCCATGGTTACTATATATTCCGGTTTGAAGTTAATGATACTTTCCGGTCCGGAATTGATGAAATCGAAAAATGCGGCTTTAAACGGTAGTTTTCGATCAAGAATTTCACGAGCAGAATAACCGCGTCTGTCACGGGTAATAAACGGCTTGCCGCTGGTATCAAGAAATTGCCATACCAATCCTCCCGAATCCGAAAAAAGTGCTGTAGGGATTTCATCTGTTACCACACCTTTTAATCCACCCAATACCTGTTCTTCCCATTGTGCCTGCAGCACACAGGCTGTTTCTTTTATAGCATAATCGGCAAGAAAGCGCTGCGGCGCTATGATATGATCCCATACGGGGGAAAGATTTCCCTGACTACCCAAAATACTTTGCAGTTTTAAAAATGTATTTTCTGCAGCGGCCAATGGAGACTGGCTTGAGTTTGATACCATTTGAAAACAAAATTCACGGGATGTCAGGGCCGGAGCGATTTGTATAATTGCTTTAACATAATCAGAAAGGACAATTGCCGCTTCCTGCCTGATTTTTTCTTCATAGACTTTACGTGAGTCTGTTTTTTCAATTGTTTTTTGTACAATTTTATCTTTTTGGTCTTCAATTTTACTGAGAAGCGATTGTGGTTTTGCAGTTTCATTTTTTTCGGTCAGTTTTCGAACTTCATCAAGTTCCCTTACCAGACTCACCCATGAGGGTTCCTGATGAATTTGCGGGAGTTGAGAAAATTCATCCGCCATACTTTCCATGAACTGGAAATGGGGATTGTTCTCGGAAGTCATTAATGCAGCGATATACTTCCATTCTTTACTGTCTCTCAATTCACCGGAATTTACATAAAAACTTCGAGAAAAATTGTTCCACTCATCATAAAATTGCAGTTGATACTGCGACCAGAATTCTCTCTTTTCATCTGAGATTACAGAAGTATCGACTACCGCTTTTTCCATTTTATCCAAAAGTTCTTCAAGTTGTTGTTGTCCGGCATGGGTATATGTTCCCCGGATTATAATTTTATTTTGTCCCCCATATTCACTTCCTCCCCAGAAATCACTCATTCGAACATCAGGGACACCTTCGATTGAATTCAAAAGAATGGCATTCAGGTTTCTGTTCTTTTGAAGCAGATTATTGAGGATTTCCTGAAATTTAAAAAGTTGCCGGTTAAATTCTTTCGTATCCTCATTCCATAAAAGATAATCATGGTAACTATCGCCGAACATAGAAACAGTTCCGGAAGTAAGATCAGGATAATTTTTTTTCATAATATCACCTGATATTGCGATAAAATGCTCCATGGAAAAGGAGTTCCTGTTTTTCAGGTAATCCCGTAACAGAGTTATACGTGCATTATAATAATTAAAATACTCCCAGAATGATTCATTTTTAGTAGTTAAATCCGTATTACTTAAATTTTTTACAAGTTCACTATCAAAGGGGTAGAGTATTTCATCACGAAACAATTGTAAAAATTTAATTTTTAGTTTTACTTCAAAAGCAAGACTGTATCGGAATCCGAACCAGCGAATAAACCATTTATGATTTGCTCTTTCCATTTCCGATATTCTTGATCGAAATGTGTTTATATTATGCATATCATATGCGAAATCTCCTATGATTTCAGGTTGAGGTAATGACCTCTTCGCAACATTAAATGCATTCAGATTTACTATGTATGAAAAACTCATTATCCCACCCGCAGACAACCATAGCAATATCCATGAAAGTAGCACCATATTTCTTGTCAGACGGTACCATGAAAGAAATTCCTGTATTGGTATAAAAAGATTTCGGTCTTTTGGCAGAATTTTTTTAAAAATATCTTTTAAAAACAAACCGTTATTATGCCCAATATCCTGTATTTCCTTTTTATTGACTCCAAACATTTTTTCGGATTCGGGTGGAAGTTTGCCTTCCTGAATTGCGCTTGAGAAAAAGACACCTCTGCATAATGGTGTTTCCTGATAAGGATTCTGTTCAAAAACTGCCCGGACATACAATTCCAGACCCAAACGAAGTCGTTCGAAGTTATTGTTGAAAAGAAAAATTTCCGGTTCGATGAAATCTTCCTGATGAACCATAATTAACTGCAATGTTTTAATACGTTCGGCAACACTCGTAAAGGTTTGATCGAGCACCGTTTTCCAGTCATGGGTACTTTGTTTGTTGACATAACCCATAGCCTGGTCACGGGCCTGTTTGGGTATAAGATTGGTAAATTCAACCATTCCCTGTACAAGGTCCAGCTTTGTCACTAAAACATAAATCGGGAATTTTGCACCGAGAATTCTGATTAACTGATCGATACGTTTTCTGACACTGTGTCCTTCATCGCTCAGTTGAGCTTCATGCAACTCCAGAAGTTTATCTGCCGCAATAGTAACGATTATTCCGTTCAAGGGTTCTCTGCGGCGATATTTTGCCAGCAGAGTTAGAAATTCTTCCCACTCTTCCTTGTCCACACCTTCGTCGATGGGAATAGTATATCTCCCTGCGGTATCGAGAATTATTGCTTCTTCGAAAAACCACCAGTCACAGTTTCGGGTAACTGAAATTCCGGTAGTCCGACTGACTTCGGTGATAGGGGAGTTTAAGTTTGTATTCTTAATTGCTGATGTTTTTCCTGCTCCTGATTCCCCGAGAATGAGATACCATGGGAGAACATACAGCGGATTACCTTTTTTTCGGAGATATGAACCACGTAACAGTTCAACCGACTCTTTCCATTTTTCCTGGAGTTCTTTGAGGTGAGTACGTTCGTGAACGGGAGCTCTTTTTATTGCCGCTTCATCCTGGGCAATGACACTCCGCACAAATTCTTTTTCCCGGCGGCGTAGAAAATATTTTTTCAAATAAATAAAAGCAATCAATAATCCAAGTATACCGAGTATGATCGCTAAACCTACCCACCAGGGATTGCCCTCAATCCAGACAAACCATAGCAAAAATGCAGAAACGGCAAATACACCGATAATTACAATGAAAATTTTAAGAATTTGTTTTAACATAATGTTAATATGTTCTTTTTAATTGAAAAATAAAAACTAATATATTGACCGTATGAGTTTTGCAAACATCTCCGATAAATTATTACTATAAAAAAGATAGAGTACCATAAATAATACTACCGGTAAAATAATGCCGAATATGGTGTAAAGTGTATTTCCGCTCATCCGCTGTTTCCTTTTTTGCGGAATCGCTGTCTTTGAATAAGCATCGGGAAAACATATTTCGGGATATTTCATGTCAACATTGTCAGATATCAGCGCCAGATTCGAGCGCATAATTTCATTAAGTTTCTCGGTATCTTCGGGATTATAATACCGTCCCCTGAAACCTAAAGCCAGACAGTAATCATATATTTTCCTGATTTCAACATCATTTGTGTTTAAATTTTCCAGCCGTGTGAAAAACTCCTCACCTGCATTTGTTGTATTAAAAAAATTTAACTGAAGAGGAGACTGCGTCCATTTATCCTTATCAGGCCAGTCAGAACAGAAAATAATCTCGTCTATCCATGCACAAACCGGAAATAATCCATCATTCCATACATTTCTGGCATACCCTTTCTTCTTGGCAGCATTTGCGGCTCTCAGGAAAAGTTCTTTATAGTGTTTACGGACACCATCAAAAACCAATGCACCAAAATCCATACTTTTAAGAAAAATGGTGTAATAAAACAATTCAATATAACAGTCAATCAAGTTCATTATTTTGCCTACAAAAAGAATTCGGGTCCGCTGTTTTATCTTATTATTTCCGCAGGACGATTATTTCTGCTTTTGTGTCTTTTGGCGCCTGATCCCAGAACAAGCAAATATTTTGACTTTTTTGAATTTCCACCCACTGGGAATGTGTCTGATCTATTTTAAAGAAATATGAGTTGGGTCGGGTAGGCAATCCGGGAGGGGCAATAAGGCTGTACTCGAGGGGTATTCCGGGAAGCGCTCTGCCAACCAGAATTTTCATGTTTTCGATACTGCTGATCTTAGCGATGTTTTTCATGGCTTCAAGAACTTTATTCTGGTTTTCGGCTGTGATTAATTCAAGATAGAAAATATAACGACCCTCAAATAAATCGACAGGAATATCCGATTTAAAGTAGCCGTTTTCGCGTTCGAGTCGGATTATACTTTCGGGACCGATAATTATTCCGCTTAAAAGCTCACTGATAAGTGTTTGCGCTTCATCAAAACAATTAAATAAATGTTCATGATCATACTCAGGCAACAATTGGGTTCCATCCATCAGTTTTCCCAGAGCATCCACTCTGTCGGTAAATGTGCTTAATTCGCCTATTATTTGCCTGAGTAAACCGTAGACATACCATGGATGTATGTCGGGAATTTCTGTCAGGTGATGAAAATAAGGTACATATCTGTTTAGTGACCGTAGCGCCAGAATATAGAGAATATAACCGGGATCAAGTTCTGAGGTCTGAATTTCCCGCGGACTTTTAAATTCTTCCAGTTTATGGCACCGTGAAGTGATATGCTCGCGAATATTATGGATGTGCTGTTTCAATATTTCAGAACCTGAGACACATACCATCGGTGGAATAAAATTTCGTGATAATGTAAGTTGCCCTTCATCATATACCAATTCTGCCACCGGAATGAGGTAATAATCACCAAGTTCCGCTTTTTCGCTTTCCCAGAAAATCTTTAAGTCATAGTTCAGTAATTTAATATGTTCTGCCCGGCCGTTTTGATAAAGATCATTAACGATTTCCGGCTCTGCATGTGTTACAAAGCGTGTCCCTTTTAAACTTGAATCACCCGATTCACCGATTACGCTGACATTTTCATTCTGATAATCAAGTTTGTGTAATCCCAGATATACTTTAAAAGGTCTGCCAGCTTCAAGTGAGTCCAAGTTCAATGATCGTGATTGAATTATTGAATTACCCGGAAACACCGTCCATGTACCATCCTGAAATATGAATTCACCCTTATCTATCGATAGAGTATGGTTTTTTAAGGCTGTTCCCTGTATTACGATTCCGCAAACACCCCAAAAATAGGGTTGTTGGTGATTGATTATCGGGGAAAAAAGAGATTGAAGATACAGATCAAATTGTTGAAAATGCTGTGGCTGTAAAAAGAGTCCCTGATACCAGAATACGGGTTTAACGGGTTCCACTATAAAGTCCCTGCTTTCTGAATGGCACGAGTTCCGAGTATAAGGTTGATATTAAGTTGCTGAATTAATGCATGCTTTTTCTTTTTCCAGAATCTGCCTGTTTCGTCTATTTCAAAAGGAATTTTAAATGAATGATTTACAAATCCGGGAATCAATTCGTAATAACCGGCCACAATACCAATCCATCGAGCATTTTCGGCTCTGTTAAGTACAAACGAATCACTCTCGCCAGGTTGCACAATAATTTTATCCATGTTTACAACACTCGCATCAAAATTTTCTCCCTGCAGAAGTTTTTTTAAACCATCCTCAGTTTTGACAAGTCTATTGAAAGCGTCGATTGACGTTAATTGAAATACAAGTAAAACAACCGTATGCGGTTCACTGTTAAAGGCATTGAGTAGAGCGTCAGCCTTATAGTGGACAGTAATTCCTTGAGGTTCATAGCTCCATACTGGTGTCGGATCCGGTTTTTGTGAACAAAAAAAAAGTGTGGGTAATAATAGAGTTATTAGTGATATACGTACGTTTATCATATTTTATTCTTGATATTTGATTTACATAAGATGAGAAACGAAAAAAATTTGATCGGTTAAGACCTTTTAAATGTTAAAATTAAATTATGTAAAAGTCAAGGGATAAATCAAAGAATAATCAATGTTTGCGAATTATTAAAAACATAAATAGTTGCATTGAAGAAAACATTTTTAAAGAATAATTATAATAATGGTATATAATTATAATTTTATTATTCTTGTGAAAAAAATATTCACTATTATAT
>JAFGMP010000295.1 GCA_016927495.1 Candidatus Latescibacterota bacterium | reverse complement strand
CATCGATAACTCCTTTGTGAGTATACTGTTTAAAAATGATTTTTTTCTGTAACCTCGATTATTCTTTATGAAGCGTCATATAATATTTTTGCTCGTTTGGTACAATATTCATTTGCAGTTTATTATTTTCAACCTGAAAATCCTTAATTCCATTTACAGCAGGTTCAATATGCATTGACCGCACATTTGCAGAATAATCAAAAGAAATATCCAGTGTCAGTGGCTGGTCATAAATTTCATTATTTAGTCCATCACAAAAACTGACTTTATATGCATAGGTATCAGGTGAGAAAGAAACTTCATCAATAAATAAAATAAAATTATTCCGTTCCTGAATATAACATGCTACTCTGTCCATGTTTCCACTCCAGAAATCCTCTTCGGCGATCATATCAATATTTTTTATAAACTCTTCACGAGGATAATAAGCATATCCATTGGGAAAGCCAATAGAATGGAACAACAGTATTATCCATGCCGTTTTTTCAAGCGTTGTTTTCAATACCGGTTCAAGTTGACTATGATTTTGTATGTAAGATTTGGAGGTTGTCCCCATGGCAACCGAGGGGAGATAATGCCAATTGACAGGTTCAATTACATCATCAGGGCACATATACACCAGATTAAGATCCAGTTCAACTCCCCTCGCACATATAAACCCGGCTTGTTTGTTTGCAAATTGCGTTTTAACCTGGTATGCATAACTACCCGGATACGCATAAGCTATCGGATTTAATCCCCATTGTTTCATGAAATCATAGCAGGTTTTAAATGAATTATAACAATATTCATAATCGAAATTGTCATGAAGGTCATGTTTATGTCCATGTCCAAAAAAGTGTATACCACTTGGAATTGCTTCTTCACGCATACGGGTTACTATCTCGGGATAGTCTACATATGAATATGTAACTAATTCATGATCCATTCTGAGCCCACGGCTTAAAACTTCGTCTCCGATCGAATCAACGTCTTCGTTCCTTCCCCATGGTGCATCATAATTGATCGATATAGCAGCTGTTTTTCCGTTATACCACTTGGCTACTTTGACATCAAACACCGGATCTTCATAATAGTTTTCCGGACTGTTATCTGAGGAAACAGGAGAGCTGTCTTTATCGCAACCCTGAAATACAGAAAACAGCAATAACAAAATAATGAAATTCTTTTGCACCATGAACCTCCATTTAAAAAGATCAAAAAAATCAACTCATTTTATAAACAGCATTTTCATTGATGCTATATATCTCTCTGATCTTAAGGATACAAAATATATGCCTGATGAGACTAAAGCACCGTTATCATCAGTACTATCCCAAATCAACGAATATTTACCTGCAGGAATTTTTGTTGTATCTATCAATGTTTTAATTTTTTGGCCGGAAATATTGTAAATCGCAAGAGATATTTTAAATTCTTCCGATAATTCATACCTTAAAACAGTAAATGAATTAAAGGGATTTGGGAAACAAGTATTTAGCTTTACAGCTTTCGGTTGGGAATCAATATCCACGCTAACAACAGTCCATCCATAATGATATACTCCAGATAAAACAGATTGCTTTGTCTCTGTTATAGCGCCAATATATATATCACAATTCTTGAGTTTTTCCCATGTCATATCCCCGCCATAATTGAGAACAGAGGAATCATTAAAGTCGAAATGGTGTTCATTATTAAGATTATTACCTCGACATAAAATATTGACATCATATTCCGGTGCCCCTGCGGGAGCCCAAAACAAGGCAAGACGAGTAGGCTTGTCCGTTTTTATCGACAATATTTTTCCTACAGGATTGATCGAAATAATTTTGGGTATCTGAAAATCAAGGTAATTGGGAGTATCTGTCGCTGCAAGCTTAACAATCTGAAAACCTTCTTCACCATTAAACGGAACATCAACACAATACAAGTCATTACCAAGTTTTTTTATACCGTGAGATTCCGTTGAACATATATCTTTACCTTCTAACACCGTTCCTGAAAGATCAATCTGAACGGAAAGGGGAATTGAAAAAACCGAAAGAGGTAATGTTTCCGGTAATTCGTTTTCGTGAACTTCGATTACACATACCGAACCTTCCCAATATGTAGAAATACTTTCAACCGAATCACGGAGGAAAAGATGCTGCATACAGTCACCATAACCTCCTGTAAATACATCATGTTCTCCAATAACTCGTCTCTGACCGGCAAAAAATACATCAAGATCATCATCTTGTGTATTATGCCAGTGGGTGAAATCATTGAACCAACCACCGTTTCTCAAAGTTTCGCTAAGAAGGGTTTCACATTGCGTGAGTGCTTCATCTCTGGTATTGAAATAAGGTTGAGTGTAAGGATTTTTCCAACTGTCCCAGTAACGTGATGAGGATGGTTGACATACAGCCCTCTCATGGGTGAAATTATAACCATTTGGATATCCAAGATACAAATTAGTTATTCTGGATTTTCCATATACCGTTCTGCTCCTGCCGTTAACATAAAACTCTGAATTTCTACCCGCAAGAAACCATTCCGCCATGGCATATCGTGCACCAACCTTACCATATCGATAACTCAAACATGAAGGTTGACACCCTAAAATATTTTTTACCCAGTCACAATGGTACTTAATAAGACCATTTATACTATCAATATCTCCGGCGGTGTTGGTTGTATCATCATAGCCATATTTACCATCACTGACATCATACAATTCCTGTCCATGGTCCGGATATCTTACAGGTTTTGATTCTCCTATTGTTACGGAAGGGAAATAATGCTTACCTACTTCTGTCCATTTATCTAAAAAATAATCTGGAATTAATGGATATTTCGATTTTTCATAATACGCATAATTTGTCGGATACTCATACTCATCGGGTTTAGCCCAGCGGTCTGTCTGAAAATAAACTTCCCAACTGATTCTTCCCGTTTGATAACATTCAACTTTATCAGTCGTAATAGCAATAGAAAATGGTGAATCAAATACAGTTAGAGGCAGATTGTATTTGAATGCCCATAATTCTGCATCATAACGGGTACGGCTATCAAGCGTATCCGTGCACTGTGACCATGATGCAACGGCACCATAACGATGATCGCAAGGGTAAGTTTCCTGTGCCAATACAACAGATGCCAACAAATAAAACCAAACAAGAAAGCAGAATAAATTTTTATAAACTACCAAAATACTGTATACCTTTTATTTAAAATAGATAAACATTTTTTCTTGTTTTTAAGTTAATCAATATTTTAAGGTAAAACAGATTTTTTTTCTACCACAAATGAATTTATTTTATCTCTTTTACTTCATAATCCGTCGTGCAGGGATAATACTGCTTCAGAAAATCGATCATAAGGTATGGATCCTTGGCATGGATTTTCTCGAACAGATGTTTCCCTTCTCCAATTGTATTGCGGTTTTTCGGAAGACCGTTGGGCAGCAGATTTTCAGTCTTTATCATGTCCAGCGATGCGGTCTCTATTGCCGCAATATCGGTTCCGGCAAGAATGCCGATATCGGGGACAAGCGATGGCGAACTGAATTCCCAGCAGTCGCAATACATAGTGATATTGGTAAGGAAATTGATAAAAAACAGGTTTTCAGGTTTGAATTTTTTAAGGAACGCAGCAGTCACATGAGCCATACCGTGGGAAAAATCCTCAAAGGTGCGGTCTTCCATGGCAATTGCATCCTCGGGACAGATCATGACACAATGCTGGCAATAGGTACAGTTATGAAAGAAAAAAGAGATTTCTTTTTTCTCATCATTCTTCCAGATCGCTTCATTGGGGCAGGCTTTGAAACATTTTAGACAGTAAATGCATTTTTCACTGTCAATCGTTAATCCGCCTTCGAGCCGGTGAATTTTACGTCTCGTCTCGGTAGGCACCGTACCCATGGCGATATTTTTCAGAGCACCTCCGAATCCGCAGTCGCCATGGCCTTTAATGTGAGCCAGGTCGATAAAAAAGTCGCTGTCGATCGCCTCTCCCGAAAAAAGGGCTTCATCGAGACTTTCAAATCCGATATGTTCAGGATAGTAATACTTTCCGGTCTCGCCGAAACACGATACCACCGGGCACCCAAGGACTTCCTGAGTGTAGCCACGGGCTAAACCGTTCTGCGCTTTACCGTCGATGATTTTAATCGATTTGGCGCCGCCGTCCTTTATTACATCCACAAGAATTCTTACGAACACCGGATGAATAGTCGTATAACCGATACCACCTCCGAGGTGCATTTTCACTGTAACTGTTTTATCTTTTACTTTTTGCGGCAGTTTACTTTTAATAAGCATTCTTTTGAATTTTGCCGGCAGCGTTTTATCCGCTTCGAGACTTTCCACTGCTGCATCTGCAAAGAGAAGATCTGCTTTTGAATTTGCTTTTTTGGGTGCCATACAAACCTCTTGATTACCGTTATTAAATATGCATAATATATTTTCTTAAATAACGGTATTTTTAATTGTTGTGTCAAGTCGGTTGCATTGTATGATAATTAAAAAATGCTTCACAAAAAAGTATCTATTCTTTTCCTTTTGCCTTTGATCGTACATTATGATATATTTAATACATCATTTACCCCGCTTCAGGTTATACATGATGCGGGTGTTTTCATTACTAATCTTACCGATAACAGGAATCATGAAAGGCATGGAGCATGGGAGAATACCCCGAGTTTTTCCAGCAACACCGTCTCGAAAAAAGAGATAATCTTCTCGATAACGAGGTAAATCCGTACCCGTATTACTTTACGGCGACACATACCATCGACGGAATCATAGATAGTTTTGATTCGCTCGAGGCTAAAGGTGTATCTGTTTCCTGCGCCGGCAGAATCCTTTCAGTCAGGAAAATGGGGAAATCATGGTTTATCGACCTGATCGATAAGGGCAATCAATTCCAGCTTTATGTCCATAACAAAGAATCATCGGAAAACGCTGTAAAGCTTGTACCGAACATTGACATCGGTGACTGGGCGGGTGTCACAGGGACACTGTTCAAAACTCACACAGGCCAGCCGACAATACTGGCGAAAGAACTTGTAATGCTCGGTAAATCGGTGGCGGATGTGCCATTCGGGAAAATTCATGACGGCACCACAAGTTATACGCTTTCAAACATCGAAGTCCGCCGTCAGCAGCGGTATCTCGACTGGATTACCGATCCGGAATCGGTGAAACGTTTCGAGCTACGGTCACGAATTATATCGCTCATCCGCCGTCACATGGAAAGCGAAGGTTTCATCGAGGTCGATACGCCAACGCTCGAAATGGTGTACGGCGGCGCCGAGGCACGACCGTTCAAAACCGATGTATGGGCTCTCAGCGGCCAGAAGGTATATCTCAATGTCTCGCTGGAACTTCCCCTGAAGCGTTATATCATCGGCGGTTTTCCTAAAGTTTTCGCTCTCGGAAAATGTTTCAGGAATGAGGGTATCGATGCGACACACAATCCCGAATTCACTCTATTGGAATGGTATGAAGCATATACCGACTACGAGGATCAGATGCGGCGCTTCGAAAACCTGACCTGTCATATCGTAAAGGAATGCACCGGTTCGCTTGTCATCGAATTCCAGGGCAAAAAAATCGATTTCACACCGCCGTGGAAACGGATTCGTATCCCGGATGTAATCAAAGAAATTTTCGGCTGCGAACTTGGGGCAATCGACCGTAAGGAACTCGAACTCCGCCTCGATGGCGAAATGTCGGGCGAGAAACTCTCATTTGTCGGTATCACCCGTGAACAGTACCGTAAAGAACTGGCCGAAGAAAAACTCGGCGCTCTTGTGATGAAAGTCATCGAGGAGGAACTGGAAACATCGGGCAGGCTCTGGGATCCCTGCTTTATCTGCGACCACCCACGTGATATATCTCCGCTCACCAAGGTCAAACGCGGCAATCCCCTGTTCGTTGAACGGTTTGAACCGCATATTGCGACTTTTGAGATGGGCAATGCCTACAGCGAACTCACCGACCCGGTGGAACAGTACGAGCGTTTCGCTGAACAGCGGTCGACGACAACAGGTAAAGACTACGATGATCATCCGGTGGATATGGACTTCATCCATGCCATCGCCTGCGGCATGCCGCCGACAGGAGGTGTGGGGTACGGCATCGACAGGCTTGTAATGCTTCTGGCCGGCAAGGAATCCATCAGGGATGTGATACCGTTCCCCATGAGGACGAGTAAAGAACCGAAAGAGTAATCGGAATACTTTCGACAGTCATTATGACAGCCAATCGAAGATGGTTGTTATATATAGAAGCGTGGTGAAAAACTATAGATTGACGGAAAAACCCGGCATTTCCCGGGTTTTTCCGCACCTTTTCCGGGAAAGGGGCATAGCCCCATATTAGTCTGATGTTACTGTATCACATTTCCGCACAAGGTGTTGCACGACCTTGTGCTTCACCGGTGGGATCACACAAAAAGACTGCATTTTATAAGATTCGTCTCGGTTTTATTGGGTAATGGCTTTTTTCACCAGGTTTATAGATCATAAGCATTTGAGTGTAGGGGCAGGTTCCAAACCTACCCTTATGATTAATATACAGGAACATTTTGTATTGTGGAGCAACTGGTCACAACAGTATCTTAAATTTTTGAAGACGATCAATGAGCACCGATTACCGGTTATCATCCTCTATGTTACGTTTGACAACTCTGAAACCGGCAATCGACATCGTTTTAGCCGGTTCACTACAGGTACGTGCTGAGCACCTGCATCCATCACTTTTAGAAAAATGGCAACTTCCCCTGATAATGCGGTATATTCCGGACTCAGGACCGGTCGGATTGACTTCGCTTTCTTTACCGTACATACCGTCCCAGTCGTTACACCAATTCAGAGCGTTACCGCACATATCATGCAGTCCAAAAGGATTGGGAGGATAGCTTCCCACATTGACCGGATGTTTGATAACCGAATCCCAGTAATTTGCATTTTCGGTACTTAGTTCACCATTGTTTGTAGCATATTCGTATTGTTTCCCCCCACGTGCAGCATATTCCCATTCTGCTTCTGTGGGAAGGTCACAATCATAATACAAAGCAAACGCTTTCGCACCATACCATGTAATTGATACAACCGGCCACTTCCCTTTTCCCGCTGTAACGGTAAATACACCATTTTCGAATTCAACCCAGCACTTGTTGTTTTTATTATATGTATAATCAATATCGACATACACTTTTCCTTCATAATCACCGGTTTCACCCACAACTTTTTTCCCGAACACACATATGTCTCCCGTTTTAAATGCTGCATTCAGATACTCAGCATAGCAAGCATTCGTTATTGGTGTAGCGCTCATTTTGAATGTGTCGAGTGTTACCCGGCGAACAGGTTTTTCGTTATATTTACCATTATCGGAACCCATAAGAAATGTTCCGCCGGGTATGGTAGCAAAGGTGATATTTTTATATTCTTCAGACTCGCAAACACCAAACATCGATCCGGACATGGCAAACAACAAAAACGAAATACCTGTATGTACAATCCATTTCATAAGTCTCACTCTGTTTTTTTTAATTTGTATGTATGCATCCAATTATTAACGCACATCCACTCGTAAAAAGGCTGTAAGCAAGCTTATTGCAAGACCGATATTCCAAAAAAGAAGCCCGGATAAATCTATGAACGAATCACGTACTATACTCCTGAGTGAAATTTTACTTTCCTGAAAAACCGGAAAATCATCCAAATCTACATCATATTGTTGTCTGCGTGGTGATTCTACCAACACTTTTTCGCCATCATAATCAACGGTGAATTTGCCTCCGATATAATCAAAGGCAACCGGCAATTCACCCAATTTTTCTTTTACATATGAGTCGTATATTATTGCATACGATAGTGCGTTATTTATAAATTTCTCTTCATTTTTCAGACCGGTACCTGCCACACATTCGGCAGTATTTTGGAATAAGGTCATCGGAGAAAATTTTGAGAGAAAACGGGTCATTTTTTTTCTTTGCAGAATACTTTGGGTATAGTCATCGATATGTTTATTCGTGTTTTTTTGTAAGGATATAAATAGTTGTTTACCCTCATGCAGTAATTCTTCCTTTGATGAAAAATCATCACGTTCAACTTTTCTCCTGAATTCATCATAATATTCGGTAAAATCGAAATATTTATGTTGTTCGGCAATATCCATTTCACTGGGAATATGCGCGATTTTACCTGATACTATCCCCGCTATATCTCCTGAAATAGTGAAAATTATCCAGAAAACCATTAAAAATAAAAGAGACATTGACGATTGTTTGATAAGTGATGAAAACAGCAGGCTTAAAAATGCAAAAACTGACAGATAGACACATATTACCAAAAACATCATAATGAGTTGAACCGATGAGGTATGGGATACGATTTCCGGCACCGAATTACTCACGATTATGATGTTTAATACTAAGCCATATAATAACGGAACAAACACGGTTATCATGAGCGCACAGTATTTTGCCAAAAGAAGTTTGATACGGGTTATGGGATTGGACAATGTCAGTGCAAGAGTCCCCTGCTCTTTTTCTCCGGAAATTGCGTTATACCCCATAAGTATAATATAGAGACTGAATACAATTTTTATAATAAATACCCAGTCAGGTTCGGGTATATCAGGCAATCTGTCATCTCTATTGGGAGAATTTACACGAGGCCGTATACTGCCAAAATGTCGAACATCCCAGTGTCTCGACCTGTATACATCACCACCCTCAGCCATGAAATTAAACGGACTCGGCTTTTGAAATATCTCAATAGAGGTGAGATTCGGATTAAAATACGTTCTGTTGATACTTGCATCGAACCCCTTTTTACTTGATATATATTTTTCAGGAAAAATCATTCCGTTCAGCAAAAACAGGATAAGACTAAAAATCAAGAGCAAAGCGAAACGGAAATCCTTTAAATTTTCCATTAATTCACGGGTAATAATCGTAATCATGTATTTATCTCACATCTCTCCGTAAAAAAGCCGTATGGGAACCGGTATAACAGAGTATACAGAACATCAACAAAATCATCATATCGGGCAATATTGCAAAAAGGCTCTCCTCAAACCTTTCGGATGAGTATGAGTACGCCAGTTGACTTCCGGTTAGTTTAGGACCTTCGTACGTAACAGGATCACGTTCAAAAAACCCTTCATTATTAATACGATCGTAAAACGGGATTAAAGCATCGAGAAACCGGTCAAAATCATCAACACCGGTCTTCGCCAATCGTATCATTATCTTGTCATACAGTATCGCAGGAGAAAGAATTGTTATCATTTTTGCGAAATATGCCTGCCGGTTTAATTCATTGTGGTATTCACGGTCGATCCGGTAATACATAATTGTTTTTTGTTTATCGAGTGAATCTTTAATTTTATTTAATTCCCTAACATTTTCATCAAAATTTATTTTTGATCTTATTTTTCCTTGTAGTTCAATCAACGTATTATCGACAGGATTTCTTAATTTTCTCTCTGCCGCACTTTTACGTTCACTAATATCTCTCTCGCTGGGAACACTATAGAATTTTTTTGTTATTAATACTCCCGTATTTGGATATATCACTATCAGAAAAAGCCACAATTGAAGTGAAATCATAAGAGATATGGAAGGCCGTGAGGTAACAACCGAAATAAAAAGACTTATCATATAAAATACCGTTACATACAGTGCTGAGACGGTAAACATACCAAAGATACGTATCCATTCCGATATCCCGAAAGAAATCCCGGAATGGAGTATGACAATAATCAGAGATATAAGAGTCGCACCGGTAAGCGATATTAAAATGATAGTGAGACCGCTTAAGAACTTACCCAGTAGAAGCGTATTACGTGAAAGACTGTTGGAAAGTGAAAACTTCAGCGTTCCAATTGCCCTGTCACCGGATATTTTATGATAAGCCACAAAAATAGTGAGTAAACTGAGCACCACTCTGACAATGAAGGTATAATCAAAAGCACTTTCTCCGGCATGTAATAAACCGTGATTACTCATTATTCCAAGATAACCGGAAGGTGCCGTATCTATTTCCCAATAAGAAACCGAATGGGTCGTCCCATATTTTTTATCTTTTCCCTGAGCAAAAACACTCAATGGCTGAGGTTGTCTGAAAACTTTCGCGATGCCTTCCTGTTCGATATGAAGCGCTCTTTGGTAGTCATTACGACGCTCCAGGTAATCCTCTAGATTAATAATGATACTGAGAATGACCAAAAAGACAGTAACAACAAAACCGATTAGAAAAGTTTTCGATTTGATGGTTTCCAGTATTTCACGGCAATATATGGTTTTGAACATAACACATATTCCATAGCATAGTAGGAATGTCGAACATCCTTAACAATCCATTTCAGCCAGTAGTACCGATTGTTTGAACAACATGTTAGTATGTGAATGTTATTTATTATCTATAATGGGCAGGTTTCGTACCTGCCCTTACGTTTCATACAATGCATACAATTTTTTTCAGAATTTCGATTCATATTATCTTCGGTAACGTCTTCCTTCCGGCATATCGAACTACTCTCAAGCTGATTTCAAAAAGCACTATAAGCGGAAGCGCCATCAAAATCTGACTCACCGGATCGGGTGGTGTCATAAAAGCGCTGAGTATGAATATTGCCACAATGGCATGTCTGTGATATTTTGACAGCCATCTATAATTCATAAGACCATTTTTCGTCAAATAGCTGAGTAAAACAGGCACCTCAAACATCAAACCCAGCAGAATCGATAAAAACATCATTTTGAGCGTTATATCTTTCATCGATATCATATCATGTACATCCGATATAATAAAATGCTTAAGGAAACCAAGTATGTTGGGTACAAATATTAAAATCATTATCAGAAAACCGGCGCTGAATAATGCGTTACTTATGAGTGAATGGAGAAAAATACTTCTGTGACCTGGGTGTGAGGTATGGAAAAACACTGTGCTCAAAAAGTAGTACAAACCAAAGGGCAGCGTAAACACAGTACCAAATATTACCGTTAAATAAATTCTCAAAGTAAAGGATTCCAATAAAGCGTAATACACAAGTTGTAATCCTGAATCAGCAGCAAATTGTGTGATTAATTTCATAAAATACCCTGAAACAAACCATGCGGCGAAAAGCCCAATGGCGAGCGCATACAACGTATTCAGTATGGCTCTTGTAACGGGCACATGTTCAGGTTTCACCCTATGAACAGAATTCAAAAGCTCCCGCACTGCCGCTGAATCTCCGAAGTGTTCACGGACCAGAACAAAAGCATCGTCCTCGGTCAACGGTTCCTCGCCACTGAGATACCCGAGCATTTTGTCCTCGATATGGCCGTACAGTTCCTCCTGTATGTCCTCGTCAAAATTATAGGTTTCCGATATGTTACGGCAGAATTGCTGGATTTTTTCACTCATTTCAGGGCTAATGTAATCTTCAGGCATGGTTTTTATCCCCATAGTATCGATAAAACTTCATGAATCCTTTTTAAGCGATTCTTCCCTGTATTTGGAAAGAAACCGTTCTTCTCTTAAGAACTCCAAATTGAGTCATGAGAGCATACAAGACAACAACAAATAAGCCTATAAATAGAACCGATGTTATAGTCGGAAT
>JAFGMP010000294.1 GCA_016927495.1 Candidatus Latescibacterota bacterium | reverse complement strand
TCGCGACGGTGGATAATATGCACCCTTGATGCGAATCGGGTGAGATACATTCCCTCTTCAATGGCAGAATCACCGCCGCCGATGACGGCAACCTCCATGTTGCGGTAAAAAGCTCCGTCACAGGTTGCACAGGTTGAGACACCTCTTCCGAAAAATTCCTCTTCGCCGGGTATTCCGAGTTTACGGGGATGTACCCCGGTACAGACGATTATGGTTTTGGTATGAACCTCGCACGCGTTTGTTCCGATACAAAACATGTTATCATGCTTGTTTATGAACTGTACTTCGGTCGTCTGTATATCGAGGCCGAAATTCTTTGCCTGTTTTCGCATGTTTTCCATGAGATCAAAACCGGATACGCCATCGGGGAATCCCGGATAGTTCTCGACCCATGCTGTCATGGCAGCCTGACCCCCTGGTACGAACTTCTCGAGGAGCAGTGATGTCATATTGGCTCGGGCGGCATATATACCCGCTGTCAATCCCGCTGCACCGGCTCCGATGATCACGGTATCAAAAGTATTATCCATCGGATAGTCTCCTACAAGAGTTTAATAAGATGTTCAGCGAGTTGTTCCTTTGGCAGTGCTCCGACTACCTGATCCTCAATTTTTCCTTGTTTGATGTACAATAGAGTAGGTATACTCCGTATTCCATATTTCTGTGCAAGATTGTGGTTGTCGTCGACGTTTACCTTGCAGATCAGAACTTTCCCTTCATACTCAGCGGCAATTTCCACAAGAAAAGGTGCGATCATTTTGCAGGGAGGGCACCATTCAGCCCAAAAATCCACAACCACCGGAATTGAGCTTTTCAGTACTTTTTCATCGAAAGTATCGTCGGTTACTTCAAGTAAATTAGCCATTATCAAAATCCTCTTTTTTATGTCTGTTTAACAACAAAAAATCTGTGTATTATTCGTTTGTCAAGTTTTAATAGTTTTGCCGGATTTGGGTAAGATGAACGGTATCATTAAATCCATTATGAGGCCTTTGTCCATACGGGATTTTTTCAGTGAAGATTCAGTTCTTCCAAGCATGGTCAGTGACCGGCGTATGTCACGGGAATTGAAGTTACGTGCCTGTTGCTCCATTTTATTGAGATTCCATAAAAACTGACTTTCGGTTATTACTTTCATTGCTTCCTGACGGGGTGTTCCTTTTCGCACAAGGTTGTTGTATTCGGCAATTTTCATGATGTGCGATACAAGAGTCGCTATGAAAAATGTCTCTTTGTTTTTTTCGTTTTCCATGAGATTTTCAAGTATTCGTACGGCTTCGCCGAATTCGCCGAGGCCGACAGCATTGCACAGAGTCCAGACTGTGTGGCGCTTGAATACTCCGACGACTTGTGCAACTACCTGCTCGTTTACCATTGTGCTGTCGCCCGCTGCTATGGTGATTTTGTCAATTTCGTTATCCAGTTCCCGAAGATTATCGCCGACATTATTGATCAATAAAGCTATTGCATCATCGGCTACCTTTTTGTTCCGAACTAAAAACCGCCCTTTTATCCATGAAGGCAACTGGTTATCGTATATTTTTTTAAACGATTCGGTCATCAGATACTTTTTCGGGGGTTTGGGTGAAAGAGTAACTTTTTCTCCTTCGACAATAACCAGAGTACTTTCCGGTGTTTTTGCAATGACCTCACAGGCTTGATTTTTTATGCTTTTATCGAGACTATCGAAATCCCTGATGAGAATGACACGTCTGGCTGCCATCATGGGAAATGTTAAGATGAGTTCCGATAGAGTTCCGATAGGGATTTTTTTCTTTTCAGGTGCAATGGTATCAAAGTTAAAATCACGGGTTGCAGGATCGACAACAGAATCGATGACTTCTTTCATCCGCTGCGACCGCTGAAACTCTTCACCCGTTATAACAATTACCCGGATTCCGGATAGATTTTCAGGTGCCACTACTGGTCCATCTCCTCGAAATCAGCGTCTTCAATTGATCCTGAATGTACAACATCCGGATCATTTTGAGTGTTAGTTTGCTGTGGTGTACTTTGACGCTCGGATGGGGATTTGAAATATTTCCCCACCCATTTTAGTAGAATTGTCAGCAACCACCATATAAGTAAAATACGTAATAAATAAGTAAACACAACCACTCCAGATTAAACCTTAGCCGGAAACTACTCAAAAAAATGTTCTTGTATTAAAATAATCATTTTCCATGTCGAACGAAAAGAATTTCGAAAATTAAAATTTCATAAAAGCAAATTCCCGGCAAAAAAACATTCGATAATCTATTGATATTATTGATTTTACCCGTATATTTTTACCCCGGTTTTTGCGGCGATCTTTTTAATGTATGCTATTGCTTCGGGATATTCCTCATCTTCGATATGCTCAGGTTCGAGGGCACGGGGCCATTTTAACCGGCTTATATGCACAAGGTAGTTTTCGTAATCCAGGACACCTTTTCCCGGACATACCTCCTGCACATGCACGGTCTGCTGATCCGGCCATATAAAAGTATCCTTTGCATGGCAGCCCAGAATGTTTTCACCGAGTAATTCAAAACACTCATCGATTAGTTCTGTAGTGTGATAATATCGTTTAAGGCTCATCATATTCACCGGATCGAGGTTGACCTTCAGGCGTTCGTCACCCACATCCTCCATGAGCCGTTTGTGAGCAAGCGGACTGTCGATAATCGATGTCACCTGAGCCTCCATCCCGATTGCGGCTTTCATTCCCGCAGTATCCCTGAGAACCTGCTTGATGCTCTTCACCAGAAGGTTCCAGGTTTCGATCGTCCAGTTGTCGGGATGAATGTTGATGAGGTTGTCAGGATCACGGCTTCCGGCGACGGTTCCCACCATACCGCACTTGACGCTTTCGGCAACCTCGATACAATGGGCAAGCGCTGTACAGTTATTCTGAAGCCGTGCCGAATCAGGAGTCACAAGGTTTGTGTATCCGCCGACCTCGTAGATAACCACATCGTATTTTTTACACGCAGCTACTACCTCAGCACGTTCTGTAACGTTCATGGAATGCCATGGTTCGCCTTTGTTGCCTCCAGGGTGACGGGCGCCTTTAACTGCCGAATAGCCCTCATCTCGCCGGCGCTTTATCATTTCTTCAGGGCTTTCGCCGTTTTGCCGTTTTATGTTCATGGCAAGCCTGATCGGTGTCGTGCCGGGTGTCAGGTCACGGTTTACGGTTTTTTCAGGACCCGGCGGCCATGCATGAACCGTCTTTGAACCTGCAACTCCTGATAGAATAACACCTGCAAGCGCTTTTCTTCTCGAAATATGTGTAGCCAAATCATTACCTCCGTATTGTTTATATTACTATTATTCCCGAAATACAATATCTCTCACTTTGATTCTTCGTGCTTTTCCCTCGGGTCCGGTTACTGTAAGGACAACGGTATATTCTCCCGGCTTCTTATAGGTGTGCACCGGGTATTGTTCGGTCGAATGTGTGTCGTCATCAAAATCCCACAGCCACGATTCTATTTTACCCTCCGATAAATCACGAAACACAACAATTCTTTTTTCCATATTCAGGATAGTAAAATCCCACTGAGCTGTTAAAGGTTGTTTGAATTGTGGTTCAAACGGCATTAAACGGAACGCAACCAAAGCCGATGCATCGGATGCCATGAGAAAATTGTGAGACAGATTCCAGAACCCCTGAAGTACCGGAGGATTACCGTCATAATCCAGCACAGACCATGAAAGGCCTATAATACTGTTCTCTTCGAGTTTTGACTCAACGGCACGTTTGGGGCCTTCATAGGGTGCGTAGTCAAACGGTGTGATCCAGAACTCGCAAACAAGGTGGCCGCTTTCCCCCTCCTTAAATTCATATGAATAGGCATAGTTTGCATAGGGCAGTTCACGTATCCATGGATTGCATCCGGGTATCAGCGCCCAGTCCCGACCATCTCCTGGTGGCGTAAATATGTGATAATTCTGGGCATGAACACCTTTGAACTTGAAATAGCTTCCTTTATCGTCAAGCTGAGGGTTTGTACCGTATGGCCCACCGGACAGATCGGCATCCACGACCGGTTCGAATATGTCGCCACGTTTGTAATACATGTTCCAGTCATTGTCATAGGCTTCATACAGAAAGTAAAGCCGGTTCAAACCCTTCACCCAGCCGACCCGTACTCTTACATCGAGATCTTCGGGATCCATATTGTCTTTGAGTTCACCGCTCATTTTGTTGTCTGTCAACTGGTCTGAACCAATGATATAATCTCCGGTAACCATATCCCAGTCCTCGATAGAACCGTCAATACGTGGGATTTTATCATGTGGAAACTGGAAAATCTTGAATTCGATGCCGGGACGTTCGAGAGCGTTGCCACTCAACGGCATAAACATTGAACATACCATTGCAAAAAAACACAAAAAACACACGAAATTTTGAATCCTTTCTATAGCATAAATAGAATTACAGATTTTTTTATTACAACCATATATGGTCACTCCAAAAAGGGCGAACGGCGGTTCGCACCTGTGACTTGCATAATAATATCACCCGTATATGGTTACACCTGTTTTTGCCGCTGTCTTTTTAATATACGCATCCGCTTCAGTGTATTGATCCTTCGGTATATGTTCGACTTTCAATGTGCGCGGCCATTGCAGCCGGCTCATCCGTACGAGATAGGTTTCATAATCCATAACACCTCTGCCGGGGCAAACCTCCTGAACATGAACGGTCTGTTTATCCGGCCAGATATAAGTATCCTTGGCGTGACAACCGTATATCGCTTCCCCGAGCATGTCGAAACATTCATGTAAAAGTTCCGTGGTATGATAATAATTGTGAAGAGAAACCATATTGGTCGGATCGAGGTTGACGGCACACCGGTCATCACCGACATCCTCCATCAACCGTTTATGAGCCAGCGGGCCGTCAAGATTAGTGGTGACCTGCGCTTCCATGCCGAGTTTAACTATCGATCCTGCCGTATCTCCGAGTACCTGCCTGATGCCTTTGATGAGAAGCTTCCATGTCGGTAAAGTCCAGTTATCGGGGTGGACATTGATTCCGTAAGGATCGGGATCGCAGCTTCCTGAAATGGTGCCGACCATCGGGCAGTTGATTTTTTCGGCAATTTCGATACATTCGGCGAGTCGTTTAAGAAATTTCTGCCGTGTCGGGGCATCGGGGTGAAGCATGTTAACATATCCGCCGTACTCGAAGACGACTACATCGAATGTTTTCAGTGCTGCGTTTAGTTCGGCAATTTCTGCTTCACCTGATGGTTCCCACCGGGGTCTGTACACAAAAGCCCCTGTATGGCCCTCCTTTTTGAACCGCTGAACCATATCCGTAATGCTTTCGTTTTCACCCCGGATCAGATCGGCGCCAAGACGAACCGGTGTATTTCCGGGACTCAAATCGTGCATAGTATTTTTATCAGGTCCCGGAGGCCATGCATGAGCTTTTTGCGATCCGGTGAATCCCCAAAGTGCGCCGGTTGCAGCACATCCGTTTTTTATTATGTTTCTGCGTGTTACCATATAATCCTTTTCAATTCGCTACGGGAAAACATTTAAGACAATGCAGTGGCTGAAAGCCGGTTTTTTTAACTGTGTATGGTGACGCCGACTTTAGCCGCTACTTTCCTGATATATTCTGCAGCTTCTATGAGCTGATCACCGGGGACGTGCTCCGGAAGTAACGTTCTCGGCCACTTCAGTCTGCTCATTCTGACAAGATACGTTTCATAATCCATAACGCCTCTTCCCGAACAAACCTCCTGTACATGCACAGTTTGTTTGTCAGGCCAGATATAGGTGTCTTTCGCATGGCATCCGAGAATGCTTTCACCAAGCAGGTCGAAACACTCTTCCAAAAGCTCTGTTGTGTGGTAATAATTCGCCAGAGAGCACATGTTGACCGGATCGAGATTGACTGCCGAACGCGGATCTCCTACATCCTCGATTAACCGTTTATGCGCAATCGGACCGTCGATATTAGTGGTAACCTGAGCCTCCATTCCAATGGCTGCTTTCATTCCGGCAGTGTCGCTCAATACTTGTTTCATGCTTTTAACAAGCATATCCCATGTTTCTTTTGTCCAGTTATCGGGATGAACATTGAAAAAATTCACCGGATCGAGGCTGCCTGAAATGGTGCCGACCATCGGACAGCCGATTTTGTCAGCAGCTTCAATACAGGTGGCCAGTTTCTTAAGGTTTTTCTGACGTTCTGCCATATCAGGATGAATCATGTTGGTATAGCCGCCAACTTCGTACACAACAATATCATACTTCTTCAATGCTGCTCTGAGTTCGTTTAACTCCGAATCTTTCATTGAAATCCATGGTTCGGGGCCTGTAACTACTCCGGTATTACCGCTATCTTTGATCCGCTTGACCATCTCGGTCAGGCTTTCATTTTCCTGGCGTCCCATACCAGTACCGAGCCGTATCGATGTTGTTCCTGGTGTAAGATCACGGACGAGATTTTTATTCGGTCCCGGCTCCCAGAACGCCTCTCTGCCCGGTCCTTTTTCGCCTGGGGTACTGCCGGCCCCGCCAGCGCTCTGCTGTTTTTGCTGCGAGGAATCGCAGGCTGCTCCCAAAATGAGTCCGGACGATGCCGCCCCTGTTATAAGCGCCTGACGTCTTGATAATTTTTTCATGTGTATTGCCTCCGTTATGGTGATGTATTGATTTGATTGATTTATCATGTTTCTTGTCGTGTGTTTGCCTGTTGTCAGCGATTTATTTACAGGGGCAGGTTTGGAACCTGCCCTTACGAAGTTCATCTGTTTTATAGAATATGGTCTGTATTTACGGAACTCATTGGTTTATGTACGTAATTCATCTTCATCCGGTTGTTATTGATTACCGGCAATCCAATACGGCATCAAACATAGCGATGATATTTTCAGGAGAAACATTTGTCATAATATTGTGTACCTGCTGGAAAACGAATCCACCGCCCGATCTGCCTGTATCAATTTGCCTTTTTACATGTTCTGTAATTTTTTCGGGTGTTTCACCGGGAAGTATGTGGCCGGTATCGCAACCACCGCCCCAGAATGTCAGGTCTTTACCGTATTCCCGTTTAAGTTCATCCAAATCCATTCCGGCACAGTTGATCTGAACCGGATTTACCGCATCGAGACCCGCTTCGATGAGATCCGGTATCAGTTCACGAATACCGCCGCAACTATGGAGATTAACCTTCACATCAGCCAGTTCTTTTGCACGGTTCCAGAGTATTGTATGCCTCGGTTTGAAAAATTCACGGTACATTGCCGGAGATATCTGCGGGCCTGTCTGCATTCCCAGATCATCACCGAAAACGATAATATCGATGTATTTACCGACATCTGAGAGAAAGGTTTCAAGATTTTTCAGATGGATTTCCACAATCCTGTCGAGAAATGCGTGCGCTTTTTCCGGTTCGGCGGCAAGCAGTATGAAAAAATTATCATTACGGTACATGAATTGCCCGAATTCAAGAAGATTACCGCCAAACAACCCAAGAATCGCTTTATCTGTTTTTTCACGCAGACGCCGTGCACCTTCAACTAATTTCTGTCGACCGTCCGCCCCCCCTGTTTCAGGCCCCGGAGGAGAAGCGATAGCCGCCCACATACTTTCGGACCAGCTACCCGGCATGGAATTCAGATTGACTTCCTCTTCTGCGAACGGCCAGTAGGTCTGCTCAAAATAGAGTGCGCCATCGGGCATATGGGCAATTATTCGACCGGTTTTATGGGATCTGATTACCCATCTGTTATTGTCCACACGTTCCGGCGATGTCCAGACCGGCATCTGGCATGGTGTGCCGTCCGGAAGCACCCAGTCAATCCACCATTTATCATCAAGTGCAAATCCCCGACCCAGTTCGATAGTATCGATCTCAAAACGGTCAAGAACATCATCATCGACAATGGCAAGCTGTTGCACGGGATCATACACTTTGATCGGTTTTTGTTCCAGGCCAAGATAATTCCGGAGTTTAGCATATGCTATGGCTGAAATTCCCGAAGAGCGATGTCCCGAAAGGTCAATGGGCACTTTATCAGGCTCACGATGGTTTAAAGCTGTGATTACTCTTTCTCTCGATGTCATTACATCTCTCCAGATTTTATGTCGTCTGCTTTCATTAACTATTTAAAGAGCTTTTGCGCTATTTCGTGAAGATATGGCCTCCAGACCCGCCATGAGTGTTTCCCCCCGGAAATATGTACTATATATTTGATATTCTTTTGTTTGAGCATGTCGATGAAATCCATGTTGTGCTTATAGAGAAAATCATCTTTTCCGCAGCCGATCCAAAGCAATTTGACGTTTCTGTTTATCATATCAGGATCACTCAGCAAATTGCCGTGAAAATTGCTGTATACTGCCGAACTGAAAGCGCATATCCAGTTGAAAGTTTTGGGATTATGCAGCCCGAAGTAGAGTGTCTGGCCGCCGCCCATAGACAGACCTGCGACCGCTCTGTTTGCAGCATCCGAATATACGTTATATTCACTTTCGATCCGTGGAATCAGTTCATCGAGCAGATACCGCTCATAGCGCGGTGCAACACGCATAAACCAGTCCTCCCATTCTCCCTCGCCATCGCCGGGCTGTGGAGGTACATATCCGAACGGCATGACAATAAGCATTGGTTTTGCTTTGCCCTCAGCAATGAGATTATCGAGGATATACTGAGCACGTCCGGTATTCGTCCATCCATCCTCTTTATCCGTGTAACCGTGCAGAAGGTACAAAACAGGATATTTTATGCTGCCGCTTGACTGATAACCAGGTGGTGTGTAGACATAGTACCCGCGGTTGTCTCCAAGCAGCTCTGAGTGATACCGGTGATAATGCAGCATGCCGTGGGACACAGATTTTTCATCATAAAACATTAAGTGGTCGCCGGGATATTCAAGAAGGCTTGTACTCGGTACAAGTGATGTGTGGATATTCGGATTCATAGGATCGATAATAGAGACACCGTCGATGATAAAGCTGTAACCGTAAATGTCCGGTTCAACCGGGCCGAGTGTTACATTCCAGATACCATCCTCACCTTTTGTCATAAGCCGTGGTTCATCCAGAAATTCGACATTTACTTTTACTTCATCCGCTTCCGGAGCACGAAGGCGCAGAGTAACGGTGTGGTCCGCATTGATTACCGGTGAAATAGCTTTAGTTTTAAGCTGGGCTGATGTTTCACCGGTAAATGACAGTGATAACGCGAGAAGAATAACAAGCGGTATCAGTTTTTTTTCGTTTTTCAAGTATCTTACTCCTCAAAGATAAGTTGTATTATTAGTTATGTCAGGAATGTTTCCGGGATTGATAAACACATGATAGAATATTTACATTTTTCGGACGTTATACAAGAATTTTCTTTGATAAATTTGGGTTTTATGAGAAAACATTATTGACATGGATGCTTGATTATTAATAGTATACAGGTTAGTATAAGGAGAATCAATGGATTCAGATGAAAGCAGGCACCGATGAACTCCAAAGAACGATTTCTTGCCGTATTGAATGGTGAACTTCCCGACAGGCTTCCGGTAACGACACACCATGTAATGCCCTATTTTTTAGATACATATATGAATGGAAAAACAAACGATGAGTTTTTCGATTTTTTCGGATTCGACCCTATAACCTGGATTGTCGCTCATAAACCGGGTGATTCGGATGACGAATACAACGATCCGGCACAGGGTGAGATCGGTTTTCTCGAAGCACGGCGTGTGAGTACGGATAACTGGCGTGTCGAGATAGAGCAATTGCAGGGGCATGAATACAAAACACATCGGTACAAGTTCGTTACCCCAAAAAAAACGCTGAGTATGGTGCTGCAGGGAAACAACCAGACGGTATGGGTATCCGAACACCTCATCAAGGAAAAGAGTGATATCGATATTATCGGCGAGTATGTTACCTCCCCCAGATGTGATGTCGATGAGGTCAATGTGCAGGCTGAAAATTGGGGGAATCGCGGCCTTGTGCGTGGACATATCTGTTGTTTCGATGTGTTCGGCCAGCCCGGAACATGGCAGGATGCCGCATGTCTCTACGGCACCGAAAAGCTTATTATAGCCACGTTTGATGATCCCGAATGGGTGCATGCACTGCTGACCATACTTAAGGAACGGAAAAAAGTGTTTGTGCAGTCTCTAAAGGGTGCACAGTATGATATCCTCGAACTCGGTGGTGGAGATGCCTCAACCACAGTGATTTCTCCCGATCTGTTTGACCGGTTTGTGGCCTCTTACGACAACGAGTTGATCAAGTATGCACATGATGCAGGGCAGCGCATCGTTTACCATACCTGCGGCGGAATGATGCCGATCCTCGAACGTATTGCGGACATGAATCCCGATGCCATGGAGACATTCACACCTTCCGGCATGGGCGGAGATGTCAACCTCAGGGAAGCTAAAAAACGTATCGGTCACAGAGTCTGCATGATAGGCGGATTCGACCAGTATCATTATTTTACCGGCTGTTCGACCGGGGCAACGCAGCGGGAGGTTCGCAGGTGTTTCGAGGAGGCAGGCGAAGATGGCGGATATATCCTGTCACCATCCGACCATTTTTTCGATGCCGATATCGATCTGATCGCGGCATTTGCCGATGAAGCACGAAAATGCATATATTGAGTTCAAAGCTCAAGGTTTTAAGTTCAAGATTTTGGATTCGAAATTTTGGAGAGTAAATGAAAAAATCGATCTATAAATATGGTGTTCTGTTATTGGTTTTACTGGCCGGATGTAATGCTGATATTCATACAAAGCGATGGGCGGCAAAAACAGTAAAACATAATTCTCCTATTACATTCGTTGACGGTTACTTAGAGTTATATTACGTAGAAAACGATGCTATGGGTTTCAGTATGTTACATAATATGAATTCATCTGTACGTCGTCCTCTGTTAACGGGTTTAACTGTTGCAGCTACGCTGGTATTTATTTTTACCGTATGGTTTATGAGAAAACACTCATTTTTCTATATCCTGCCATTTTTTATCATTCTTGCCGGTGCTTTCGGAAATCTGGCAGACAAAATCAGATACGGGTATGTCATCGATTTCATTCATTTTCATATCAGAGACATATTTGACTGGCCGTTTATTTTTAAT
>JAFGMP010000293.1 GCA_016927495.1 Candidatus Latescibacterota bacterium | reverse complement strand
TTTGTTTTTTTTTCAAATATAAATATTAACTATATATTAATTAGGTAGGGAGGAGGAGGGGGTGATATATAATGAATGTGAAATAGTAAGATTAATATTTTTGACGTTGATGTAATTGTAATAAAAAATGATTTATGATAAAGGAGGTTTAGTCATGTATAGAGGGAAAGCTATAATTTCGATGATTTTGTTGCTTACTGTATTTATCACAAATTATGCTTTATGTTAAAACAAGGAAGAAATATCATCGATGAGAACAAAATATTCCAAAACATATACAAATTTAGATGGATCTTACTCGACTATAGTATATTTAAAACCAATACATAAAAAAAATGAAAATGGAGAATGGGTTGATAAAAGTTTTTTTGCAGCTAAATCCGCTACGGACAGCGTCCAAGCTGACATACCTGAAGAAGGTGAAAATTACTTAGATGCATATAAATATAATACGACATATGGATTTTCTGATGACGATGGTGGTGATGAACATGACAATATTGTTGGATATCTATATGAAGAATTAGAAACAAGAACATATCGGCAAATGTTTTGGTGGGATTTAAGCAGTATATACTGGACAAGTACAATCAATATATTAGATATGTACTACACTTTCAATAATGTTAACAGTTTAACTTCAAATGATACGGTTTCGATTTCTATGGTTACCACAAATCCAATAACAGCTTCAGCGCAAACAGTTTATGTCAATGCTACATGGGAACCATTCACTGAAGTCGATATACAAATAACATCTCCTCCTGCGGGTAAAAAATATACTGTGGATCTTTCAGGTGACATTGGAACACTTGAGTATCGTATAAATAATACTAGTGACGAATGGTATGCAGTACATCACAAAATGAAAACTGAAGGAGCAAGTCATGGATGTGATATATGTGGAGCGCAAGTAGGTGGAGAAGATTTAGGTTATTTATATATTACATGGGAAGACGCTTCGGAAAAAATAGCCGCAAAAAAATCAATTAAACTAACACAATTCCCCAATCCGTTTAATCCTGTTACAACTTTGAATTTTAATTTACATGAACCAACATTAGCTTTACTTGACGTGTATTCAATAAACGGTCAAAAGGTGGATACTCTCTGTGATAACTATTTAGCATAGGTAATTACTCCTTTCAGTTCAATGGGGAAAACCACTCGTCTGGAATATATTTTTATATATTAAGAGCAAACAATCAGACAAAATCAGGAAAAATGTTGCTTGTCAAATAAGGTCATATGCCTTAAATCCAAATAAAGTATTTTAACACTGCATAGGAATATTCGTATAAAGAATATTGCGTCATATCAGTTCAATAATTATGTCATAATAAATAAAATATATTATGAATTGCTGTGTGATTTTTAATTTTTGATGGTTATTCAATTAACATGGCGAATTTAATTATTATGTATATTGAATATGATTTTCACAGCAACAGATTATTTTATTACTTTCTAATATAATTAAATAACCATCAAGTTTATTAAATCGTATCTATGAGGTATACGGTTATGAAATTTAAATATTTTCTCCCGATTGTTATCGTTTTATGTTTAATCGGCATAAAAACCGTATCGGCAGAACATTGGGAACTTTTCACAAATACAAACAAGATAAGTTCCCTATCTATTAAAGATCATATAATCTGGTGGTCTTCTAATGGCGGTGTAGTCCGCTTCGATACGGAAACTGAAAACTATGAAGTTTTCACCATACTTGATTATAAATCTAAAGATCGTGTTAGTGAAGTATATATCGACCGAGACGGTATTGTTTGGTTCGGGGGAGACTCAGGTCTGGTGACAAATTATGATGGCGTTTCATGGGAACATTATTACCCAATTGGCGATATTGATATCGCTGTGAAAACCATCAATACAATCACTCAGGATATTGAAGGCAAAATCTGGTGCGCTTCATCTGCCGGCCTATTAATGTATGATGGAATTAAATGGTCTCATTTTTCTCAATTAATAGGTTTGTCTCGCACTTATGTCACATCGGTCGCCGTTGATGCAAACAATATCAAGTGGTTCGGCACAATTAATGACGGTCTGTATTCATATGACGGAATTACAATTACCCAATACAATACGAAAAACAGTGACCTTACTTCCGATAACATAAGAACACTCAAGGTTGATGATAACAATATTCTCTGGGTAGGTACCGAATTTCTCTTTTCATTCGATGGTAATAACTGGACAAACTATTCTCCAAAACCGGACAAGAAATTCAGAGTTGACTCGCTAGTATGCGGAAAGGACGGCATCTGGTGCGGTTCACCCTGGGGGCTATACTTTTTCGACGGCGCTGAATGGACAAGCTATACAACTGACACCTGCGGCATTCCCGATAACAATATTAATGCCATCAAACTTGATGAAAACGGGATACTGTGGATCGGAACTGGTGACTCACGCACAACAGTCGAAGGTCCCGGTCTGACAAAATACGATGGCAATTCATGGAAAACAATTTCGCTGCCCGGCCCTACCGGAAATAAAATATCACACCTTACTGTTAGTAAAGATAATGATGTATGGATAGTATCTGATGATGTTGCCGGTCTTTCACGGTTTGACGGAACAGATTGGATACAATATTCCGAAGAGAATGGATTATTATCAAAATATATCGATGCAATAACAGTTGATAACAATAATCGCACATGGCTTGGTTGTTGGAATGGTGTATGTATGTTCGATGGGATAACCTGGCATTCATTTACAAGTGAAAAGAATGTGGTCCCAAATAAAATAACCACATTGTCGGTTGACAAAAATAACATCAAATGGATTTTCGGCGCTGATGGATATGCAATGTACGACGACAGTCAGTGGTCTTTTCAAAATTATCCCTTAGGCTTAGAAAATAGTATTGTTTCCAGCGCCGCATTTGACCGGAACAATACATTATGGATGGGTACCACCCATAATGGAGTCTTAACGTATGATTTTTTATCATGGACTGTGTTTGCTGGTGATAGTCCGCTTGCCAACGACGCAGTGTCTGATATTTCGATCGATGCTGATGACACAAAATGGTTTTGTTACGGTGAATGGTATACTCATGATCGGGGGATTGCCAGTTTGATTGGTACTACATGGAACAGATATAACGGTGATGAATATTGGTCCAAGACTGTTGCTGTTTCTCCCAACAATACAAAATGGTTTGGTTGCGGAAAAATGTTTGATGGAAACGACTGGCTTAGTTTCCATCCCAATCCCGGATTTGACCTAACCTATAACGACATCGTAATCGACTCTGAAGGTAATAAGTGGTTGGGAAGTGACTATGGCCTTTTTCATATGATACAAGACACCGGCAGTTCAATCGAAACGGATACTTGCAATACACCAAATAATCGGATTGTCCTTATTATTCACCCCAATCCTTTCAATCCATACACCACACTTTCTTTCACCTTACCCTCATCGGGCTTTACCTCACTTGCAATTTATAATGTCACGGGACAGAAAATCAGAGATCTTGTATCGGAGTTACTTTCACACGGAACTCACTCGATTGTCTGGGATGGGAAGGATATGTGGGGCAATAAAGTTTCATCGGGAGTCTATTTTTCACGGTTAACTTCGGGCAAAAATCAGACAACCACCAGAATGCTGCTGATTCGATAAATGAGAAGGAAAAAAAAGACACCTCAATAATCCTTTGTGTTATTTTATGAATAGTTCTGGCTATTAAGTTGTAAAATCTGTGCTTTTTCACCGGGCAAGTACATCAATACCACAAAATTATATATCCCATCTAACTGTCCGTTTTCGAACACTACATGTCTCATAAACGGACAAATCCATGTAATATGAGATTTCTACTTCAATTCATAACCGAAATGTTATCAATATATTATACCGTATGGAACAAATGTTGCATCTTAATAAATGAGATTGTATTTAATTACCGCAACAATAGATAGAAATTACAATAATAGAGATTTTTTCGTCATGAAGAATATTTTATTAAAATTAACTACAATTGCTATCTTTGTAGTATTGAACATACCATGTGCAGATGCAGATGGTACATGGATAAATTATACAAACAGCAATTATGTCAGATCGATAATTATTCAGGGTGATAATGTCTGGTACAGCACATGGGGAGTTCTTGTCCGGTGGAACAGAATTGACGGATCATATGTTAAGTATGAAGGCACTGTGGAAAAAACAATCAGAGCATCTTCTATCGGAGCCGGAACAGAAAATATGATATGGGTATCTCATGGAACCGATGATATATCAATCTTTAATGGTTCGGACTGGAAACACCATGTTGAAAAAGAATTTCCATTCCCTGAAATAACTAATATAAGCAAGATGGTAACTATGATGGTAGCGGATAAGAATAAATGTATTTGGACAGCTTCAAATAACGGTAATGTTTTAAAATTTGAAGGCGACGACTGGAGTAACCGGACTATATACACCCCTGATGACGGTCTCGTTTCTTCAAATGGAATTCAAAGCATTGCCGTAGACCGTAACAATGTAAAATGGTTTGGCACATCAAGCGGAGTATCGAGTTTTGATGGGACTGAATGGAAAACATATACTACCGACGATGGGCTTGTGAAAAATAATGTTACGGTTATTGCGGTTGACCGGAATAATATTAAATGGTTCGGCACTGATCGCGGTGTGTCAAGTTTTGACGGTACCGTTTGGGAAACATATACGAAAAATGATGAAAACGGATTTTTAAGCAATAATATTCTGGGAATTGTCGTTGATTCTGAAAATAATAAATGGTTTGCGACAAGTAAGGGAATTTCACGATTTGATGGTTCGTCATGGATAACCTATACCGAAGAAAACAGCGATATACCGGATAATTACATCCAGGCTCTTGCTGTTGACAGTGAAGATGTGCTATGGCTTTCAACCGGAAGGAGTGTATATAATTTTGCCGGTAATGGTTTGACATGGTTTGACGGCACAACATGGAAAAACTATCGAACCGAAGGGCCTGTTTACAACATAATACGCTACGTTGTTGTGAATAATGACAACGTAAAGTGGTTTTATACCGACTTGGGTGTTTCGGCATTTGACGGTATTTCATGGACACATTATACGACAAACAGAGACTCTGTATGGAATGAAGTAAAACCGGTGGTGACAGACCAAAACGGTGTTCAATGGTTTTTTAGAGATGGCGGAGGAGTTAAAAGTTTTGACGGCTCATCGTGGGCTGAATATACTGTCGATGATGGCCTTGCAAGCAATACTGCCACGGCATTAACCGTTGACAAAAATAATGTTAAATGGATTGGCACCGATTGCGGAGTATCGAGCTTTGACGGATATATCTGGAAAACCTATACCGGGGATAATGGGTTTGTAAGTGAAGAAATCAACGTAATCGCTGTTGATACGGATAACCAAAAATGGTTCGGAACAATGAGTTGCGGTTTATGGAGTTTCGATGGCAGCACATGGATTAACTATACCATAAACAACAGTGCACTTAAGGAAGATCGTGTTACTGACATTGTCGTGGATCATAACAATGTAAAATGGTTACTCCAATTTCCCCCTGCATTACAGAGTTTTGACGATTCTGTCTGGAAGACATATGATGGTGTCGATGAATATATTCCCGGTCAGGTTCTGTGCATGGCTGTCGACCAAAATAACGTGATGTGGTTTAGTACGTATGACGGCGGTGTATTTGGTTATAATTATGATTCATCTGATTATGCAACAAGTATTGAAACGTCCGATACTATTCCTTCATCGACAGAAATTTTCAGAAATTTCCCCAATCCGTTCAATTCCGAAACAACTATCGAATTCACTCTCCCTAATAGTGATTTTGTCAATATGGTAGTTTACAATATCGCCGGACAAAAAGTTCGAACACTTGTTTATGATACTATATCAGCAGGGAAACACCGTGTTCGATGGAACGGAAGAAATGATCTGGGAGTGAGTCTTTCATCAGGTGTTTTTTTTATTAATCTGATAACCGTAAACACCAATTTGTCACAACGAATAATGTATGTTAAATAGGGTCTAATCCGATTTTTTTACAAATGTTATGCGAAAAGTACGGCTAAAGATTCGGCTGTACATACGGTGTGGAAATATCGATCGATGAATCATTTCTCTTCATCTTCATTTCACACTTCAAACATAATCCATCATCCTTCATTTTGACTTCGTGAAGTACTTCCTGATTATTAAACAACTTCATGCATAACAAGGTGAATATCATGGTAACGGAGGAATGAAATGAAAATACTGTTTGTACTTTTTTTACTGGTTTTTCCGTTTTTCACGTATGCAGGTACACCGTACAAAACAAATGAGTTTCTTTTACAAAAACATAACGCAGGTAGCTTAAAAATCGGGATGACAGTGGATGAATTATTTACTATTTATGGTTTGCGAGATACGGATTTAGTTGATCTTTATATTGAAGGCTCTTTTACTCCCGCAATAGAAATTTACCTGCAAACTGGTGATAATCGAAAACCTTCATTAGTTGCTGAATTCAGAGGGGATAGACACAGGATATGGTTAATTAATATCAATGACAAACGATTTAAAACTGACAAAGGTATAGGGATAGGTTCTTCACTTGGTGATGTAAGAAAAGCTTATACGGTGAATCGGATAGACTGGGGCGAAAGAGGTTTTTTTGCTCGTGTAGATGATGTAAGAATGACTGTTATATTTGATAACCTGGTTCCCCCTCCGGAATGGTATGAGGAGAAAAATCCCGATTTAATGCCTGATGACGCAATAATCAGCACAATTTATTTAGATTAAATAACTCATTCTCATCAATAATGACTTATCCTGTGGCTGGCCATCCCTTTTTGTCGTGCACATCTCATAAACAGAACGACCGATAGATATGCTACTGACTTTCTTAAAAATTTTACATTTTATTTCGTATTGATTTTAATTTCCGGTAACGAGTCTTCACGTATTTTCCGGAGCATAGCATCATCGTGTTTGCCCATAGGTATGAGATAAGCAAATCCCTCGCCCCTGCGGGCACGGACCATTCTTCCACCGCTCATGGCAGCACCCATCACACGGGTCGCAGCGAGTTTGGTTATTAGCCCTTCGGATTTTTCTATTTGAGCTGTAGTGAACTGTACTGTTATGCTGTCGGTGCCGGAAAACTCAAAAGGGCTGTCATGCAGTCGTTCGCGTTTCAGTATAATGGTGAATTCCTTTTTTACCGAATCAGCCGCTGTATGTATGAGATAATCATTATAATAATTATGGGTATTGTAAACAGGTAAATCACACTTTGAGATTCTTTCAGCGAGTTCGTCATCGATATTGAATGATTCCATGACCGCACCTGCCCTGACAAGCCATGTATCGGTTTTTTCGGGATCTTTGGGGATCGGATCATCAAAGACAGAAGCGTACACCGTCCCCTGATCGTAATTTCTGAAAGTGAGGTAAAGCGCTTCATCGGCAATGACTGGTTTGAAGCAAAAAAAACTTACCGGCCATTCATCAAGTTTAAGCGCCACAAACCACGATCCGGTAGTCATCCACAGCGGCGGCCCGTAAGCCTGAAGGCTCCTTGAATAATAAATAAGATCAAAAATTCTCTTGAAGACCAGAGAATCCGTCCCGCACACCTCCATTACTCTATGTGATGGCGTCGGTCCGACTATCGGTATGATCTTTACCAGCATGTCACTGGTTGCTTTTGTTCCCATACCTCTCTGGAGCGCAGTAACAATCTGAAGATGAGCGGATTCGTTCAGTTTTTTCGATTTGACGAACTCATTTCCCAAAACCAGCAGCGGGTCCAAAAGCGCGTTTTCCCAAAAAGTCGATACATCTGTCTGCACAAAATTTACTGATTTACTCAGTTCATTAGCGGCATAAGACAACGCATCAAAAGCCAGCCGTGAATCGACTGTCTGAGGAAATGAACGAACATCTGCTATCACCTTATCAGTCGCTTCAGCCGCCTTTTTTATCAATACACTGTCTGCATGGGTATTGTCTGAGAATTCCTGAAGATGAGTCAGTTGATTAACAGCCTTAAAAAAACCATCGTATTTTTTTCGGGCTATTTCCTCCGCTCTGCCTTCCTGAACCAGTTGGTCGTATGAAGCAATATCTTTTGAGCATGAATTCACAAAAAAAATAGCAATCAGAATAAATAAACAACTAATAAGACAGCTTTTCAATATTTCCTCCGAATTTGCTAATAATTCGAGTTCCCTGAGCGTGTCGTAGCTTGTCCCTGGTTTGTCGAAGTGAATATCCGAAACCAATAAATGAATGCATCATTAATTAAAATCTTCCGGTCCGTGTTTTCGGCCGGTGAACACTGCAAAATTCAGTAATTTCAGTTCCCGGAAGAAAATATTCGATATATATGCTGCTGTCGGGACAGCTTGATGTGGACCGTAAGTATGAATTCCTGCAAATGGGCAAGGTGGTTATTTCAGACGAATAAGAGAACCTGTCTTTTGGCAGACCGTACAGTTCCGACGATTTCGAAATGAAATCCACCCATACAGGCAACGCTGCTATAGCTCCGGTACCGTACATATTGCCTCCAAGCGTTGTCTCTTCCGAATCGAAACCGATCCAGACACCGCACGCAAGATACGGAGTAACACCTATAAACCATGCATCCTTGTAATCATTACCGGTACCGGTTTTTCCGGCGCACGGGCGGTCTGACATATTCATTCGTCTTATCACACCGCTCGCCGTACCCTCACGGGTTACCGTCTCGAGCATGGTCAGCATAAGCGATGCGGTTGCGGGACTTAAAACCTCCCTTTTTGCACCTTCGCTGTTCGATTGACGATAAATGGTCACATTATTTTTATTACGGACTTCATCTATAGCAAAGGTGTTGGTTTTAATACCGAGATTGGGAAAAATTGTATACGCTGAAACCATCTCGATCAATTTGACCGGTGATGTACCGATTGCCAGGCTCGGTACCGAATTCAACCGTGTGGTTATTCCCATTTCACGGGCGTATTTTATCACCGTCTCAGGACCAATTCCACGATTTTCACGGTCGTTCATGAGTTTTATCGAGATGATATTACGGCTTATTTTTAGAGCGTCCCGCAGTGAAAGCGGTCCCATATAATTTTTTTCGAAGTTTTGAGGTTGCCAATATGTAATCCGGTCGGGATTGAGAGCCTGATACGGTGAATCAACTATTACATCACAACACCGCCATCCGTTGTCAAGTGCCGCGGTATATACAAACGGTTTGAACGATGAACCGGCGTGTCTCTCGGCTTGGGTTGCACGGTTAAAGTAATCGTACTTTCTGCCCCCTACCATAACCAGTATCTCTCCGGTTTTGACATCGAGAGCTACCAGTGCCCCCTGAACCTGAGTTTTACTCAGCGAATCCTGTTCCGCTTCCGCATCGGTAAGTCCGTTCGGTCTGTGATAGCGAATTTTATCTGCATAATTTTTTTGAATATAATCAAGTTGCTGTTCAAGTGAATCTTCAGCAATTTGCTGAAGACGATAGTCGAGGGTTGTCCATACCTTCAATCCTTCATTGTCAACTCGTTCCTGGCCAAATCGTGTAAATAGCTCATCCTCAACATAATCGACAAAATATGGCGCCTTACCATAATCGGTCAGTGTCGATGCGCCAAGTTTTATAGGTTCGGCAATTTCATTATGCGCCTGTGCATATGATATTTTCCCAGCCTGCACCATCATTCTGAGCACAGTATTGCGACGCGCAGTCGCTCGTGCTAAAGACTTTTCACCCAACCGTGGATTATTCAGATATGAATTCTGCAGCATTCCGGCAAGCATTGCAGATTCTCCAATATTCAATTCAGAGCAATCTTTTCCAAAATACCCCCGCGCCGCAGCTTGAATACCTATAAACGGCCAGCCGAATTCCATGCGGTTGAGAAAAAATTCCAGAATTTCCGTTTTCGAATACGTCTGCTCTATTTTCAAAGCTACTATTTGTTCTTTCAGTTTTCGCTTAAACGTTTGGTTCCTGTCAAGAAAGATATCCCGGGCAAGCTGCTGAGTGATGGTCGATCCACCTTCTTTTATCTTATAATCGAATATATATGGAAACTTCTTGGTTAAACGAAACCGCGAGGCTTTTAAATTAACTAAACTCGCACGAGCGATATCACGAACCGATACACCCCAATGGTTGAAAAACCGTTTATCCTCCGCGGCAATCAAAGCATCGATCATATACGGTGATATCTGGTCATAGGATGCCCAGTAACTTTTTTTCTCACCGAGTGTTTTTAACATCACACCGTCATGCGAATAAATAAACGTGCTGAGTTGCTGATTGACTATCTTTGTTTCGAGCTGTTTATGGTCGGGTAGCTTTTTCGATAATTCCTTTATGGCGAGGTAACTGGCGATAATAATTATCATGTGACTCAGAAAAAAATAGAGAAGAAAAGGACGAAACAGGCTGCCATTACCCGAATTTCTTTTTTTCTTTATCGATGGCTTTACTTTTTTCATGTTCTTTAGATTTTTCCTGCGTTAATTGAAAAGTTCAATATCATCAATTTAATATAACAATTTGTAAACAAAACAACAAGTAGACAACACGGTTGTTTTCATTTCAATATTTTATCAATGAATTTATTCATGTAGATTATGTATAAGTACTTAAAATAAATCTACATTTTACCTCTGTTCAAGT
>JAFGMP010000292.1 GCA_016927495.1 Candidatus Latescibacterota bacterium | reverse complement strand
TGTGGTTCATGAACCGCCGTGGTACGGAACCGTACGCCCGGTGGTGTGGGAGGACGGTGGGGGCGACCCCGCCTCCTACCCGATAAGAATATATAGAATCCTCTTGTATAAACCGTAAGAAATAACTACTATTTATTTATCCAAAAATTTTCTCTATCACAATTAATCTCAGCAATGAATTCCGTTTTCATAAGGAGCGATCATTTGAAAACATTACATTTTTCTCTGAAAAATGCGGTCATTTTTTTGATGTTATGCTGCTGTTTTACAGTGCAGATTTATGCCCAGCAACCGCAAACACTCACCGCAAAATCCTATTACGACAGGATTAGCGGCAATCCCAATCTGGAGAAAAATCCGAAAGGCGAGTCGTTCTGCTGGCATGCGGCATCGGGCATGGGGACGTTCGTTAACATGTACGAGGCGACCGGTGACAAAAGCTGGCTCGATTATGGTATAAAATATTACGATCTGCTCGTGAGCAACCTCGATTCCGGCCCCGACGGTTACAAAGGATGGATCGGCCCCTACATGTATGACACACAGTACTGGTGCGATGTGCATGTGGGCGATGCGATATTATGGCGCGGAATTTTGGATTTCGCTGTGCTGGTTTTGAATGAAAAATCGCTAAAGGCCGACTATGGAAAAAAAGCACGTGAATATGTCGGTCTGGCTCGAAAGCACTGCGTCGAGAAATGGGATAAACGTGGGACATGGTTTGAGGACGGCCCCTATGGCGCTTACGTTTCCTATGACAAATATCTTGATCCCGGCGATCTCTCTGGGTGGAAGCACGGCGCAGAGGTCAACGGGTCGAATCTCAGCCTGCCGTTCAACAAACAGAATGACATGGCGCAGGTTTGTATCCTGCTGTATCGTATAACCGGTGAGGATTTCTACCGTGACCGGGCAGAAAAGATTTTCAGCCGGATGAAACGGTGTTTCCAGTATTTCGGCAACCATTATGTGTGGAATTACTGGGAGCCGTTCGGCCTGTGGGATATCGACCGTGAGAACAACAAACCGCGTCACTGGGTGGGCGTCCACCCATACCGTAATTACCAGGCGGGCGAGGTCGATCAGATTGTGGATGCTTACCATACCGGCATTGTTTTTGACGAAACGGATATCAGGCGAATCATCAACACCAACCTGAAAATCATGTGGAACGGCGACATGGAACATCCACGGTTCCGTAACTCCAATATTACCCATGTGCCGGAGAAAAAACCGCCTGAGGGTTCGGGCTATACATCATCTGCCGGAACGCTGTGGACAGGATTGCTTGACTTCGATCAAACGGTACGGGATTTATACGCTTTGAGATTCGATGGTTCAGAAACGAATGATCCGTCACAAATTTACTTCGAACAGGTCATCAGGAAAACACCGCCGGATTTTCGCAGAAAGTATGTGAAAGGCACCGTTAGAGTACCTGCTGTTGAGTTTACCGAATGTCCCGATCTTAACATGGCGGTCGTTATTCCCCATATTATCCCGAAAGGTACGGAGGCGCTTATTGTGTGTAAGTCATGGTCGGCAGCGGATACCCTTGAAATTGCCCTGTACTCGAAGGATGGCGCCCGAAAGGTCAGAACGCTAAACACAACGTACCTTGAAGGCGGCGGGGACGGTCTTGCTGGAATATATATTTTCCCGTGGGATAGAACCGATTCAAAAAATGGAAAGGTTTTTCCCGGGGACTACCGTGTACGCTGGACATTTTGTGATAGTTACCGGGAATATCCGGTTACGCTGAAATAAATTAAATCATAAATAATAAAATATAAACCTCAGTCAGGGAAGCAGCAATGAAGAGAAGGTCATTTATCTCAAGTATTCCATTATTATCCGGTTCTGTCCTTTATAATACTACAAATGCAGAGACCGGGGTTACAGGTGGAAACAAGCCGGTTGTAAAGGGTGAAGTAGATTTTTCGGGATTACCCACCATTGTCGAACCGGAGCAAAAAATTCCGGTGATTGCCGACACCGATGTTCTGGTTATCGGCGGCGGCCCGGCAGGCGTTGCCGCAGCAGTATCGGCAAGCCGTGCAGGATCGAAAACCATTCTTGTCGAGCGGTATAATCATCTCGGCGGTCTGTGGACAGGCGGTCTGGTGCTGCCTCTGCTGTCGACCCATGCTATGGATGAATCCGGTAATTTCAGAAAAGTTATTTACGGCATTGGTGATGAAATTGCACAAAAACTGTTCGATATGAAAATGGCTATTCATGAGGTCAATCCCGTCATCGATCCCGAAGCGGCAAAGTATGTTCTCGATGTAATGATCAGGGAATCTGGTGTCAAGATGCTGTATCACTGCTGGACATCTAACATCGTCATGTCGGGCAATACCATTCAGGCAGTGATTATGGATTCTAAATCGGGACGTGTGGCGATACGGCCAAAAGTAGTCATCGACTGCACCGGTGACGGCGATATCTTCCATCTTGCGGGCGAGGATTATGAGGTGATGAACTATCATATTGGTTTGGTTCACAGGCTGGGAAATGTCGACAGAATCGACAAGACCAAACCCGGCTACAAAGAAATGGAATTAGGCGGCGAAACACCGCTTCCGGGTGTTAACTGGGTTAATATGCACGGTGAAGATGATAAAAACGGCATCGACCTGAACACTCTGTCTGAACTGCAGCAGAAATACCGTATCGCAATATGGGAGAAAACCGAGGAAATACGATCGACTCCGGGGTATGAGCAGGTGTATCTCCTTGATACAGCCTCACAGCTTGGTGTGCGGATGTCGCGAATTTTGCACGGCCGCTATACACTGACGCTTGAAGATTCTATGACATTCAAAGCCTTCGACGATGTAATCGGGATCAGCGGTTCATGGACGATGGTCAGCTATAAAGGTGAGACGATTTACCCGCAAAAACGCCCGCTGTGGCAGATTCCGTATCGATCGCTTCTTCCGGGGAAAACAAAGAACTTGCTGGTTGCCGGTCGATGTTTCAGCTTTGAGCAGGCACTGGTCGAGGATACGAGAATCATCGGTACCTGTCTTGTTACCGGTAATGGTGCAGGGGCAGCCGCATCAGTTGCCGTCAAAGCAGGCTCTGCTGTTCAGGATGTCGACATCAAAGCAGTCCAGCGCGTTCTGAAAATACAGGGAGTGAATCTGGGGTAGGAATTAATTTAACGTAATATTGATAATTATTTTGGCAAACCTGTGTGTCTGCCCAATGTTTAGTGCATTTTTCAAGGAGATTGCTTCGTCATTTCATACCTCGCAATGACAGAAAACTATGTTCAGTCAATTACTTCCTTTTACCTTGATAAAATATAGATTATTTACAGGATAAACCTAATATTTGCACTATATTTTTATCAAATAGTATCTATTCGTGTTTATCCGTGTCCATCCGTGGCAAATTACCTTCTATTCATATATTTTCAAATTCGTTGAACGCATCTCATCCGCATTTATTTTGATCAGAGCGCGGTCATAGGTCAAAAGGCCGTTAACCTCGATTTCCACGTCCGATGTCTGGATAAACACCGCTGCCACAAGACCCTTGTCCTTCAGTTCGACAAGCTTGTCGATGAGTTTTACATACGACGTAGTAAGTTCGTCGACACTCTTGTAGTTTCAGTAACCCCATTTTTTCTCATCCTGCCATGCGTGACCGGAAATGGACAGGCCAAGACCGCCGAATTCGCCGAGAACTCGGAGAGAGGGGCATATCCGGTCATGGGTATCTGTGAATATCATGCACATCACTGACACCGCGGCCTGACCAGCCGCTGGTGTTGTTAACGAGTCGTGATCGTACGCTTTAATCAAAAGAAATAACTAAAAAAACTACTTTTAAAATGTAACGCCATCGAATATTATTAATAATAAAAAAACATAACGATGGATTGAATACCATTCCTTAGGGGGGATTGTCATGAAATATACAGGATTCTTCGTACTTGTTTTTATTACCTCAATTTCCACTCTCTTTGCCGAAGATTACTATGTATCGTCGACCGGCACAGCAACATGGAGCCAGGCCACAGACATCAATACGCCGTGTTCTCTTAATGACGCTAATATCAATGTACAGGCTGGTGATACGGTGCATTTACGAACGGGCACCTATGATACATATATCGTGCCGGGCTCAACCGGTTTATCGGATTCAAAGAGAATTACCTATACCAATTATAAGAACGAGCAAGTTGAGGTAACAGGAACCAGATATGCGGTTTATATAATCGACAAATCATATATATCGGTACATGGTATAAAGTTCAATAACTGTCACCAGTTTCTTATTATCGATAACGGCAAATATAATGACATAGGTCACTGCATGTTCGACCGCAACCAGTACGAGACAACCTGGATGGGATCATGGGTACATAACAACTCCACATACAATAAAATTCATGACTGTACATTCTCAAGATTCGGCTGGGTGAGTGATAGTGATGACAAAGGCGCAGTTCTCGATATCGGATATGACACCAGCGACACCGATGCCACAAATTACAATGTTATCAAGGACAATGTGTTCTTTTACGGCGGCCATCATATTCTGCATATCTGTGGGTCGAATAATGTGGTCAGAGGCAATTACCTTCACAATGAAAATTGGATGAACTGCGACAGGGAAGGCGGTTGCGGCAACCGCTGTGCAATGACTATCGGCCCTATGGCCAGCCAGAATCTGTTCGAGGACAACCGTTTCGCCTTTGCCGGAATACCTCCCGATGATAACGGCGCGAACGGGTTGGTAGTACGGTCACCCAACAATATTGTGCGAAAAAACTTGTGCTATGCTAACGGAGCTGCGGGGATCGCTTTTGCCAGCATGACTGTCAGCAATCCTGTAAATAACTTCATCTACTCCAACACTGTCTATCGCAACGGATACAATAGCTTTGTAGACCACTTCTGGACAGGTGGAATTTCTTTTGGTAACTGGGGCAATGGCCCCATGCCGGGAAATATCATCGTGAACAACATTTTGCACGGCAACCAGAACAGTAAATCAATTACCGGCTACGGTGATGCAGGACAGCAAAATATTTACAACAACTGGATGGATGAGGGCGATCCCGGATTTATGGATGATAGTATTCCTGAAGATACAACCGACTCGTCTCTTCCCGATTTCAGATTAAAAACCGGCAGCCCGTGCATCGACAAGGGTGTGTTTCTTACCATAATAACGAGCGATACAGGTTCGGGGGCAACATTCACGGTGGAGAATGCCGGATTCTTCTATGACAGTTGGGGTATCCCCGGTGAGACAGGTGATACCGTTCAGCTTGAAGGCCGGTCCGACACAGCAGTGATAGTAAGCATCGATTACACTCAAAACAGCATCACAATCGACCGGTCACTGTCCTGGACGAAGGGGCAGGGACTGAGCCTTGCTTATTATGGTTCCTCACCGGATCTCGGGGCACATGAATTTTACAGAACAAGCAGCGGAATCGATATTGTGCCGAAGCAATCAGGATTGACCGGAAACTACCCGAATCCGTTCAATCCCAACACTACTATATGTTTTGATCTACCGAAGCAATCACAGGTGTCCCTAAGAATATATTCGTTATCCGGACAATTGGTACAAAAACTTGTAGATGGTATGTTGTCAGCCGGTTCGCATAAGGTAACATGGCATCCCGAATATGCCTCGACCGGAATATACCTGTATGTTCTGGAGGCTCAGGGATTGAGGCAAACAGATAAGATGGTGTTGTTGAAATAGCAACCGTCTAACTTGCCTTTTACCATCCCTTTACCCGAACTCATTTCTAAATCCTCTTTCCCTATTTAGGAGACTGATACGATCTTCGATAAGCTCAGGCCTCGACAACTCGCCTATGCCAAAACCTGGGAGTTCTTGCCGCCTGAACCTGTCGAAGGCGATCTTACGGTTTTCTACCTCTTTAATGTAAGAGAGACGGATATAGAGGGGTGAGTGTGTAAAAAACAATAAATATCCTTGAATAATTTCACATAAAGACCTACTATTAATTCATAAGCAAAATTCCAGAACATGTTTACTCATCGATCTTATACAGGAAATATCCGAAACAAGGAGAAGCTTCATGAAGTATTTGACATTAACCATCCTGATGGCCTTATTTTTATGCCTCGGCTGTTCGGATTCATCCGGTCCCACTGATGACAACGACAACGAAGATCCCGAAACACCTGTTCCGACATCATCGGGTTCAATCGACTCTCATGGCGGTTCTCTGGTCAAAGACAGTTTAACATTAGATATACCGGAAGGTTCTTTCACCAATACATTCGATATTGAACTCAAAAAAGCGGATGAAACAGCTTTTGAAACGAGCGATCAGACAACAGCAACCTATATTATCGAGGGTATTCCTTTGTCTTTCAACGAACCGCTGGAGGTACGGATCAGTCTTGAAAGTGGAGCCTCGGAAGTTGTCATGCTTGCTCTTGGTGAAACCGTATGGGTAAACAGCAGCCAGGAAGTTCGTGAGGTTTACCGCTTTATCGAGTCCGAAATCAAGGATGGTCAACTCGTAGGAGTAATCCCACCAATAAGCACTGAATTGACTTTAGGTAAAATGGCCGTTGGTGACGAGGATGAGACTTTTTCGCTCAAAGTACAGGCGGTGAGCGGATACTCGCCGGTGACCAGCAGTGGAAGTCATTTCCGTATCGACTACCCGTCATCATCGGTATCGCAAGCCTCAGCGCAACGTCTCGCCGGATATCTTGAGGATGCTTATGCGGAGTTCAAAAGCATGGGTTTCGATTACAGCGCAAGAACAAACTGGTCGGTGAGTGTTACGGTTAAGGATCTGGGCGGTGAGAAGTACGGCGAATACTGTAGTTCAATGTGGGGACACAATGACGGTTATTTGGAGTTCAATTCACGGTTCATGGATGACGATGCCGAACTCCGTATTACTACCGGGCATGAGTTTTTTCACCTTGTTCAGGCATTCTATGATCCCAGAAATTCCTATTCACGTGCTAAATTGGAAGCTCCGCAGCTATGGCTTGAGGAAGCCTGTGCGGTCTGGTCGGAGGAATTGTTCACCGATCAAGGCGATTATGTTTCTCCTGTTCGTGCAGGTAATACCCTCGCACCATACAGCGGTATTCAACCGACAGGCGATACGAACAAAGCATATTATGGCTACGGACTTTCTGCAATTATAAAATACCTCACCGAAAAGTACGGCCAAAGCTCAGTTGTCGGGATGTTTGAGAATATCCGTAACGGCAGTGATCCGGTTACGTCGGTGATTCTTGCCACTGCCGAGCCAATCGAATGGTGGGAGCCGTTCCTGCGGAAATACACCTTGAGCGGTTTGTATCCCATGACACTTGGCGAGTTGACCGCAAATAAAACCGGTATGTTCCGGGTACAGTCGGCAAGCGATACGATTTATACCCATACGTCGGACTACCGTGACCTGTCGGGACAATTCTACATTTTACGGCTGGAGGATGAAGAAAACCTGAAAGGCGCTTCAATGGAATGCTCGATCAAGGGCAACATGGGGGAACTATCGGTATTCCGGTATAATTTCGCACGGTCAGAGATCATATTCCTCGGCACCGACACTGAAAAAGTTGTAGTCAACGGTCTCGGAACCATGGCAAATGATGACAGCCACATTCTGGTTCTCGTATCGAATCCGCGGAGCATATCGCCGTTCACCGGAACCTCGTCCATAAAATTCACCGCCAGAATTATTCCTCCAGAATCGCCGGCAATGGTACTCGACAGGTTCGGAGTGAGCCTGAGTCGTGTCGGAGGTAAAGGTTTCAATTCCAATGGTGATTCGGTAGAAATCAGCGATCTGCTGAAGTTCGCCTACCAGTACAATGGCACGCTTGAGGGAAATACATTCACTGCCTCTATCGACAGTCTTTCGGGCGCCTATTACACGGTCGGTGATTTCTCCTATACCTTCGACCCTTTGTTCGAAACCATCACCGAATTCAATGTTTCGGTGTATACCGAGTATGACGGCAACAAAGTTACCCTTAAAATTAAAGGTGGAGGTGTGCCGTACACCAGTACCTACCAAAGTTGGCGGCAGTATGTTGTCAATAATACAGATATTGAAACCGTGCTGACCTCTTTCTATTACCGCTATGATTCTCGGTCCGGCGGATGGTATGAATTGGATACGGTTGTTCCCAACAGCAGCAGTAAGCTTACGATGAGCTTTATGAAGGAATAGGCACAGAGGCACAGAGGCAGAAGGGGAGGACAGTTCAAAGTTCAGGATTCAAAGAAAAAAACAGAAACAAGGGGGCATGTAATTTGTAGGGGCAATCCCTCGTGGTTGCCCTAATTAATTCTACAAAAAACGTCTGAACCATGATTCGCTTGATTTACTTGATTGTCTTGATGATTGAAAAATCATGTTAATCCTTTAAACATGGAAATCAAGATTCAGACGATGAGAAATGAATAAACGCCTCCCGAATCTTCAAACAGGATGTATAGCCAATACGCCCCTATAAAAAAAATGCATACATCTGTTATGCCGTAGGGACGACTCCCTTTGTGTTTGTCCTTTACCCGATAATGCCAATCCTAACATGACAAATTTTTTTACAGATATAAAGAATTACTTGTATACTACAAAATATACGAGTATGTTTCATTATTAATAATGTAACTTCATCACGTTAAAAAGCGTATATCTCGAAAATCTTTTGAGGTAAACCATGCCAAATATACTCAACCCTCTCGGGTCTGTTGCTTATACTGCTTCTTTTGTAGACGGAATTTATTACCATGAAATGTTTGTTGCAATTACATTACACACTGAACCAAACCATTTTTTTTATCTCAGGGTACTCCCATTGTAACTACAAGTCGATTCAGTTTATACGTATTTGCTTACTCATTGTATCAACTCACAATTTTTTTTTTGGATTTTTGATTCAGCGAATTTCGTCATATTTTGAGAAGCGGAACGCGAGCTTTCCGGACTATCCCAGTGATTAGGTAGAATTCCCATATCGACCCCAAACAGATACCAGATATAAGGAAACAGTACAATGAAAAAATCAATGCTATCTCTCTTTATTTACTTATTAATGGCCACCATTGTTAATTTTCAGTTCCGAGAGCAGTCTGCCCAAGGTAATCAAGGGTCCGAATCTACAGCCGATTCCGGTTCTACTGTATTGTTTCGGGAATTTACACAATCTATTCTTGACTCGATGGCAAAAAATGATATACCGGGCTTATCCATTACCGTTGTTAACCGGGATCCCACTATCTGGATCGATTCGTTCGGGGTAAAGATTAAACATAACGAAGATAGGGTCAATAATAAAACGATTTTTAGTCTGCAATCCGTTTCCAAAGCCGTTACTGCTACAGCGGTGATGTTCGCCGTTCAGGAAGGACTGGTTTCTCTTGATACGCCAATTACTGAGTATCTGCCGGATTTCAGTGTAAACAGTCGATTCGAAGAGCATCCGAAAAGAATAATAACATTGAGACATCTTCTCAGCCATCGAGCTGGATTTACTCATGAAGCCCCTATAGGCAATAATTATCAGACCGAGTTTGAGTCATTTGAACAACACATTCAAAGTATTTCCGACACCTGGCTCAAAGCACCCGTGGAAAAAATTTATTCATATTCCAATCTTGGTATCGACCTTGCCGGATATATTATCCAAGTACGTTCGGGCATGCCTTTTACTGAATACGTAAAAAGCCGGTTGTTCATGCCATTAGGCATGGACCAAAGTTCTTTTGATTGGAACGTCATCCGAAATGAAACAAACCGTGCGATCGGTCATGACAATCGTTTTCATGAAGTCCCATTGGAATACGCAATGATTCCATCTGGAGCATGTTACACCAATGTGACAGATATGGCTAAATTTATGCAGTTCCATCTCAATAGAGGTCGATATAAAAACAATATCCTCCTGGAAGAAAAGTATCTGGAAGAGATGTATACGATACCGTTTTCTCATGAGAAAATTGGCTATGGGTTGGGAATTTATATAGACGAAAAAGCTGGTGAACATTGTTTCGGTCATGGAGGAGGAGGATTTGGCTTTTTGACCTGTGTACAGTGGATCCCGCATCTCGACATAGGTGTTGCCGTGTTGACAAATTCTCAAAATCATAACAATGTTCAATGGGCAATTTTGGAAAATATTATTGATCAATTAAAACAAAATGAAATCGCAAAATCTAATAAAAAAACAAATGATTCTGTTTCTGACGGAAAGTTGAAGGTAATAGATTTGTCTGAAGATGAATATACAAAATATTCAGGCAGCTATGTTAGTACCGATGGAAGCAGGGCGTATAAAGTCCTAAAAAAAGATTTGCAGTTCGGCGTCGAAACCGAAGGTAATTTTATCCCTTTTCATTTCTTTTCAAAAAAAGGTGAATTCTTTGTCGAAGGTTTTGGGCCTGAATTAAATGGTGAATATACAATCTGTACCGACGATACCAGCATGGAACCTGTCTATATTATGAAAAATAATGATGGAGTTGTCCTATATTACAACGAAAAGTTTAATCCGGAGCTGGGTCCGGATAAACCTGAATGGAAAAAATATATAGGAAAATATTTTCTAAAGATGTTCGGGAAAGTGATAGCAACCCATGAAGTTACAATAAAAAACGGGTATCTGTATTTTGATACAACCCTAATGAAAGAACATATCCCTGGTTTGTTTTATCTGCCGAATGGCGAGGTTATAAATTTCTTGGGAGAAATTCCGACAGTTGGAAATTTGATGTTGTTTGAGGAAAAATGATATTATCCTCTCTATGTATTCTTAATTGAGTGACTTGTCCTTTCTCCTTTAAACTTATTTCAGGACAAGACATTGTTTTTCACCTTGAAAACTCCCATTATTTCTGCTATGTTGCTTTCACACTGAATTTTAAAAAGAGAGATTGCCGCGCTCACTCCGTTCGCTCGCAAAGACAACAACATATCGAGAGGTATCAAATGAGATATTTTCAGGGTATTATTTTGCTGCTCATGATGTTCTGCCTGTCATGCGCTCAACCGCAAAAACAAACTCACATTATAGTGCCAACCGGCCCGGATTCCGGAATCATAAAAACCGATGGCGACACCGAGCACATCGACTGGCACCCTGACGGCACCTTTGTCTGGGATGCGCCGGTGGGTGACCGTGCACTCTTTGCGTTTCCGCTACCCGATGGCGCCAGCTTCGGTGATTACG
>JAFGMP010000291.1 GCA_016927495.1 Candidatus Latescibacterota bacterium | reverse complement strand
GGCCAATCGTTCTCCTTTTTTTTATGATTTAACACAACTTATTTAAAAATCATGGAGTATTCACAAAATGTTTTTATTTAGCACTAAACCAGTAGGAATTATAATATTAAATAATCTCCCATTTGTCAAGCGGAATTTTCATGAATAAAATAATTAGTTAGAATTTTTTTAAATTCAACAGGTAAGAACCCTTGGGAGAAAGCTCACCATCAGGGCTTCTGATAAACATTTTCATGACTCCGGTGAGTGTTGAGTCGATCCGTGCCGCAGACACGGCAAACTGATATTCATTTCCCTCATACATTGCATTTCTGGTAAATTCAATAACAGATGAGGAAAAAAGAGAGTACGGCAGCAAAAACTGCCATGCAGCGGGCAAATGAAATGCGGTCAGCTCAAACAATATTTGTCCCGTATAATCCTCTAAGAGGAGATTAGCGGGAAATCCCTCATCGCCCCGTCTATCGGAAACACCGCTAAAGGAGTAGGTCATTGTACCGGTATATTCGCCAAGCCACAGCATGAGTGTTTGTGAAGATTGTGGTTTTTGCGGCATAATTTGCCGCCGGGAGGACAGTTCGGGTGTTCCACATCCTGATAGTATTGTAAACAGTATCAGGATTATTATTTGGATTGATTTGGAGAATGAGTTTTTCACTTGGTGTTTTTATGAAAGTTTGATGCGAACACTTTTCTGTTTAGCAAGATATTTGTAGGTGACAATTATAATTGTTACCGAATTCTTATGGTTGTAGCATGATTTCTTCATTAACTTCAAGGTAAGATTTTATTAGACATAATATATTCCTATTTAACTATTTTATACTCAATCAGTTCACTTTTGAAATCATCACCATCCGGCCGTTCAATAATTTTTTTAATCCTGCCGATACCTTTTGCATAGTATATGACTAATATAGTGTCAGTTTCTCCTTCATAATTTCTTATTATCCCGCGAATCTTCAGGCAGTTTTCAAACGTTCCTGCGGGTACGGTTACCGTCTCATCGATGCTTTCCACCTGATAGGAGTGAACAGCATAAAACACGGAGTCGGGATAGACATCAGTATATCCTTCAACTCTGTTCTCCCATGTTTTACCCTGACTGATATCCTTTGGAATTATAATGTGCGGTGGTTTCCAATCTGTCAGAATCCATTTTTCGGTTCCGAACGCATATTCGACAATATTGCCGCCCTCATCTTTGCCGATCCAGTGACTCCAATATGCTTCACCGGCTTCAGATTTTTTACTGTCGATTTTGGAGCATTCATTGCCGTTTACCTTTTCGTTTTTTTCAACCGTTTGCGTCTCTATACGCTGCTGAAAATCACTCTCGTTAATAGGAACGGATCCGGAAACCCAGTAATTTCCAATATTCAGGGGGTAATAGTCCTCTGTCTGAGCAAAAGTAATCCCGTATACAGAGATCAATACAACAAAAAACACCAATCCCGATTTCATGATAACCTCAGACTTTCCCAATAATACCAATGGATGGAGGATGACAGATCAAAACAGCATTAACGATAAATTGCGTTACACTGATATAGTATATTCTGTTATTGCAAATATTAACCCCGGTAATTTTACCTGAAATTTTTTTGATGAAACGGGAGCTTAATTTGATATGATATATTCATCAATTTCTATTTTTAATCATAATACAATGTATTTTTTATATGATTTTCGAACTTTTTTCTAATATTTATTAGTTGTTCAAAATTTTCTTCTTTCCAATATTTAGTCTCAGAAAGTAACTCAAGATATTTCAATTGTATTTGTAAAATTAAACCCGTCAATCCTATCGCAAAATTATTGAGACCAATATTTAGAAGCTCCCAATTGCGATTTACAAATGGATTTTCATAATAAGGGATTGATGATAATACATTTTCATCTATCTTAAGTTTGTCGAAAAAAGCTTGCAAATCTGTATACAAAAGATCATTACTTTTTATCAAATCTTCCTTGGCATTTTCAAACCAATCAAGATTTGAATAAACTTCATCAATAAGTTCTAAAACTGTTTTATTGATGTCAAATTCGAATTTTAAATCTTCTGGCTCTACTTTTTCCGATATTTTTAATAAATTTTTGTTATAATTATCTATATCTTTAGGCACAAAAATTTTATTAGTAATAAGATAATTAATAACAGATGATTTAACTTTTTTAGCCAGATCTTCTGCATCATCAAAGTAACAACATGTATGATTTTTTTCCAATTCAGTTCTAAATTCATAGAGTTTGTTCGCTTTTTCTCCTTTATCTATATGTTTTGAAAACACTGTGGCGTCATCACTAATAATGAATATTAAACATTTTAAATTATTTTTTTTAGCATGTAAATACTCTTTATAGGTAAATGATTTTCCATCATCAGTTAATGTGCCATATCTGAATGCTATAATACATAGATAAACATCACTTTCTTCTATCTGGGACAAACTTTTTCCCAAGGTATTACTCGGATCTGCATACCAAAATTCCATAGCATTGATCCCATGTGATAAGCCTTCCAGAACTTTAAATACCTTTTTCCTGTGAATCTGTAAATCTTCAAAAGTTGAACTAACAAATATTTTCATAATACCTCCACATGGTTTACACCGCACTTACCGGAATAATCCAAACATTTTCATCAACAGGGATAAGTTTATCATACAAACAAATTATTCCCCCCTGCCTGACAGGCTTCTTAAACCGCTCAAGAACTTTGAAATGTCTGACATCATCCTTTTTCGGATTGGCTGTCTTCTTTATTTCCAACGGATACAGAATTCCGTCACGGTCGATGAGGATATCGATCTCTTTTTTATCCCGATCTCGGTAATAATACAGGGGTGCTCTACGTCCGGCATGATTGTAACTTTTAATAATCTCGGTTACTACCCATGTTTCGAGAATTGCACCGGACATCGCTCCGGCCTCAAGCGTTTCCGGACTTGACCATTGTGTCAGATAACAGCAGAGCCCGGTGTCGAGAATATACAGTTTGGGTGATTTAATCAGACGTTTGGTAACGTTCGAATAAAAAGGCTCTAGCAGGTACACAACACCGGATGTCTGCAGGATCGATAACCAGTTCTTTGCAGTTATGGGATTGATATCTGCGTCACGAGCCATTTCAGAAAGATTGAGCAATTGTCCGGTTCGTGCTGCCGCAGCCCTGAGAAACCGTAAAAACGACATTTCATCACCAACTCTGGCGAGATCACGGACATCGCGCTGCAGGTAAGTTTGGACATAAGAACTAAAAAAAAGATTGTGGTCAAGTTCAGTATTCAGTGCAATTGCCGGAAATGATCCTCTCCAGATAAGCCGATACAGATCATGAAGCGCATATTGTTTTCCGTTTTCAAGCCTTTTTTGTAAAAGTGTACTTTCCGGGAAAAACGGTTGTATTTCATCTTGAAAACCTTCCTGTTCCCATTTGGAAAAACCGAGAAGATTCACAATACCGACTCGTCCGGCAAGTGATTCCGAAATGCCGTGCATGAGATGAAATTGCTGTGAACCGGTTAACCACACCATACCCGGTTGGCCGCTGTTGTCTACCATCATTTTAATGTATGGGAGAAGTCTGGGAGCATATTGAATTTCATCAATTAACAGAGGAGGAGTAAAACGCTGGAAAAGCAAGGCGGGATCACGTTTTGCGAGCTCTAGAATCAGAGGATCATCAAGCGTAACATACGTTCGTTCCCGTTCACAAAGATGTTTCAGAAAGGTAGTTTTCCCTACCTGACGAGTTCCGGTAACCAGTAAAACCGGGAATTGTTTATTTGCTGAAAGAAAAAAAGATTCCAATGTCCGGTAACGATACACAACATACATCCTTTCGGCTGATTTATAGTTAACTTATAAATTAGCCGTAATTTTTCAGAAGTCAAGCAGAAATTCTGTCTCAATAATACCTGTCGCTGATCTTCTGTGTTATACTGTCCTCACGGAGCAATGCATACATGACAAAGTTGACACACATTTTAAGGCGGGGAGTGTTATTTTCCAGAGAAAACCGGGGATTTGTCTTCCATCGTTCAAAAAAACCTTTATCGGAATATATCGCAGATAGATGGCCATTCATCCATATACCTTCAAGATAATAAACCGGTTTCGGTAACCAAAAAGTTCTGGTTTCTCCACTGTAACCCATATTTACTTGCGGGGGTATAAAAGCATAAGTTTCGCTTCCGTTCGGGGGTCCATCGTCAAAGTCGAAAAAACAATGATAGACCGGATGATTTACCGGTATCGGCTCAAACCGTGCATGAGCGCCCAGGGAGTCATGAAGCATCTGCCGGAGAGAAACTTCGCCAGGTCCGTTAGGATGTGTTGGATTACCGTTATCAAGTACAACAAATCCACCATTTTTGAGATAATCCCGTAAATTCTTTCGTTCGATCTCGTTCAGTTCGAAAGTCTGATCGGTTGTAATGAAAATAAACGGTGTGTCAAGCAGTTTGTGGGAATCAAGGAATAGATGGGGATCTGATTCGGCGCAGATATTCGTATACCGATTCATCGCCATGGTGATATCAATAACTGATCGTTTAAGAGAATCAGGAGGCTTTAACTGCATTCCCCATACAGTTGGGATATGGATAAAACCCTGAATATGCTGCCTATCCGATTTGTCTTTTCTGATGAAACTTTTGTACCTACCATAATCAAGATCTTCCGGCCTTATAAGTTCAGCACGCAGTGATGTGCGTTTGTCAGGCACACGGCAAATGCCGGAATCCTGATTCTGATATTGAACCACCGATGCGGTGAAACTGTCAGAAACACGGATTGACGGCGGATAATAGGTAACGGATCCGATTTGGGAAATATGCGGATGAGACAGTGGATTATTCACTGCGATTAAAGGCAGCGCTTTAAAAAAACAGGTATCTATGTTGATTTCTTGGGGTACCTTTTCTTCAGGGTTCCACCGCGTCAATGGTTTCATTGATGCATGGCGCTCAACGGTTATTTTTGGGGCCACCGGTTTATGATACAGTTTGTTACCGTTATCGAATGTAAAAAACAACGCAAATAAACTGTGAAAAAGAACCAGCATAAGGCCGCAAAGCACAAGAAGTTTTCCTGCTTCAATGTATCCGCTTTCGTTTGGGTTTGCTGTTAATGTTGATCTATGTTTACTTTGGATGTGGCTTTGTGTTTTATCCATTTCTTATAAACCTTTTCTGCGGCAGAAAATTTTATCCGCTGATGAAGCACTCATTCATCAGCGGATACTGAGGAGTCAGAAAGGCAGGAATGTAATGAAGTGAAACTACATCCACGGTGAGCTGAATATTTTAAAAGTGCAAGACAGTCACCGGTTAAACATCCGGAGCATCGTTCAGAAACCCCGGAATACGGTTCCCGAAGCCTGAGAAACCGGCCCCGGTCAATATCAAACGGTTTTATTGCACAGCGGAGAAAAACTCCATTTTTTGCTGAGCTATTCCTCCGGTCTGGGTTAATGCGAACACAACAAAATTCACACCCATTCTGAGTTGGGGCTGATTATTGGTCAGTTCCTTCCATTTATGGGCGTACCCTTTGTCGGAATATATGGCGACAAGCCGTTCATCGATCCAGATACCTTCGAGATAGTGGACAGCTTTGGCCATCGAAGAGTTACGGGCTGTTTCACCCACCATTCCGGTTGTAGTCGTCTGTACCATTTGTATCTCGGCGCCCTGAGGCGGACCATCGTCAAAATCAAAGAAACAATGGTACAGAGGGTGCTCGTTCGGAATCGGCAGAAATTGTGCATCTGCCCCCAGAGAGTCCCTTAACATCTGTCTCAGCGATGCTTCGGCCTGGCCGAATTCATATTCCGGTTCCCCGTTATCAATGACCGCAAAACCTCCCTTTCGTAAATACTCCCCAAAATTCTTTTTTTCGATATCGGTTAATTCAAACGCTTTGTCGGCTGTAACATATATGAACGGTGTATCGAAGATTTTTCGCGAATCGAGATACAGGTGCGAATCAACCTTCGCATTGATATTCGTATAACGGTTAACAGCCTCGACAAGATTGATTACCGACCGTTTCAGTTTGTCAGGCGGCCTCAACTGTGCGCCCCATGCAGTGGAAATATATACAAAACCCTTAATACTCTGCTTATTGTTCGGGTCCTGAATAATCATAGCCTTATACTGTCCCGTATCCAGGTCGTCAAGCGAAATCATTTCCTCTTTCATGGAAATCTGCTTTTCCGGCTCACGGGATGTTGTCATCTCTATTTCAAGATTCTCGGGGATAAAAGTATCCGCGGTTGTATCCGTTTTCATTTCTGAATTGTAATCAAAGGATGCGACATTCCCCGTGAGATTAAGAGTTGAAATAGATTTAGTCTGAATTTCGGCTGTCGGTTTACGATCGATAATCATTTTACGGGTCAACAACCGCACTTTAACCCTTTGCTTTTTAAATTCGAACGCTTTTGTCATCCTCGGACGTCTGATGACAAGCTCCATTGTGGGCGGCTTGACTACTTTCACTTCAGTTTTCCTGAACATGAAATACGATCCGATAGTTGCATGTATGGAGATCGCAACCAAAAGTCCGAGAAAAAACAACTTTTGAGTCTCTTTCTCAAGTCTTTCGATGTCGATAGCATCGGATGGTCCGGAAAACCGTGAGGATTTTTGTACCTTTGACATAACTGAACACCTTCTTTGAACATAGTGCTGTCCGGTTATGAACACTCGACGTGCTCTCGCCGGGAATTTTATTGTACAGCAGAGAAAAAGTCCATCTTCTGCTGCGCGATTCCACCCGCCTGAGTGAGTGCGAATACAACAAAATTCACACCCATTCTGAGTTGCGGCTCGTTATTCGTTAGTTCTTTCCATTTAAGGGCATACCCTTTGTCCGAATAGATTGCGACAAGCCGTTCATCGAGCCAGATACCCTCGATATAATATACTGCTTTGGCCATTGCCGCATTGAGAGCCTCGATTCCCTGCATACCGTTTGTGGCGGTCTGCACCATCTGGATTTCAGCGCCCTGTGGGGCGCCATCCGGGAAATCAAAGAAACAGTGATACAGTGGGTGATCGTTTTTGATCGGCAGAAACTGTGCGTCTGCACCGAGCGAATCCCTGATCATTTGCCTCAGCGATGCTTCCGCCTGGCCGTACTCATACTCAGGAGTGCCATTATCTATAACGGCAAACCCACCCTGACGCAGATAGTTGCCAAAATTGTTTTTTTCGATGTCTGTCAGTTCAAATGCCTGATCAGCCGTTATGAAAACAAACGGTGATTCGAATATTTTACGCGAATCCAGATACAGGTGTGAATCCACCTTCGCATTGATATTCGTATAACGGTTCACAGCTTCCACCAGATTGATGACCGACCTTTTTAATTTATCAGGTGGCCTTAACTGTGCACCCCATGCAGTGGAAATGTATACAAAACCCTTGATGCTCTGCTTGTTGTTCGGGTCCTGTATGACCATTGCCTTGTACTGACCGGTATCGAGGTCGTCAAGCGATATCATTTCCTCTTTCATCGATATCTGCTTTTCTGGCTCACGGGTTGCGGTCATTTCAATTTCGATACCATCAGGAATAGAAACCTGTGTATCCACATTGGTTTTCATCTCTTCCTGGTAATCGAATGTCGCTACGTTCCCCATGAGATCGACCGTCGCAATCGATTTTGTCTGAATTTCCGCTGTGGGTTTACGCTCGACAATCTGCTTACGCTGAAGCAAACGAACCTGAACCCTTTTTTTCTTAAATTCAAACGCTTTCGTCATTCTGGGGCGACGAATTACCAACTCCATTGTCGGCGGCTTTACCACTCTGATTTCCGTCTTTCTGAACATAAAATATGATCCCAGAGAAGCATGGAATGATATTGCTACCAGAAGCCCCAGGAAGAACAACTTTTGGGTTTCTCTTTCGAGCCTTTCGATGTCGATGGCATCGGATGGCCCGGAAAACCGTGATGTTTTAAGAGCTTTTGACATAACTACACACTTTCTTTTAATAATTGCGCTGTCGGGTTGTAGAAATCATATGTATTCACAGCAGGAGGATTATTGGACAGCAGAGAAAAAGTCCATCTTCTGTTGCGCAATTCCACCAGCCTGGGTCAATGCGAATACAACAAAATTCACACCCATT
>JAFGMP010000290.1 GCA_016927495.1 Candidatus Latescibacterota bacterium | reverse complement strand
TGAAACACCCTTATTAACCAGTTTGAAAAGCAGTGTATCGACAGATTCCACCTACATCCTTACATGGAGCGAGGTAAGCCGTGCGAAATCATACACCATCGAGGAATCCCCGGACAGTATCTTCACCGATTCCGTTTCAAAAACCATTGTGGGAATTTCGGAATCATTCACGAAGACAACCGATACTGTGCAGACATATTATTACCGAATACGGGCAAATAATGCAACGGGTAGCAGTGGCTGGTCGAATGTAGTGTCAATAACCATAGAAACCGAGTCGAAAACCGAAATTACGATGGTATCGATTCCTGCGGGAAGTTTTCAGATGGGATCGAATAACGGAGAATCTGATGAACAGCCGGTTCATACGGTGACGCTTGATTCATTTAAGATGAGCGGATATGAAATAACGCAGGGTCAGTATTTTTCAGTAATCGGTACGAATCCCTCCCATTTCACAGGCGATGATACGCTGCCTGTGGAAAATGTAAGCTGGATCGATGCCGCTCTGTTCTGCAACCGGTTAAGCGATAAAGAGGGATTTGATTCTTGCTATAACGAGACTTCCTGGGAATGTGATTTCAGTAAAAACGGCTACAGGCTGCCGACAGAAGCCGAGTGGGAATATGTCTGCCGTGCGGGAACGACATCGAAATACTATTCCGGAGATGACGAAATCGGTCTCAATAAAGCGTCATGGTATGGTGCGAACAGTGATAATAAAACTCATCCTGTCGGCCGTAAAGATCCGAATGACTGGGGTTTGTACGATATGCACGGGAATGTCTGGGAACTCTGCAATGACTGGTATGGTGAAAAATATTATTCGGAAAGCCCGGAAAAAAATCCGACAGGCCCGGAAACCGATACCCAACGGGTAATGCGCGGCGGCAGTTGGGCAACACAGCTTCAATATAACAGTTCCTCTAATCGTCACTATTTCCCCGTTCAACAAACCGACAGAAATGAATACGTCGGCTTTCGAGTTGTCCGTGGTTCCGATTGAGTTTTTTTATTGAGTGATGGGAAAAACCTGAACTGAGCTTTACGTTATTTTAAAATAGTGATGGCATTGAGGAAAAGACATATCTTCTACGAGTAATGGTGAATGAGGATGTCGAACCGCCGGTTGTCGTTACTGTATATCGAACGGGGAAAATAGATAAGTACTGGAGGAATACATGAAAATTCTTTATGACACTGAAGTTGATGTTATTCAGATATTATTGAGCAGTGAGCCTGTTGATGAAAGCGGCGAAGAAGAAGCCGGAATTATATTTGATTACGATAAGAAGGGTAATATTGTCAGTATTGAAATTTTAAATGCTTCGAAACGCATCGAGAATCCTCGCTCTTTCGAATATGCAGTGAATGTGTAAGTTATGTATAAACATGTTAGAAACTCAAATTATTAATGAAGATTATAAACCCGTTGCCGTAATAATGGATTATCATGAATACATACGGCTGAAAAAATTGAAGAGGATGTTTCAGATTTCAAATCAGCTTTTGAAATAAAAGAAAATAATAAAAGATGGATTAAGAATAGTGACTTAAAACGGGAGCTTAATTTGTAATATTAATGATTAAACATTCGATGTGGACTATTTAATATAAGCGCATTTTTTTTCCATAAGAAAATACCACAATATTAACTCACTAAAATTTGACCCGTAGATTTCTGCCAGGAAATCGAATGTACGGTTTTTTTCCTTTGAATTTAAGGCCGGAGAGATACGATTCGTATAAATCTTGCACATTCCCCCCGAAATTTATTATTTTGTAATACTCTTTTGGAGGAATGAATGAAAAAACTTTACCACATTGTTTTTCCCCTGATACTTTTTTTATATAACGTACCACCTTCTTTTGGCGGAGTCCTCGTTAACGAAAAAGATATTCTCCGCGGTAAAGAAAACCTTACCAATCCCGTTTTCAGCGAGGTAGCCGCAATCGATTACGGGCTCGGCGCTGCGGTAAATTTTATTTTGACCGGCAATCTGGCGCTGGTTGACACCGCAAAAGCTGCCGTACATGATGCTGTTCGTGAAGCCATAAACGCCCTGCCCCGTGCAAGCTTTACTTTTTCCGATGAAGCCTCCCAAAAGCTATATGATGCCCTCGTAATGTACGATCTGCTGTCGGATTCACGGCTTTGGTTTACCGGCGAACGGCTGGCGCTGCAAAAGGACATGAAGCAGGTACTCGATTTTTACCTCGATTATGATAACTTCGCATGGGAGGAGGAAAGCTGGTGTTTGGGGGCGACGGCAATGCGCATAGTCGCTTCATCCGCGTTGTTAGCCTTTAATTTCCCGGATGATGACAACTACCATCATTATCTCACACACAGCAGAACCTTTCTGGAAAAGAATCTTGTAAATTCTATTGATGACTATGGCGCATGGACAGCGGACAGTCCGGGGCGCTTCTCTGATGCTTTAGAGTATCTTATAATTACTGCTAAAGTCATGAAAAACGGCGGTATATATGATTTTTTCATGAACCCGCGGCTTCAGAGTGTTCTCAAGTATGAGATGAATCTTTTGCCTCCGCAGCAATCGCCGCTTATCAAGGGTATATTCATGATTGCCGGAGAGGGTAAAACATTGCCGGAAGTCAATCATGGAAAAACTGCTGTGCTGGCCGCTGCCGATTTACCCGAATACTCCGCCGCCGAGGCATCGCTGCTGATATGGTTTTGGAACCAGTGCGGGCAGCCGGTCACTCCCCTCGGACTTTTGTATATTGATACTTCAATCCCGTCCGGTTACCCGGCAGGCGAAAGTCAAATTGTGGGTAACGGAATGACTGTGCTGCGGAATAATTTCGGTACAACTGATGAAAGCGTTCTATTCGCAGGTTTCGGCGGGCCTTCCGGAATAGTCGACCGCGAGAGAAATCATCATTCGGATATTGGCGATTTTTCCTTCGTCTGGAGAGGCATTCCGCTGATAGTTCATGACGGATTTTCCGGGAACGGGTGCTCGGAAAATTTCATGAATTCAAAAGCATGGAGGCACAACATTGTAGTCGGAAACGGATTAGGCAAATCTCCCGTCATCGCTGACAGAACGAATATCGTTTCTCAGCTTGCCGATAGTACAACAAAAATCACTGCCGATTTTTATCCTGACGGTATATGTCAGTTTCTCACAACCGACCAGATGGATTATGTCTCCGGTAAAGTCTGTCCTGTACGCGGAGATACATCAGTAGAACCATATTACCGGCACTTCCTTTATATAAAACCGGATGCTCTTGTGATATGGGATCAGTTGACATCGGCAGCGCAACCCGAATGGAATCTCTGGATGCCGGTCGAAAGAGTGAGAACACAGAAAGATAAACTCCGTCTTATGACAAAATATGGCGTCGATCTGGAGGTACTTCTTTCCGGTGCCGGTACAATCGATTACAACGCCGACAAACCCATACGGCAACTTCCCGGAGACTGGCCGATTCTTATGAAAGCGGAGTCAGGGATGGGATCTGTCACCATTTCATCACTCGATCTGCTCTCTGCGACATTTAGTGACAATTCCGAATGCGGATTGAATATTATCCGTAATTTCATCGCGCTGGGAAACGGATCTCCAAGAATAGGTTTCATCGGTGTAAAAGATGAATGCGAGGTATTGAAACATCTCGATGTTTCCTATGACTGCTTATCGAATCGTGACTTGTATGAGGTCGACCTTTCCGGTTACAGCGTACTTATAATTGGCGCCGGTACATCTGCCGATATCTGGCGAGCGGTTAATAATTTTGACTCCAAAATCGATGCCTATGTTCAACATGGCGGTTCGGTTTTATGGTTATGTCCGGCGCTTTCGAACTGGGGGGACGGCGTCTCGAATCACCCGGCATTTATTCCATATGAGCTGACACCGGGTAGCTGTCCCGTTTACATCGACAGCATTGAAATCGATACGTGGAATAGCCTGAAGCTTGCCGAAAGCCCGCTGTGGAGCGGGCCACATGAGATATCTTCGGAAATGATTGTCGACTGGATAACATCCTCTCTTATCGACACGACACTGACTGCCGTAACCGACTCTCTTAATGCAAATTTAAAAGATTCCGCTGATTCAGTCTTTACCGCAAATGACGGTAAACCGGATTCAGTCAGCACACTTCAAACTGATGTGCCCGATACCGTGAAAATAACTCATGCATCCATATCGGACTCTATCACCACAACAAAATCAGCCATGCCAGACTCGGCCGGCATGGTAAAAAGTATTTTGCCGGATTCCACAGGTATAACCAAAGCATCTGCACCTGATTCACTCAGTTCAACTCAGGCGGGAAAAACTGATTCTGTCGCCGTAAAGCATGCTGTCTATATACCGGTCTTATGGTCCGAATCATGGGAAATTTTAGCGTCGATAACAAAAGAAATCACTCTGAGATCCTATTCGAGCGATAGACTCGGAGAGCCTTCAAGAATCCAGGTCAGACAATCCGGTTCAGGTGATTTTCTCACAGTTCTGATGCCGCGAAAAATAGGTAATCCATATCAGTTGGATGTAACAAATCACAGCAGTGGCTATGTGGCATTGGCTGATTTCAACACAAAATGGGAAATACGAACAGGCGGTGCATCATGGACCGATGCGGGCTTATCTGTTAAAATTTCCACTATTGACGGAATCAGAGCCATATATGCATTCGATTGTACCTATGCAAATGTTGGTGAGGAAAAATTTCGCTCAGAAGCTCCCATGTCCCTGTATTACTCTCCTCTGGAGGGCACCGGAATGATTATGAGTACATCGAACAATTCTATTACCACATCCCGTTTGGATTTTAACAGGTTTTGGGCGGGAGAGGTTAATATATACGATTTCAGCGGTGATGTCTGGTCAAAACGTGTCGCCTATTCTACAACACTCAGGATTATCGATGAAAATGATAATCCGGTAACCGGGCTGAAAATTTATGAGAATAACCGATTTATTGGTTCCACAACTGAAAACGGTATCTTACCGGTACGGTGGTCGGGAAATCCTCCGGAAGTTTTTCTGAAATCGGAACAGACAGCTTCCACACTCAGCCTGAAACCCGGTGAGATGCAGGTAAGGATTACGGATACACAATAAGGTGTATTGCAGAAATACAAGCTATCTGTTTTATTTAATAAGGTGTATTTTATGATTAACCATATCAAAAAGAATCAACGGGAATTAACTTTCGTATCATTATTCGTTTTGTCCGCAATGTTTACAGGGAATATTTTCTCTGATGATTTTTCCAAATATAACAACGATGAAGTTATAACGCATGTGATGGAAACTTATTCACGTGTTTATTCCGCAACTGGAAGAATAACCAGGACTGTCGAAGCCGATGGAGCAAAAAGAAGCAACACCGGAAAATTCACCGTCAAAAAGCCCGACCGGTTATATGTGGAGTATGTTGGCGAGGATCATCAGATCACGGTACATGATGGTAAAACATTAAGAATATTTTTCGCCGAACATAATAAAGGCATTTATAAAAATACCGAAGACATGATTCCGATGGAACGATTTATTCTTGGCCCGGAACCTTTTTTTGGAAATGTTCTTCAACTCATGGGTAAAGAATTTACCATTAAGCTTGCCGATATGACCTCAGGCAATCTCATTCTAAAAGCGGAACCGGAAAAACCTCTTCAGCTTAATTTCATACTTATTGCGATTAATCCTGAAAACTGGACTATTCAGGCAATCGAGTATTTTGATACAACCAATAAACTTGTCAGCCAGACCAGGTATTATGAATTCAAGAGTGAGGGTGATTCCCTGTATTTCCCGACAAAAACAATAACTTCAACCATAATACAGGACAAACTACTGGTCGAAACATTGGAGTTATCGAGAGTACAGTTAAATTATAAATTTAATGATGATATATTTTCAGTGCCTGGAAACAAAGAAACCGAATGGGTATTACAGGAAGATAATCAATAAAAACCTGTTTAAACTTGTCCAAATACAGACAAAATAATTGCAGGAACTCGTTCTGACAAAAAACTAATATTTTCTTTGATTGTTTATTTTTCCCTTGACTTACGATATTATTTATAGCTATGATAGATCACGGAATACAACAATTAATTTAATCTATACTAAGGGGGTTTGATGAGGACACGTTCTAAAGCATCGGTGGTGTGTATTTTACTGTTCAGCATAATGATTTTTACTGCTGCCATCTCGACACAAGCGGCTGATGGCGGTTTTGGTCCTATGCTGGGAAGCTGTTGCCTTGGGCCGCGTATCGGTCTGGAAATGAATGAAGGCCAGGAAATTGAGATCATGGAAGTATTACCGATATTGCCGTATGTCGGTGGAATTTTCCGTTTGTGGCTGTCTTATGATTATGGTTATAAAGCCGCCGGTGGAAAGGGATTTCTCGCAAGTTGTTGTATCGGGCCGAGAGTCGGCAAGGAATTTGGCGAACGTAAGCTCAGATCAATAGAAAAACTTTACCCAATTCCAATCATCAATCTTTATCCCTGGATAGCTATCGGTATTGAAGCCTATCAGGGCAAAACGATGGTTGAGATCGAGAAAGCTGAAAATCTTAAGAGGTAACTTTTATATCTCATGCCTTTGCATAGAATAATCAGAGGGCCGGATCATTATACTGGACTGTGTATGATCCCGGCCCTTTTTTTTATAGTGATAATGTTGTTGCATGCTGAATTGGCATGTGCGGAAAAGAATGAAAATATCACCGGTTTACCCTCATCCCCCGGGATCAGACGGTTGCTGTCTCTCCCGGGACGCAGTGCAGTAGGCTTCTATAAATTCTTTATTACAAATCAGGACATTCCAACCTGTAATTTCGAACCTACATGTTCAATGTTCAGCTTAGGCGCTTATAAAACCACCGATCCTTTTCAGGCGACATTCATGTCATTCGACAGATTGACACGGTGTAATTACTGGATTTACGGTGAATACCCTTTCCATAAAGGAAAATTCATCGATCCTGTGGAAAATCATATGCTGTGGGGATCGAAACATTTGGCGACTTCTGAAAAGTCTCATGACACTATTGATCTGATTACGTCACAATACGATCCCAATAATGTTGCTGAGTCATCGAATCCGGAAGCAAACCTGGCATTTGCGGAGGCAATGTACCGTGAGGGAGAAACAGCCTTGGCGCTTGAAGAGTACTTACAGCTTTCCGGTGATAAATACTCCGGTGACATTCGAATTCAGGCTTTGTTTCACAGCGGATGGATTTTATATGAGACCGAAAGAATTGACGATTCTGCAAGGACATTCGGGAAAATAAAGACTCTGACTGAAACAGACTCAAATGAAACAAGAGATGCATCTCTTTTGGTTTATTTTGTTAGAACACAACAGAAGCAGAACGATACTCCAGTCATGTATACTGATAATGTATTGAACCAATCATCTGTGATAAAGTATATTTCGGTATGGGAGAACCTGCAAAAGTATGAATTTGCTGCAGCACGGCAGGAACTGGGAAATCTTGCTCATTCGCCCGATGCGGAAATAGCGGAAGCGAGCAGAACCATTCTTGAGAAAATGGAATATTCTGAAAAAACCATACATAAAAAAGGATGGATATCGGGAACGTTTTCACTTTTTGCTCCCGGACTTGGCAGAGTATATACCGGACGCTACGGTGATGCGGCCTTTTCATCGGGTGCAACATTGGGAACAATGGGACTGGCTTATCGGGCAGTACAGAGCGGCCCATGGACAAAGGCTGCGTTTTTTTGCGGCACAGCCGCCGGATTTTATGCAGGAAATGTTTATGGCTCCATTCTGTCAGCCCGAAATGAAAACCACCGTAAAAAAGAATCGATATTTGCGACATTGAAAATCGAAGCGGAATCACAGAATATTCTTCCACATCAGATTATCCGGCAATGTCTTGCTCACAGGTTACCCTCAGGAGAAAAAGAAAAGGAAGTGTACAAAGACAATTATCTTGCTTCACAATCGCTTTCGTCTGGTAACACGGCTTTTAGCAATAAACAGTGGCGGCAAGCAGTTCGATGTTACCACCGATATCTCTATTTTTCTCCGGAACATGGCGCTCATGACATTGCGCTATTTCGTCTCGGGAAGTCTCTTGAATATCTGGGAGAAGAACAAAAAGCCGTTTTACAATATGAACAGATACTCGATGCTTTTCCCAAATCCGAATATATTGACGAAACAAGAATCACTCTGGCGCATCTTCACTTCAGAGAAAACGACAGCGTTCGTGCAAATCTTGAACTCGATGATGAAATCACATATAGTATAAATTCCGAGTATACCGCAAAAGCCCGTTACCTCAAAACATGGATCTATCTCCGGGATTATAACTGGAACGGAGCTCAATTGTGGCTCGATAAATATGAGACTGACACAGTCTTGACGAATATGCGATATGCTGTTTCAGCAATCGATACGAGATTACAGAACAAACATAAAATTAAACATAAATCTCCCGGTTTAGCACGGTTCCTTTCAATATTTGTACCGGGGCTCGGTCAAACATATGCCGGGAAACCCTGGAACGGGCTGGGCGCTTTTCTTGTCAATGGTTCCATTATATATTCAATGGCTCATTCGGTTGAATCCGAAAACTGGCTCGACACCGGACTAATTACAGTGCTTTTGTTTCACCGGTTTTATCTGGGAAACCTCTATAATGCCGAGCGATTCAGCCATGATTATAATATCGAACAGAACGAACGGTTCTTCAAAACAATCAGAAACGATGTCCGTGCTATTGATACCGGCCTCGATCCTTATACTTTGAATTAGACTTATTCATGCATAACTAAGGTATATATAAAATGACTCGACAAACGATACCCCTAAAACACACGGTTAACATAGAGGCGCTGGCTTATGGCGGCGATTCTGTAGGTTATGTTGAAGGCCGTCCTGTGTTTATACCCGGCTGTGTTCCCGGCGATGTGACCGAAACAGATATACTGCAGGATAAAGGTTCATTTCTCAGGGGTATTTCTACAAAATTGATATCACTATCCCCAAATCGTGTCGAACCGTTTTGCCCCCTTGCCCAAAAGTGCGGTGGCTGTCAATGGCAATCGGTACAATATGAATCACAGCTTATCTGGAAACAGAAAATAGTACGGGAAACACTCAGACGTATAGGTGGAATCGTAAACATAGAAGTTGAACCATGCCTG
>JAFGMP010000039.1 GCA_016927495.1 Candidatus Latescibacterota bacterium | reverse complement strand
GAAAAGAAAGTCCCGCAAGGCTGTGTATGTCAATCCTTTCGAGTGTGTGGATTTACTCTGCGGAAATTTCTTTTCGATTAATCCGCATGCCTTCGAAAGCCCCAGCGCCAGCAGAATAAAGAACTGTGGCATCACAATGGCGATATACCGATTGCTGCCGCCCCAGTCATCCCATGCATCGCCGCCGACATAGATGCTGTAGAGCATCTGGAAAGCGATTATAACGGCGGGAATGACGATATCTCTTGCCCTTGTATAGATGACTGTGAGAACCGGCACGATAAAGAAAATAGGATTCATGCGCCATACGAACTTCAGCCAGACGATAAAACCGCGGCCGAGTCTCAGTATAAAAGGATAGCCGGTCATCTTCAGGTAATAGGTGTTGGGGAAAATGTCGCCGTAATATAGGAGCCTGAGTACGGTCTGCCCGCCGAGAAATACAGCGAAGACTATTCCGCCATAGAGTATATGTTTGCGCCGTAGATCACCGGTATTCGATACCAAAAGCAAAAACCAGACAACAAGGAACGGCACTGCCATATCGATGCGGATCAGTGTACCGATTCCGAGCAGGATATACACTTCAAGAGGAATTTTATCCTGTCTGTCAGGCCGTACCAGCAGCCAGACAATACAACTTATCAGCAGGGTCAAAACCGAGACCTCCATGCCCTGAAGACTCCAGTTGACAAGGGGCAGGTTGAAAGCGGTGAGAATAACCGCTGCTAACGATACATTTGGATTGTTGCCCGAAAGAAACAGGGCGATTTTCCGCACGAATACCAGATTCAGCAGCAGGCAAACCGCCGCGGTAATTTGGATGATAAGGCTTATCTTCGACAGCGGGACTGGTAGAAAGTGTGCGGCAGCCATCCAGAATGTCCAGAGCGGATTGGTGATGCCCTCGACACGTTCGCCGGGATTCATCACCAGCCCGTTGCCCTCCGCGAGGTTACGGGCATACCGCATGGAAACCATAGCATCATCGAAGAGTGAAAAATACCGCTCACCCTCGATTACAAAGCTGGTTTTGTAGATGAAAATACCCGAATAGATGGCAAATATTAGAAGAAAGGTGGAAAAGATTATTTTTTCGCTCTTATGGTGTGATTTGGGCATGAATCTATGACTCCAGTATTGAAAAATAAACAAATAACAATAGTCTTTAAAGATACAATTTCGGGGGTTTAAATCAAGGAGGAATTGAGTGGAGCGTTTTCATTTGTTATTTATGAAATGATTAAACAATAGGAAATTAATAATGTATTGTCACTCTGAGTGAAACGAAGAGTCTCAAAAAACAAATACGAGATTATTCACTTCGTTCAGAATGACAAGATATGGAAGAATTGCAGGTTTTTTTACCATTATTCATAAAGTTTATGATAAATTCGGATTAGATTGTCATTGCAAGGAATGAAATGACGAAGCAATCTCTGCGAACGAAAACTTAATTCATCTTATTTTATTTTGATGGAATGTATACGAGTTGCCAGATATGAAAGGGGCAGACATACGGGTCTGCCCCTACGGTATATCTAAACTGAAAACACATCAAATATCCCTGCCTCAACAATAAATTAACTTGACATAGTAATATATCTCCGGTTAGACTATATGTAACCCGGACTGTTCGTAAAATAATGAATCATTTTTAAACTCCGATACAGGGCAGAGGATTACCTATGAACTCCTTTCATTTTATTGCCCGTAAGGTTGTGGTCGTAGGAACAGGTGCAGTCGGCGCTACATTCGCCTATGCCCTTGCACAGGAGGGGACTGCCGACGAAATAGCGCTGGTAGACCTCAACAGCGAACTTGTTAAGGGACAGGTGCTCGACCTTGCGCACGGGCTGCCGTTTTTCCCGCCGGTACACATACATGCCGGAGATGTCTCGGATTATGCCGATGCCCATGTCATTGTTATCACCGCAGGCGCAAAACAACGTCCCGGTGAATCGCGCCTTGAACTGCTCAAACGTAACGCCGGGCTTATTGAACATATTACAGACGATATAACCAGACAAAATTCGAGCGCTGTAATCGTTGTGGTGAGTAATCCGGTCGATGTGTTGACCTATGTTGCCCATAAACATTCGGGATTGCCCCACGGCAGGGTGATAGGCTCCGGGACAGTCCTCGACAGTTCACGGCTCCGGTACCTTCTCAGCAATCACTGCGGCGTCGATGTGCACAATGTCCACGCTTATATTCTCGGAGAGCATGGAGACAGCGAATTTGCCGTATGGTCCATGACCAATCTTGCCGGTATCCCCATCGAGGACAGATGCCCGGCATGCAGGAAATGCGGAGACTGGAAAGTTAACCGTCATGCCATCGAGCAAGAAGTAAGAAACTCGGCGTACCATATCATCGATTATAAAGGCGCCACACATTTTGCCGTGGGGCTTGCGCTGGTTCGTATTGTAGGGGCTGTTCTCCGTAACGAGAAAAGTGTGCTCTCGGTTTCGACGGCGCTTAACGGTGAGTACGGCCTGTCCGATGTATGCCTGGGAGTACCGTGCATTGTCGCTCAGTCAGGAGTGGAGCAGATACTCGAAGCTAAACTGACAGACACCGAAAAACAAGCTCTTGCAAGGTCAGCCAAGATCATACGGGATGCAATCGAATCGCTTGAGAAATAAGGAATAACTCGCATTCCTGTGTTTCAAAGGTTGTAGGGGCGGTTCGCGAACCGCCCCTACGGATGCATACACACGTGGGATGTTAAAACCACCAAATCTTGTTTTTTACTTAAATCAGAAAATCCTTTAATCAAGCGAATCAAGTTTCAGACTTTTTTATATGGATAAGTCACCCCCCACAAGGGCAGACACGTGGGTCTGCCCCTACGGTGTATTGAAAACTGTGCAGATTAAGGATGTAGGGGCGAACCCGTGTGTTCGCCCTTAAAGAATAATTCATACCATAGTTTCTATCTTGTTTGAAAGGTGAACATGGATTTTCAACCCGATTACCATCATTTTGCCGATGTGATGCAAAACAGGAAACCGAAAAGGCTGCCGCTCTATGAGCACCTTATCAATCCTGAATCGATGGAGAACATCCTCGATACAGAGTTTGCTTATCTTCTCGACGGTACGATTTCGGATATTCATGAATATTTTCGGCAGTACTGCGGTTTTTTCCGTGAAATGACCTATGATGTGGTGTCGTTCGAGGTATGTATAACCGAAGTTCTGCCGGAGCATGGGGCGCTCAGCGGCGGCAGGCCGGGTCCCATACAAAACAACGCAGATTTTAACTCGTACCCCTGGGACGATATCCCCGAGCTTTTTTGGAAATTGGCCACACCCCGGTATGATGCGCTGGTATCATCGCTGTCGCCGGGTATGAAAGCCGTCGGAGGTATTGGAAACGGAGTTTTTGAAATCAGCGAAGACCTTGTGGGGTTGGAATATCTGCCGTTCATGCAGGTCGATGACCCGGAATTGTACCGTGACCTGTTCAATAAAATCGGCGATATCATGTCTGCGCTCTGGGGTAGATTTCTGGAGCGTTACAAAGACAGCTTTGTGGCATGCCGGGTTGGTGATGACCTTGGATTCAAATCATCGCTGCTCACCAATCCCGTAACCGTGCGAAATCATATCATTCCGCAGTACCGCCGTATTATCGATAAAATACATGCGCAGGGGAAACCGTTTTTGTGGCATTCCTGCGGGTGTATTTTCGAGATTATGGAAGATATGATCGCGCTGGGGATCGATGCCAAACACTCCAACGAGGACGGTATCGCTCCCTTTTCACGGTGGATCGAGAACTACGGCAGCCGTATCGGGCTTTTGGGTGGTTTCGACATGGATTTTTTATGCCAGAAGACCCCTGATGTGGTATACCGCGAGGTGGTCGAACACGGCCGTGAATACCGCAGAACCGCCTGCGGTTACGCACTCGGTTCGGGTAATTCCATCCCCGAGTATGTGCCGGTGGACAACTATCGTGCCATGATCCATGCCGCACAGGCTATAAGAGAGGAAGAGGGAAAATTAATAAAATAAGCGGGTCTTCTCAGGGCAGACACAGGGGTCTGCCCCTACAGAATCGGTGGCCGTCCAAATGTATGAGGTATTGATCCTGAGATTCGATATTAGAGCGAACCCATGTGTCCTCCCAGATAGAGGAACATGAATTACAAAAAAATTGGAGGAGACTATGGTTAAACGACCGATTGTAATTTATATTATTGCTCTCGCAATAGTTTCCGGCTGTTCGATGTTCAGGGCTGCTCCCGATCAGTCGGTAAAAGGCGATAAAGTCGTGCTGGCGCTGTACAAGGAAACGCAGTTCAAGAATGAAGTTATCAAAAAGCTGACCGAGTCGTTACCACCCAAAGGCTATCAGGTCATTACCGGAAGCAACAAACAGGCAAAATACTACAAAGCCGCCGATTACGGCGCTGTGGTGTATATGGCTGAATATTGGGCACGGCATGTACCCTGGCACGCAAAGAAGTACTTCAACAAATTCAAAGAGGCGCGCAACATCGTATTTGTCGTAACGAGCGGTGACCCTGATGTAAAAATTAAGAAGCCATTCGATGCGGTGACCACGGCCTCCAAAGATGAAAAAGTCGATCCGGTGGCACAGGAAATATTGAAGAAATTAGAGGGTATTCTCAGGTAAAATTGGGAAAAATCACCATAAAGGCACGAAGACACAAAGATATAAATAAATTTTGAAAGACGTACGTTCATGAAAATATGGAGAAAAGGTCATACCCTATAGAACCGGAATGGATCATGTAAAATGCTTTTTTTTGTGTGATCCTCCAGCGAATCACAAGGTCGTGCAACACCTTGTGCGGATATGTGATACATTAAAATCAGACTATTAAAGGGCCGTAAATCTCGACTTTTTCACCGCTCTTCTATATTCTTACTATGTATTCTTTTTCTTGGTGCCTTGGTGCTTAGTGGTTATAAAATAATTTCCGGATAATCTTCTCATGGTATGAGTAGTTCACTGTGTGGGGCCAATTGTTTTTGATATCCAGGTATTATTGGTTTTACTTATCCACATACCGAATTTAGGTGTAAATACCGCTTTAAATCCGCCTCCTGCAAGAACACCACCGGGATTGTCTTCGGCAAGTTTGAACAAGAACTCGATCTCCACCGTAATAGAGTTATTCTCCGCCGAAATATCTACAATTTTGTAGTACCAATATTCCCAGAAAATGTTTGCACGCTCTTGAATAACTTCCGGTGAAAGAATTTCGAACGGCATCGATGTGCGTTTGGGAATATGTTCCGGATTAATGTTTTCGTTTGAGAAAACGAAATCGCCGCTGGGATTATTCGAGTACAGGAAATTATCCCCGAATGTTGTCGCATTCTCGAACCACCAAGGATCCATGAGCAAACGGTATATTTCTTTCATATCGGTGTCTGTGATTCCGTCTCCCGATAAAACACCTTTTTCAGCACCGTATCTTACGGAACCGACATCGGCTTTTTCAAGAAAAGTATCCGGTTCGCTTTGAGAACCTTCATATGAACAATAAACCGGGCCCGCACTATGACTGAACCAGACATCGTATTCATCGTCATTTACGACCCTTACCCTCATACAGTCGGTATATGTACCGGCAGGCGTTTTTATGGTACATTCGTGTTCGACAACGTACATCCCAAGCACATATCGGTATTCGTTGTACGGTTGATAAGATTCCGGTTGAGTGAAATAATACAGCAGGTAATCACTGTTGCCGTCTCGCAATACAAGATTTCCGTCTTCGGTAATTCTGACAAGGGGTTTTTGAACTGTGCTGTATACCGGTTTCGGGAAAAATGGTGAGAAGTTGTCAAATTCATAGTATACGGCACCATCGATGGTAAGCGTATCGATAATGCTTACCGACCATTCATCGAGGAGATATTCCGTCTCCATAAGTTGCCTGAAACGCAAGCTATTATTATCGAAACTTACAAATGTCCATGTATTTCCCTTGGCTAGATGAAAATAATCCTCCGGCGAATTGCTTTTTTCCAGAACGATATTTAATTCGAGGGCTCCACCATCGGGAAGTATGGTTAAATTATCATTCCGGTGTGTTTCATAGCCGTCTTTTTCAACGATAAGAGAAAAGCCGTTAAGTTTAACTGCTGTTTTTTGAACCGATACATTCCCGGATAGACGGCCATTATTATGTGTTCCGCCGCCATCTGCCAGGACCATTTTACCGGTCAGGCTTCTGCCGTTATGTTTGAGATTATACAGATATACTCCGGTGCCTGCACTGCGACCGTCTTCGTCACGGCCGTTCCAGACGACGGTGTGATGACCGGCATTTTTATATTCATTGATAAGGACTTTTACCCGCTGTCCGGTGATATTGTAAACATCGAGTGAAACATGTCCGGCTTCGGATAGCTCGTAAGGTATTGTTGTTGAAGGATTGAACGGATTCGGAGTGTTCTGGCCGAGAATTACTGATTCGGGTTCCGTTCCGGATGATTCATTGACCGATGTGATAATTTCTTGCGGCAAATAGTAGGTGTACGTTCCGCTTTCTTCGGATTGATTACCGTATGCTGAGCTGTAGTACTTTGTGTAGCGTGTAAGGCTGTCCTGTCCGGCAATTAACGTTACTTTAGCATACGGAACCGGATTTCCGTCAGGATCGGTTACTCTGCCGGTAATAAGTTTTGTCAATGAACCGCACCAACATTCATGAGTATTCGGAAACATCAACATAACAAACAAAACAAGAACAAATACAATACGGATAAAAAGATTTTTTTCGGAATGATCAGAATGCAGACAAAACATTTTATTACCCAATAACAGTTATATGAAAAATCAGAGCTATTTGTTTATCTTGGAATACAATTATCAAAACTACCACGAAGCTTGCACAAAGGCACTAAGTTTTTTTGTTTTTTCTTCGTGCCTTTGTGTATTCGTGGTTATAGTTTTTTACTGTATTTCCAGATAATCTTTGTCCGGCAGTTTCGGGAACGGTGCATGCGGTTCGGTCTGGTACCAGAATGCCACCGATGATATGTCATCCTGAAGCGGCAGGTACCGTCCTCCTGATCGCCAGCCGAGTGCCTGAATGTTGACCTTCAGGTCTTTCTCAAAACGAATCGGATCCATAATATGCCAGCGGTAAAGCCCGAACCGTGTGTTGGCGCTGTATTCGCCGTCCGGCCTGATCACCTGTGGCATGCCTGCATAGGCGGTGCTGTATTCGACATAATGGCCGTTCACCCTGAAGCAGTATGACCCGCAGAAGTAGTCTTCGGTGCCGGTGCCGCAGATTGTCGGAAATTTGCTGTCGCCATCCATAAAGAATTTGATCTCGCCTTCACCCCACCATCCGTTGTTGTTCACACCCCAGCACATATAGCAGCCCACAAACTGTCCCCAGCCTTTGATGCCATCCACAATGGTGTAGACATCTTTATAGGGAAGGGGATTGGTGCGTCTGAACTGGGCATGGAAGTACGCTGCATCGTCGGGAACATCGGTAAGGGTGTAGTTTATCTGGTAATAGAGTGTCGCCTGCTTTTCAGCGATATTTTCCATGGTGATACGGCAGGATTTTCTGAAGGGCATTTCCCAGTAGCAGTTAAAAGCGCTGCCGGGATTGACACAGACGGGGAGCGAATTCACATGGGCGTACTGTCCCCAGCCGCAGGCAAAGAAGTCGCCCACCGGACATTCGACCGATGGTTCCTTTTCGCCGTCCCAGTAAAACCGTAAAATCATATAACGCCATGTTCCTGCGGGTGTCATCCAGATTTGCTGGATTGCCCCGGGGCCGTCGATTTCGGCAAGCGTGAACGTTTCACCGGGTTCGATACGGATGTACGGATTGACTTTCCAGCCCTGGCCTAAGTCACGGGCTGCATCAGAAGCCGAACCCTCGCCGACGGTTGCCATGCCGGCTTTCCCTTTTTCACCGGTGAAGTTTTCCGGGCTGATCGACCGTGATTTGGCTTTTGAGAGCCGTGAAAGATTACCGAGGCTCATATTGAGGCCATCATAGTCCTCAGCGATTACGGTTGCCGTCAGCAAAAAACACAGTGTGATTACGACTGCTATTACCGGCCTTTTTTTCATTGATACCCCCCTATGGTTTTGTTATGGTGCGGTAATGTGGATGTAGTGATAAAACAGTAATCAATCGGAGAAAAAAGTCAAGGGAAATTGTTGATCTTTTAAAGTACCATTATCCGCTCGATATATTCCCTGAACACCAGAAACGAATTTTCCACACAGTCGACATGAACCGTTTCGGCTGTGTCTTCGGGACGGTGGTATAACGGCAGAGTCTTTTCGTCATAACCCCGGCTGTTCATGTTAACCGCCCGTGCGCCGGATTCCCTGAACGGCTCGTTGTCCAGCACGAAACCGGTGGTTTCCGTTACTCTTGGCGTTCCGTTAATTCCCAGGTCATTGTTGATGTCCACGAGCATTTTATTGAGTTCATTGTCTTCCGAGGTAATCCACAAATTCGGGCCGTAGGTGAGCGAGTCGAAGTTGGTAATGAATTTGATGTTACCGAGCGTGCCCTCTTCTTTTCTGCGGTCGGCGTAATGTTGTGCGCCGAGAAGGCCGTACTCCTCGCCGTCCGTGGCTACGAAGGTGAGAGTGTATTTCTGCGTTGTACCGGAAAAGGCGTGGGCAAGCATGAGCATAACGATCATCGATGCAGTATTATCGTTAGCGCCCGGACTTGTGTAGACGGTGTCGGCATGAGCGAGAAACATGATCTCATCGCTGGTTTTACCGGGAATGCTGCCGACTATATTGTATCCGCGGGAATCCGCAACAAATTGTGCCTGAGCTTTGAAACGGCAGGTAACCTTATTTTCGACGGCATCATCGAGCAGACTTTCCTTGTCCGTATCGACCGTGAACTTCTGAATGGAGTTGAAACCGCCGAAATTGGGGATCGCCGGGCCGAACGGCGCCACTCTGATATGTGCCAGTTCATTACCGGTGGATTCATCGACAAGCCGCCAGGGAAAACCGCCGGATTCGGATTTAATCAGTATACCACTCCAGCCTTCAGGTGGTGTGCCGACACAGCCGTGATGCAGGACAGTCTCGATTTTCTGTCCGCCGATTTCACATTCGGCGCTGCCGACCGGTTCCCATTTCTCAAAACGGTATTCATCCAATTCTGTATTCGGGGCAGCCTCTTTTAGTGTCTCGTAAATGATTTCGGCCGCTTTTTTGAATTCAGGGCTGCCGGTGGGATGCGGCCCGATATCGGTACACAGCCGTTTTAGCATCGTTTGCAGGTATTGGGCACGTTTTTCCGGTGTTGCTGCCGGGTTTGCGGACTGTTGAGGTGAGCATCCCCCGCAAAATTTTGCGGTAAAGGCAGTTACGGCAATCGACGATATAAAATCACGGCGGATCATGGCGGTTTCTCCCGTTTATTTGGCAATAAAAAAATTGTTTTTATTTGATTAACAAAATAAGAACGGGAGATAATTGCAAATAAAATTTCTGAACCATGATTCGCCTGATTTGCCTGATGTAAAAACAACTGAACCATGATTCGCCTGATTTGCTTGATTACTTGAAAAAAAAAGGAAATCATGTAAATCAAGAAAATCAAGGTTCGGACAGATGAAGTGTTACAAATTTAGGGGGATTACTGCGCATCGGCGCTGATTGAATTATGATCTGTTATGGTTATTTTTGCTGAACCGGCAATTTTCCCGGAATAAGCGGTGATGATAACCTCACCGCTCTTCCTCGCCGTAAACAGGCCGTTTTCACTGACGCTGCCGGAGGATGGATCGCTAATCAGCCAGTGTATATCGCTGTCGATACTTTTATATTTCAGATCTCTGACCCAGGCTTCAAGCTGAATGATATCGCCGATGGATATGGTATCGGTTTCAGGTAATACCTCGACCCAGATTGTTTTGGACTCATAGATTGTATCAGATATATAAGGAATTTTGCGATCGCCGGTAAAGAGGGTGTTATCTTCTGTCTCCGGATTTTTTTCGGATTTTTTAGAAAAATGTATGATGTCCAAATCAAGCTGCTGAATTTCAACACAGTCATACGTATTAATCATGTCCTCAGAAAAGCTATCAAGCGTGATACCACCGGAATTTCCCGGAGTTAACCCGACAACCGTCATGATTATTAATACTGTAAATAAATACCTGATTTTCATGGTATTCCCCTTTTTTCATTAGGGAAAACTGCTCCGTACTATTTTATTAAGCGCATACCTTCACCAGCAATATAATAAAAAATCATGTGAAATGTGTGATTTATGTTACAAATATTAAAAAATGATTAGGATTGTTAAAATTATTAACAATCGCCGTCCTCCTTTTTTATCTTGACTTGTCAATGCGTGTTTATAATACTGACTTTATGTTTTATTATTTCAGAAGAATGGAAATTACCCGGATGATATTCATAAAAATATCGCTGAATAGTGTCGGGATGTGATTTTTCCCCTCTCTAAAGGTTAGAGAGGGGATTAAGGGGTGAGTTACGGGAGGTGTTGCAAGGATAAAAAGTTCTTTTACACTCACCCCCTCGATCCCCCTCTCTCGCACGCGAAAGAGGAGGAAGGCCGCCCAAAGCCGACCGGGATAAATAAAACTTATGAATAGGTCGAATTTGAATAACTTACATATATGAAAAGGAGTTTTGCATGAAGCATTTGTTGTGTTTT
>JAFGMP010000289.1 GCA_016927495.1 Candidatus Latescibacterota bacterium | reverse complement strand
GGAATTGTAGCATCTTTCCGTATCAAGGAAACATACTGTAAGAATATTTATAAGCGGGTGTGAAAGATAATCTTCCCAAAACCTGCTTGATAACATTCTCGCAGCACATTAACTTTAATAGTAAAGAAAATGCATAACTTTCTATCCATACTTGGAGGTTTTCCGTGAAAAAAACAAACCGCAGGGAATTACTGCGTTCCGGCGCTATTCTGGGAGCAGGTCTGGCCGGAGCAAATATATCTGAAGTTTCAGCCGCCGCACCAAAACCATACGACTGCATAAGCAAATGGGATCACGAGTACGATTACGGGCACAAAATCCTGTTCATGGAGGAGTATTATCAGGGCACCATGAATCTGCTTGGCTGCCTGAATGGTGAAATCGACCATATCGGAGAGTTGAGCAGCCGTGCGGCCAGCGTGATTAAAAACGGTGGCACAGTCTGGCAATCGATGAACATCGGTCACATGCCCTCACGGGAGCAGAGTGAAAAGCGGCGGGGCAATCCCGGAGACATCAGGGACCACACCGCGACAGGCGACAAACAGAATCAGGGCGAAATGCGTGAACAGGCGTTCGAGGACTGCCAAAAGGGCGACATGATCTTCACAAACTACTGCAACAGATCGCTTCAGGCTGCCCGTGATAGAGGAGTTTATGTCGTCTGCGTGCCGGTCAACTATGTCAACAATGAATTTTTCCCGGAGGGGTATGTACTGCCCAATGAGGACAATCTCGTGCTGGGCGATGTCTCCAACGAAATCCTGCACAGCTATATTCCCCATGAGCAGGGGCTGGTTCATCCGCCGGAAATTCCCTACATGGCGATTTGTCCCTGCTGTGTAACCGCTCTCGGAGCGCTCTACTGGATGCTGGCCGGTGAGGTCGCCAACAAACTCGCCGATTCTAAGGCCAAGGAGGTCGATAAAAGCGCCGAATTTCTCGGCATTCTGACCGACCGTATACAGAACATCCAAAAGATGCATATGCAGCATATCCGTGAAACCGCGGTCGAGATGGCGCACAGGGTCAGAGCCGGGGGACGGTGGTTTGTGAAAAGCATCGAACATACCGGTTTTCAGAGCGAACTGGTACGGGTCGCTTCAGGGCCGTGGATGCCCAATACCGGCGACTGGAACGCCAATAAATTGAAGAACGTGTTTCTGGTGACCGGTATGTCCCCCGCATTTAAGGAAGAGGTTGCAATTGCACTTGAAAAACAGGTCGAAGGCGCATTCGTTATCGGTATCGGGCCTTCATCGGTTGATGGCGTTGTTCCTCCTGGACGGCTGATCGATGTGGCTGATGCCGGTTTCGACTCATTCTCACCGGAATCGGGTGGTGTTATAACCATTCCCAAACGCAAAGATACGGTGTGCCCCACATCGGGTATCGTCGGTAATGTGATCCAGCAGATGATCTGTGCACAATGGGCGGATGAAATGGCGCGACGCGGTTCGATTCCCTACTTCCTTATGGGTAATTATCGCGCGGGACGGGGTTTTAACCGGATGATGCAGCCACATGCAGAGGCACGGGGATATTAATACATAGTGTCAAATTCGAAAACCTTACTTCGAATGGCTGTAGTGGCTTTTCTTGCCTTCACTTGGAGCAAATTGTCCGGTTTTTTTGTCGCAGGAGTGCATCGCGATGCGCCCCTATTCCTATAAAGTCAGAATGACAGAAAGGTAGTATTTTTATCATACAAATACTGGCATATGCAACTTATTGCTTGCATATTTGCAATTGAAATGCAATATTGCAAGGGAAGGAGGGTTGTGTTTCATGAGTACATATATCATTCGTTCCCTTGAGCCGATTCTCAAAAAAGCAACAACCGAGTTTCCTTCTGTGGTCTTGACCGGCCCTCGACAGTCAGGTAAAACGACCATTCTCAAACATGTGTTCGGCAAAGAGTACCGTTATGTGTCGGTTGAACCGCCGGATATACGGATTGCCGCTCGTGAAGATCCCCGCGGATTTCTTGCTTTATACCAACCACCGGTAATTATCGACGAGATACAACACGCACCTGAACTCCTGCCATACATCAAAGAAGTAATAGACAATAATCGTGACCGAAGCGGTCAATATATCCTGACCGGTTCCCAAAATCTCCTGTTGGTTGAAAAAATCACCGAATCACTCGCAGGCAGAACTGCCATGCTGCGTCTGCTTCCTCTGTCATGGCGCGAAATCCGGGGATTACCCAATAAACTATTGCCGTGGGAAACAAAAATCAGCGTAACATCGGGAACTGAATCTACTACTCGTGAACTATGGACATCATTTTTGAGAGGCGGATATCCTGAACTCAATGCAAATCAGAATCGTGACATCTCGCTTTGGCAGGCAAGTTATGTACAGACCTATCTTGAACGGGATATTCGGGGACTTCGGCAGATCGGTGATCTCACACAATTTCAATCATTTCTTCGTGCGCTTGCGGCCAGAAGCGCCCAGCTTGTAAACTTTTCCGATATCGCTCGTGATCTCGGTATAGCCCTAAACACGGTCAAATCGTGGTTGTCGCTGCTTGAAGCTACCTACCAGGTGATTGTGCTCAGACCATACCATGCGAACATCGGCAAGCGTCTGGTAAAATCGCCCAAAGTGTATTTTTCCGATGTGGGAACCCTCTGTTATTTGACGGGGCTTCGTGATCCCGACCATGCGGCTTCCGGCCCGATGAGCGGACAGATACTGGAAACCGCTGTACTCTCTGAGATTGTCAGGACACTGACCCATCGTGGAATCGATCCTCAAATATATTTCTGGCGGACATCGACAGGCCATGAAGTCGATTTCATTATCGAATCGGAGGGCAAACTCATACCTGTTGAAGTTAAACAAACGTCGACACCGCGTCCAGCAATGGCGACTTCGATCAAAACGTTTATGAGCGATACCGGTGATCTTACAAACAGCGGGTATGTAGTGCATATGGGAAATATGATGTTGCCGCTGGGACTAAATGTGATCTCACTACCGTTTTGGGATTTGTAAACAGCCAGTTAATTTGCGGAACAGCAATATATGAATTGTTTGGGCTAAGAAATCGACAACAGTAACGGTAAATTTTCTTATATTTAGAAAACAAATCAGAAAAAATAAATTTGGTGTAGATTTTTTTCTCATTTGATGAGATTGCTTCGTCATTTTTTTCCTCGCAATCACAAGGAATTCGAATGCAAAATTTAAAAAAAGCATTCTATCCGGCTTTTGTGGAGCTTATTTTATAGGATTAAAAATCAAATAATTCCGTTGGAGGAGTTCATGGAACATGTTTTCAATTCATATTTAAAAAAACGGTATATAAAACCTGCTAAACGCTTCTTACTACATGGTCTAACAATTTCCCTTATCTTCTTTATAACATCAGTAATCACAGTCAATAGCATTTTTGCTCAGGAAAGACCGTCGGCTAAACTGGTGACCTCGAAAAACGGTATGGTTGTCAGCCAGCAATATCTTGCCACACAGGCCGGTGTAGAGATACTGAAAGAGGGCGGAAACGCTGTCGATGCGGCGGTTACCATCGGATTCACCCTCGCGGTGACGTTACCGACGGCAGGTAATCTCGGCGGTGGCGGATTCATGGTCGCCCATCTGGCAGGCACCGGGCAGACAATCGCCATCGATTACCGCGAAAAAGCCCCCGGCGCAGCATACCGTGACATGTTTCTCGATGAAAACGGCGATCACGACACCACAAAATCGGAACACAGCTACTGGGCTGTGGGTGTCCCCGGAACTGTCGCGGGACTGACACTCGCGCTGGAAAAGTACGGCACCATATCACTTGCACGTGTGCTCAGGCCTGCAATCGACCTTGCGGAAAATGGTTTTACAGTGGATGAATATCTGCACGACTCTCTCGCATGGGCGAAAAAACGGCTTGAGATATCACCGGCGAGTATGGCGATTTTCTACAAGGAAAACGGCGAATTGTACGAGGTCGGTGAGACACTGGTGCAGAAAGACCTTGCATGGAGCCTGAAACAGATCAGGGATAACGGCCCTGATGCATTTTACCGCGGCAAAATTGCCGATAAAATTGCAGCAGACATGGAAAAGCACGGCGGGCTGATCACCAAAGAGGATCTCGCTGTTTACAGGCCCGCGGAACGAGAACCTGTGCACAGCACCTATCGCGGGTACGAAATATATTCGATGCCGCCGCCGAGTTCAGGAGGGGTACATGTGATCCAGATGCTCAATCTGCTTGAAGCCTATCCAAAGGGATTTTACGGACACAATACAGCTCCGACTGTGAACCTGATGGCCGAATGTATGAAGCTTGCATTTGCCGACCGCTCAAAATATCTCGGTGATCCCGATTACGTTCCTGTTCCCGTTGACGGGCTCATTTCAAAAAGCTATGCGGAAAGCCTGCGCCCGAAAATCAATCTGAAACGAACCACACCGAGTGACCGGATTTATCCGGGTAATCCGCCGGGGTATGAAAGCGACCAGACCACACATTACTCGGTTATGGACAGGTTTGGCAATGCGGTGTCCAACACCTACACACTGAATTTCGGGTATGGTACCGGTATCACTGCCGAAGGCACCGGGATTCTCCTGAACAACGAGATGGATGACTTTTCAGCGAAGCCCGGTTCACCCAATGCGGATGGCCTTCTCGGTGGTACGTTCAACGCAATCGAGCCACAAAAACGAATGCTCAGTTCCATGACTCCTACACTTGTCCTAAAAGATGGCCGGGCTTTTATTGCCACCGGCAGTCCGGGTTCAAGCAGAATCATCAATTCCACGCTTCAGATAATCCTGAATGTGATCGACCATAACATGAATATTGCCGAGGCCACCGGCGCATTGCGTATTCATCACCAGTGGAAACCGGATCGGCTGCGGGTGGAAAAAGGATTCGACGAAAATGTGCTCGAAACACTGCGTGAAATGGGGCATGAAATCGAGGTAATTGATGGCATCGGCGTTACCCAGAGTGTAATGCGGGTTGGTGACACATTGTATGGCGCTGCCGATCCTCGCAGCAGTTCATCGCTGGCTGAGGGGTATTGAACCATTTAAGCGGAATACTAAAAAAATAGAACGCGGATTGTGCGGATTTTCACAGATAAATACGTATCAGAGATATAATTCTGAGTATTTTAAGTACAAATTCATACTTTCGAATTCACTATAATATTTAATCATAATTTGTAATATAATATCCGTGTTCATCCGTGTTTATCCGTGGCTAATATTCGTTTTTAAATGCAACATGCTATCACAACAAAATAAGCGACAGTACAAACACAGCCGCTATCGAAGTTATCCCCTGAACAAGCGTCGCCATCGAGTGGGTTTTGTAGGCAGTCGTGGTGTCAATTCCCGAAAACTGGCTGACTACCCAGAAATAACTGTCGTTCGCATGTGACATGATCATGGCACCCGCACCGATCGATATGACTGTCAGCGCCCGTGCCGTGGCCGTATCCAGCCCAAGATCAAACAGCATGGGGCTTACCAGCGCCGATGTGGTAATCAGCGCCACCGTCGAGGAACCCTGCGCCGTCTTCAGCGCGGCGGCAACCAGAAACGGAAGAAATATTCCGAGGTGATACTGGGCGAGCGATGAACTGAGATAGTCGCCTATCGGAGTTGCCTTGAGGACTGCGCCAAATGCGCCGCCCGCACCGGTTATCATGATAATGGATGCCGCATTTTTGAGTCCCTCTCCTACCCAGCCGTTAATATATTCCTCACTCCACCGCGGTATCAACCGGAACGCGATAAAAACTCCGATAAGCAGCGCTACAGTCGGGTCGCCGAAAAAATCGAAAAACAGTTTGATTTTCCCGCCTCCGAACGGTTGCCCCGGAAAATCGGCTGCAGATTTGAGTGTAATCAAAACAATCGGAATAATAATCGGCGCAAAAGCATCGAACGCTTTGGGCAGATTTTGCACAGTTTGATTAATGTCAACTTCGATGTGTGGCTCCACATAGTATTTCGGGCAGATTTTTGTAGCCCACAGGTATCCGGCAAGAACCGCGGGAATTGATATTATCAAGCCGAAGACAATCACCAATCCGATATCAGCCTCAAGATTCCCGGCGGCGGCAATCGGCCCTGGTGTCGGCGGCACAAAAGTGTGAGTAGCGTATAAACCGGATGCCAGAGCAACTGCCATGGTGGTCATCGACAGCTTTGCCTTTTTTGCCAGCGTTTTGTTGAGGGATGAGAGTATGACAAACCCGCTGTCACAAAACACCGAAATGGAAACAATCGCCCCGGTAATCGACATTGCAAGCGCAGATTGAGCCGAACCGATCAGTTTTAAAACAGAGTTGGCCATGGTGAGAGTGCCGCCGGATTTTTCAAGCATGGTTCCGATGATTGTTCCGGCGATGATGACAATACCAATGTAGCCGAGAATGCTGCCGAATCCGCCTGTGATGGTTTTGATCACCGTGAGCGGTTCCATACCGGAAAGAAGCCCGGTACCAAATGCAGCAAGCAGCAGCACCAGAAATGCATTCATCTTGACTCTGGCGGTCATGATGATGATGAATAGTATCGATACAACAAAAACAACAAGTAAAAGAGCGCCGTTGATCATGGTGTATCCTTTATATTTCTATCGTACAAACTCAACATAATCGAATTTTTCTAAAAAACGGTAATAGTTTATCAAATCGAAGTTTCGAATTGGCGTTCCCGCCTCGAATTCGCACAATTCCTTAATCTCGTTAAGATTACGTTTGCCGTCGCACCACCAGAGCGAAGAGGATGCCCAGGTGGTTGCACTCCACCAGTGCGGATCGCTGCGAACCTCGACCCATTCATCCACCGGAATTCCCTGTAGCGAATATACTCCGATATAGTTACGTTTGGGTATTATTGTCGCCGACTCTTTTTCCCAGTCGCTCTGGGTTTCTTTATACTTTACTACTTTTATCGATTCAACTTCGGCGTATTCCTTCACAGCATCCCGGAACTGCTCAGTCAGAACTTGACCCAATTCATCAAGTTTATCGGCATACTCAAACAGATAATCGTGCGCCTCTCGCTTCCTGTTTTCGGATACAATTTTTTCTATACTGAATATCGTCTTTTTCTGAAGATCGGTGTAATATTTCAGCGTTTTGGTACCGTCATGAAGAACGCTCCCGAGTGCCACGCCATCATCGACACCATTCAGCCTTTTTTTCATCTCAGCATATTTTTCCACCAGCAACTGCATTCCCCTGGCGTTCGCTAAATCCGCAAGAAAAGTAATCTCCTTATAATCCGCATCGGCGAGATAATAAAGAAAGAGTGCGTTGAGTATGCTGATGTCACGGAGCGAGCGCGGATCAACCTTATCGATGGTATCCTTGGAGTTGTGGTGCAGATCGTTTATGTTGCTCATATAAATCCAGTTTGAGGGCACACCGATTGCAGGATCGCAGAACAAATTATCGGCGTTGCTGTATGGGTGTATTTTAAATACCCGCCGGGGTTGGTATTCCTCGTAATATCGCTGTGCAATTTCGATTAAAAGCGCATCGGTATAGGAGGGCATACAATTGGGATTCATGACAAGCTGCAGTATCGATGATAACAAGTCGTAATTACCGCCGCCGTCATCACAGTTCAGATAGGCTACCGTTTTTTTGTTGAGCCGTTCGAGATTATGCTCAGAATACGCAAGGGCGCCGTAAATTTCCGAACCGATGCAGACCCGTATACCGCGCTGAGGCCGGGGAAGAACACCGGAGCGAATCAATTCGTTCAAAGAACCAACAGATTCGAGAATAGTGCCGACACCCGCCGCATTATCGCTTGCTCCCCATTCATGATTATGGCCACCGATCAAAACTTCTTCGCTTTCGCTGCCCGCGCCGCGAATATAACCTGTCGTATAGGGAAGCGTATCATCGGTATAATACCGGGCATCGATTTTGGCGCGAACAATGACTTTTCTACCCTGTCTCAGCAAATCCCTGAGATAGTTAGCCTTGCGCTGGGAAATGGAAAAGCGGATGTTGTTCTTGCTGTCGGAATCTGTCATCAGCCATCCACCGGGGAGATCGGTCCAGCCGTTCTGCCAGTTGTTTGCTGTGACCGAATCCTTGCTGTGTCCTTCTATTTCATCGCTCACAATCCCGATTACCCCGTATGTGTCGAGATACTTCTTGAGTGACCGTGAACCTGAGGAAACAAGCACTATCTTACCGGCGGCGTTCACCTTTTTCAGTTCAGCCTCATTTGATCTTTCAAGTAAAACAAGTTCTGTATCGATACCCTCAGGAGGCGTCGGAGCGCTCCAACACCCCAATGATGTGGGATTATCGAGGTAATTACTCAGATACCTGAATTCCTCTGGCAATCCTTTTGGTTCGATGACCTCAAGCGTAGCCTGCTTCACGTCCCAGCCAAGAGGATTTACCCAGGTACCGGTCCAGGATCTGCCATCCGCCGGAGTGTCGACAACCTCTGCCTCATCGAAATTGAGTTCAAGCATAATGTCCCGAATCTCTTCCGATGACTTTTTCCACATCGGAAGTGTCGACCACTTATCATACTGCCAGACACGCATAGCATAATCACGCGCCCTGTTACCCGAAATTTCATGACAAATTACCGGTAACAGCTCGTCAAGTTCCGCTGCGTTTCCCACATCCCAATTTCCCAGAGCAAAAACAAACGTCAGTATTACATACATCGATTTTTTCAACATAGCATGTCTCCATAATCAGGGTTTTATTTCCGATATCTCTGTCCACATGGTTGCGGGAAAATTCGGTCCGCTTTCCGTCTCATTCACACAAACACGGCGTACCTGCATGATGGTATCGTCATCTGTTTTATAATCCAGTCCGTTCTGTTGTATAACATAATATTTCCCATCGATTTTTCCCAGATACATCATGATGTGCCATTCATTTCCAATAACACAGATTCCGGGTTCACAGGAATCGAGAATTTTATATTTACGTTCTATCGGGGTATCAACCGGAAAAGCAAACACATGGTTTGTGGCATGGATAATATAAGTTACCCAGCGGCCTGTAATAATTCCGAATGTCTTGTGCACAGCCCGTATCGTGCCGCAGCAGTCACGTTCGTAATCGCTGTCTGCCCATCCGAGGGGACGGTTTAACAGTCTGAACATGGTGGTTATAATGTTACGCTGGGTATACTGCTGATATCCTATGTTCACGGCAGCATCCGGCTTTACATAACCGGGCACTAAATCAAGAGAGCCGTCAAAAGAGCGCACGGGCACACTGATAATAAAGCCGTCTCCGGAATAACCGGTCAGTTTTAATCGTGCACCCATATAAAATTCCGTGAGGAAATTATTGAACGCAGGATCGGTATAAACCGGGATTTTATGATCGACAGCAACAATAAAATCTTTTGTATTGATATAGTTTTTCAATGCTTCCGTTGTGGCAAAAGCCACATGTAATGCCGGAACCCAACCGAAACTTATATCACTTCTGACATAGTACCAGTCTTTGTCTGTCGACATATGAAGAACTGCAACGGGCATACCGGTTTCAAGCCCGGTGGACTGCATATAGTCAAGCCATGCGTTTTCGCCGGGATATGCCGCTTCGTTCATGGGCATCGCACGGTTGAGGGTGCGTTTTACGATGAGGCCGTACCGGGGGTTTATCGTTTGTGGAATATGTTCTTCATTCATTCTGTCAATAACAATTTGTTTGGCATATTCGCTGTATTTGACACGGCGACGGTCATATAAATCACGGTTAAACAACTGCTTATGATTTTCAAAACGGGCACGGAGGCTGTCACCGGGAAAACTGGTCATGCCAAAAGGATCTTCGGTATGGTACATTGCCCCGATAGACTGATCTTTATAACGTATGGTTTTTTCAATGGAAAACGGATCACCGTTGATATCTTTTATCACTATAGAACGTGACCGGTTTTTAGTGTTCATCTCCGCGATCTGCTCAGGTGTCATTATGATCTTGTCGGGATTAACCAGACGGTTGATCCAGAACTCAGGATGCAACATTTCTTCAGAGATATTGGGTAAAATAAGAGGAGCTTCGATTACCTTTTGGTTTTGGCACACACCCGCAGAAATAAAAAACACAGAAGTATAAATAACTATCAAAGTTATTATTATTTTCATGATAGCCCCCTGTTAAACCGGATTTTAATTCCCCTCAGCCTGTCTGTATTTCTCACTGTATTTATGATAGAGCATTTTATGCCTGTCGTTGAGGTCGATGTCCCTGCCCTGAATGAAAAGCTTGTGAACCGTTGTGGTAATTTCGAGCGGGTCGCCGTCAGTGATAATCAGCGTAGCATCCTTTCCAACTTCAAGCGATCCGGCGCGACCATCAACTCCGGCAATCCGGGCAGCGTACAGCGTAATCGCTTTAAGCGCCTCATCTTTCGGAAGACCATACGCCGCTGACATAGCTGCATGGTAAGGAAGATTACGATCATTACCCATACCGTCACCTCCCGCAATACAGAATGTCACACCAGCATCGAATAATTTCTTCGGAACTGTAAACTGTTCATCATAATCGGCATCACGGCGGTTTGGCAGCCGTAGTATGGGAGTGATAATCACCGGTATATTTTTACGCTGAAGTAAATCGGTAACAAGAGGAGAATCAGCGCCGCCAACCAGAACCATCTTTAACTGCTCACGATCAGCCCAGTCAACCGCAGATACTATTTCCTGTTTTCTGTCTGCCCATACCCAGACCGGTAATTCACCGTTCAGCACGGGAATCATTGCCTCCCATCTCACATCAGCCTTGTGAAATGGCACATCTTTTTGACCGTCAGCATCACGGGCAGCTTTATATGCTCGGGCATCTCTGAATGTTTGCTCAATCTTGTCCAGTTGTTCTTTAACCTGTTTACGATGCTCATCCAAAGATTTTTGTTTGCCGTAAGCATCAGTAGCTCGCATGTTCGGCCAGTGTATCACCATTCCTACCGGCGCCTTCAGTGTCATATCCTCCCAGGTCCATCCATCGAGCATCATCAACGCTGCTTTACCGGATATCAGCCCTCCTTCCGGCACCGACACTGCCATAGAGACACCGTTTGATCGTGTAACAGGAATACGTTCCGAATCGGGATTTACCGCTGTCTCGGCACGTACATTGGGATTGATTTCTCCGGTTTCACTATAATCGACTGTAGCGCGAACAGAATTGATTTCGGCAAGACCGAGTTGTGAAACCGTTTCAATAAGTCCAGGGTACACATGCAAACCGTTTATGTCAAGTTTTACCGCATCGGCCGGTATCGTACTATTTGTTCCGATGTCGACAATTTTGCCTTTATCAAATAATATTACACCACTATGTATTATTCCACTATTTACTGTATGAATTATTCCACCGGTGAGCGCTATCGGCTGTTTCTGCAGCGGCGCCGGTATCTGATCCGAACCGTAAACGCTAATTGTCATTATCACAATAAACACAGCGGCGATTATCACTACCCTGTCAAACATTTCCCCCATTGGTTCCTCCATTTGATATATATATTTAACTCATTATGTGCATTATGTATAAATTACCCGTTTTTTTGATTGTTTGTCATTGCGATAAGTGTAATGACGAACCAATCTCATTGTTTTGCTGAGAATTAAAAACGAGATTGCTTCACTCACTCTGTTCGTTCGCAATGACAGAATAAGAAGTTCACAACGACAAACGTATTGAAACAAAATAATTTATATAATAGCTATTCATCCTTTTCCCCCGTTTCACCCTTTTTGGCCGTCTTCTTGTCACCTTGCCCCAAAATCTTCTGAATCAAAGCAGCGCGTTCATTACGGACTTTTTCACGCAGTTCTTTGTCTTCCTCACGGTCAAAATACTTTCTGCCATCAATCCAGGTCTGTTCACAGATCGTGTATGTCGACAAAGGTGACTGGCTCCATATAACAAAATCAGCGTCTTTTCCCGGCTCAAGACTGCCTGTATGATTTTCGATACCCAACTGGATTGCAGGATTCAGGGTAACGAACTTAAGCGCTTCTTCTTCGGGGACACCACCATATTTCACTGCTTTTGCGGCTTCGAGATTCATACGACGTGCCAGTTCGAGATCGTCGGAATTAAAGCTGACCAACAGCCCGCGGTCATGCAGAATAGCCCCGTTGTAAGGTATGGCATCAAAAACCTCAAACTTGTATGCCCACCAGTCGCTGAATACGGTCGGCATCACCCCGTGTTTTTTCATCTCATCAGCGACTTTATACCCCTCGAGATTGTGGATAAACATCTCGACGGTAAATCCCATCTGATCGCCGACACGCATCATAGCGAGGATCTCATCCTGACGATAGGAGTGACATTGTATCTGACGTTTGCCCTCAAGGACTTCCACAAGGGGTTCGAGTCTCAGGTCACGACGCGGTGGGATAAGGTTTTTGTCTTTCTTCTTCTTTTTCTCATATTCCTGCCATTCGGTCTTATAATCTTTTGCCGCCTGAAATGAGTCGAACATAAACTGCTTGACACCCATCCGTGATATCGGGTAACGGGTCGTAACCGGACCCGGAACATTTGATCGTTTGACATTCTCTCCGAGTGCAAGCTTTAAACCCGGCCGTGCGTAATCGACTACTATATCGATAGCAGGAGCACCCCACCGCAGTTTAATGACGGCGTTCTGCCCACCGATAGAATTAGCTGAACCATGGATGATACATGCCATGGTTAAACCACCCGCAAGCTGACGGTATATATTGATATTATCAGGATCAATGACATCTCTGATTCGTGTTTCCGATGTTATGGAATGTGTCCCCTCATTTATACCGCCGGTTATAGCGAGATGTGAATGGGCATCGATCAATCCCGGAGTGACATGTTTACCGTCAGCGTCGATCACAACGGCATTTTCAGGTATCTTCAGTTTCGTACCGATCTTATCGATCTTGCCCTGTTTAAAAATAATGTCGCCGTTATCGATAGTACCTTTCGGGCCGCATGTCCATATGACCGCATTTTTTATAACAAACACTTCCGGTTGATCGGGAATCGATGTCCTGCCGAAAGCCCCCTCGGGATATACAACCGGAAAATTGGCCATATCCACAGATTCCACAGCGGCAGTATCAGATTTTGCCTCCCAAGGTGTTTTAACAACTGCATCCCAGGTAAAGTCACTTCCGTCACCCCATGTTCCCTGTCCGTACATTTTCTCTTTTTCAGCAAGTCCGGACATTCTGACGACGCCGTCATACCCCAGCGAATCAGCCTGAAAAGCACACATCATCATACGCTTTTCGATGGTCAAACTGAGAGTTTTAATAGATTTTTCGTCTTTCATTATTTTTGCAGTGGGTTTATCGGCCTCACCTGAAATTTCGATATCAAATGCTCCGATTTTGTATTTCGGATTTATCTGAACCGACCATGTCCCACGTATATCGATTTCCGGGACTGGTGTTATTTCATATCGTCGGCCTGCCACCCAGGTTTCGAGAATCTTTGTTTTATCTTTGAAAAGGTCTCCGTCGGTAAGTAAAAAATTGGCAAATTCCCCTTTTTCCAGCGAACCCAAAAGTTTTGACATACCAAGCCATTCTGCAGGTATAACGGTTAGAGACTTCAGTGCGACATCTTCCGGTAATCCCCGTTTAACCGCTGTTCGTAAAGCTTTGAGAAAATCGCCGCTGTCTTTTAACTTCGATGCAGTCAATGAAAAATCGATGCCGGCCTGGGCTAACCGTGCAGGATTTTCCGGTGCAAAATCCCAATGTCGTAACTGCCGCAGGCTGACCTCATCAGTAGAAACATCCGGCGGATCATTATCCATAAGAGGAACTACCAACCGTCCTTGTACATTTTTTACCATATCGAGCCGCCGGTATTCATCACCTGAGCCGATTATCCACATATCGAGGTTGAATTCATCGGCTATATCTTTCGCCCGTGCATAATCATTCACTTCAGCAGTTTCAATCACTACAGGTTTGATTTTCCCGACATAGGGTTTCAACGACGCAAGCGAGAGATTGACCTCGGGCGCTTCACGGCCATCAGGCGCGGCATTATATCTTTCCCAGGCGGTGTCGTACCATTGTGTATCGAGAATAGTCTGACGAATGAGTGCGATCCTGCCTTGTAAAGACTGCGGGTAATCTCTTGTGCTTTCATATAAAGCTATCGATTGTGCCGCGCTTTCTTTCAGTACAGCAAAATTCGGACCGGAATCACACAATAACACAAGTGCGCCCTCTCCCCGTAATATTCCCTTACGGGGAAAGGTCAAAACAGCGGTGATTCCGTTCTTCCGCATTTTTTGCTGCGCCTTTTCATCGACTTTTAACAAAGCGGACGCCTTCCTATCCGGCCTCACAGCATCATTCCAGTGGATTGAACCGGTTTCCGTACTTTCAGGCGACTTTTCAGGAATGCCATAATGGGAATACAAATCGATCAAGCCGGGATAGATAGTTTTGCCTGTGCAGTCATACACAATGGCATCAGGTGGTATTTTGACATCCGTACCTATGGCTTCAATATGACTGTCACGGACAACAAGCGTTGCATTTTTAAGAATACTGCCAGAAGTAACGATATGTACGTTGGTTAAGGCAACCACTTGTGGAGTGTTTTCATGCAGTCCTATCACCGGTGCTGTCTGACAAAAACCGCAGGGTAAATATGCGAAAATCAGAGAGCAAATAAAACAAACCAAAATAATACTTTTTCCCAGACGATTTTCCATATACGTATCCTTTGAAAATGAACAAATTATGAAAATAATGTTATTATCCGTGAAAGTTGTATTACATCAAAACATTTTGTAATTAAAAATGCAAGTGAAAACACTTTTTTTTTGTATTTCCAAGCCTTTTTTAATTTTTTCAGTTTTGTCAAAAAAAGAAATATTCTCGAATTTTAACAGAGTTATATTGACTTTATAAAAATTCTGAACAATTATAAAGGATACTTTCATTTTTTTATAACAAAATTACACAAAAAACCGGAACAGAACATGAAAAGAAGACAATTTATCAAGGCTGCTGCTGCGGCAGGTTCAGCCACAGGCATTACCGGCGCTACGGTTCATGCGGCCTCAAAGAGCAATTCACAGTTTAAGCTTAAAAGGGATTTTATGAGGATTGGTATGGTCGGACTCGGGCCGTACTCTCATGCAATGATGTATACGGAAGCAATCAACAATCCCGATACACCGCCAAGATCAAACCTCCATGTTACGGCAGTTTGGGGCAGAGAGGACGGTTATGTCAACTCATTCAGAGGCACGGAAGAATGGAAACAAAAGCGCCTCAAAGATCTTCACGACTACATGAGTATCGACAAATTCACCGGAACATACGGTGTCAAAAATGTCGTCAAAAATCCGAAAGACATGATTAAACATGTGGATGCGGTTTTCATAACCGATCCTGAGGATTCGCTGAACCTTGCGCGACCATTTCTCGAAAAAGGAATGCCGGTCTTTGTCAACCGCCCAATTGCATGGAATATGCATGACGCCCGTGAAATAATAAGGCTGGCAAAACAAAACGGATCGACGCTTGTCACTGGGTCATGTATACCCTGGATGCAAGAAATTCAGGTGATCAAGGGACGTATCGATCCCGCCAAAGTCCAGCACTACTATATCGAGGGTTCCGGGGCAAATTTCTGCTCGTACCATCCTCACATTTTTGAAACCGCACTCAAACTGGTTCCCGGCAAGGTTATAAGCTGTTCGACATTCGGCTGGAATGCACCACCGGATGAGGACCCGCTCAATATACCGGTAATTTATACCCATCTCACATATGAAAAGACCGCCGATGACCGTGACCCTATCCTCGGATTGGCGACAAACGCATACGAAAAACCGATACGGAGCTGGGTAAAAATACATCTCGATAATGAGGTCATAGAACAACGGGTATACTGGGAAGGTGTTGTTGGCGGTGTTGCTCATGACGACCACATCACCATGCCGTTCATGCAGACTATCGACAGAGCATTCGTTACCGGCGTATGGCCGGAGGATGAAGACCATATTCTCAACAAGGTAGTTGTAATGTTAATGGCACATAAATCAGGTCTGAAAAATGGACAACCGGTCAGCCGTGACGAAATTGAAGACCATTCATTACCCCGTTACCAGACCGAAAAAATGTAATATAAACATATTGATAAATAAAATATAAAGGTGATACTATGGCTGAGACAACATTTCC
>JAFGMP010000288.1 GCA_016927495.1 Candidatus Latescibacterota bacterium | reverse complement strand
CGGGCCGCATATGCCGTGGTTCTGGGATGGAGTCCTTCAGGGCGGCGGTGTGCTCAATGACATGATGTGTCATTCTGTTGAAACGGCACGGTTTCTGCTCACAAAACCCGGCGCTCCCCGTAACAGTATCAAACCGAAAAAAGTTACCGCATATACCAACTGCCTCAAATGGCAGCAGCCGAAATATGCCGACCATCTGGCAAAATACAGCAATGGGAAGCTCAATTACAAGGACAGGCCGGCCGAGGATTTCGCACGGTCTCTTGTCGAATATGAGGATGAGAACGGAAATCCGATCGTTGTTGAAACCACGACATCATGGAGCTATGTTGGTGCAGGTCTCAGGCTTTCCATGGAGGTTTTAGGACCGGAATATTCCATGGCAATCAATTCTCTCGATACCGATTTAAAGATCTTCCTCAGCCGTAACGTTAAAGGTGGCGAGGGTGAAGACCTTGTCGAGAAACAAAACGCCGAAATGGGTCTTATGCCTATTGTCAGTGATGAAGCAGGCGCCTATGGGTATACAGGTGAGAACCGTCATATGGTACAGAGTTTCCTTGCCGGAAAACGACCGGATGAAAACTTTGCCGACGGTGTCGAGGTTGCGGAACTGCTCATGACCGCATATATGAGCGCTGAGCAGGAAAAAACAGTGGAATTTCCGCCTCCCGGGATCGAAAAATATATTCCTCCAGTTGCAAAAGGCGAATGGAATCCCAAAAAATAATTTTGAAGCATACATTATCGATTGAAGTGTAGAGACGTAGCATGCTGCGTCTCTACGCATTTTAGGTTTCATCTATAATATATGTAGTATTTTACTTATCGTTGATTTTGTTTAGATAAAATGATGTTATGTAAGAATTGAGGGAGATCGATGAAACATATTGTTATTATTCTGGTTATAATACTCTCTGTTTTTTCAGTTTCATATGCTCAGGAAAATCTTGCGGATGTCCGTATTATGGAGATCCCCATTGCGATGCAGTGCTGGACATTTCACAAATTCACCTTTATGGAGACGCTCCAGAAGGTTCAAGACCTCGGCCTTAAATATCTTGAGGCATATAACGGACAGCAACTCAGCAAAGATAATGCTGACGTTACATTCGGTTACAATTTGACCGATGAACAAATAAATCTTGTAAAGAAAAAACTGCAGGAACACGGCATTACTATTGTCAGTTACGGTGTTGTCAATTTCGACAATAACGAAAAGGCGATGCGTCAGGTTTTCGATTTTGCAAAAAAAATGGGAATTCGCACGATATGTACCGAACCGTCCTATGATGATTTTTCCCTTATCGAGAAGATGGTGAAAGAGTACAATATCAAGATTGCGGTTCATAATCATCCCATACCAAGCAAATATGCCAGACCGGAAACAGCATTTCGCAACATTGACGGCCGTGACAGCAGAATGGGTGTCTGCGCCGATACCGGCCACTGGATGCGCAGCGGTGTTAATCCGGTTGATGCGCTTCGAATTTTGAATGGCAGAATCACCAACGTCCATCTGAAAGATCTCAATGAATTCGGCAACAAAGAAGCATATGATGTTCCTTTCGGTTCCGGTGCGGCCAATGTTCACGACATTCTTGCTGAACTTACCCGTCAGAACTATCAGGGATACATTGCCATCGAGCATGAAAACCAGAAGGAACTCGATAATCCGTCACCTTCGATAAGAAAAGGTCTGGATTATATCAAAGGTATTACCTATTATGCCGGGTACGAACGTATTCTGGCATGTAATGACGGCCGTTTTAACAAACATGGCTGGAACCATTACGGACCCGGTTATTTTGAACTGGACGAGACTACCGGTATTCTGAAATCTCATAAAGGTATGGGGCTGTTCTGGTATACGAAAAAATATGGCGATTTTATTCTGGAACTCGATTATAAAACAGAGGTTGCCAATGCCAATTCCGGCATCTTTTATAGAATTCCCGATATGCCGGAGAGCAATGCATATATCTACAAATCATTCGAGATTCAAATAGACGATTCACAGACTGGCATACACCAGACCGGTTCGGTATATGATGCCGAGGCGCCTAAGGTTGCGGCATTCAACAAAACGGGCGAGTGGAATCATTACAAGATCACTCTCAAGGGTGATAATGTCAAAGTGGAACTGAACGGTAAGCTTGTCGTCGACTGGAACATGCAGCCGCGCGGCAAAATAAGGGAGTTTTTCCCGGAGGGATATATCGGACTACAGAATCATGACTATGATACATCCGTGTATTTTAAAAATATATATGTCAAAGAATTGCCCTAAAATTATCGATGCTGCAAAGGAACTGCCAAATTTTTATGTGTGTCTCAGCGGTCCTACTCAGTGGGGGATTCAGGCACTGTATAATACACTGGGTCCTGAGAAACTTATGTTCGGTTCAGATAGCGGGATCGGTAACGCTGCCATTACAACTGCTTATCTGCGGCGTATAGACAGGCTCAAAGCGCCACAGGAACATAAGGATATGATACTCGGCCTGAATGCGAAACGATTCCTGTTCGGTGATTAAATATAATAATGTCATGAGAAAAAATCTTTCATTCCTAATCAAGCCTGCATCAGGCGATTGTAATCTCTTTTGCGATTACTGCTTTTATCGTAAGGCTGTGGAGGCTTATCCCGAAACCAATATTCACAGGATGACCGAGGAAACCTGCCGGGAACTGTTCGGCAAAGCACAAATACCGGGCCGTCAGAATATCGCGTATATGTGGCAGGGCGGCGAACCCATGATGATGGGAATAGACTTTTACAGGCGCGCTCTCGAAATACAGGAAGAGTTACGGCTGCCCGACCAGACTGTTTCAAACACAATACAGACAAACGCCGTACTGATAAACGACGAGTGGGCCGAACTTTTTGCTCGTCACAGATTTCTTGTTGGAGTGAGCCTGGACGGCCCGAAAGAGCTGTATGATATTCACCGTTTCACTCGGACGCGGGCAAGTGTTTTCGATAAGGTCATTCAGGCCTGCAAAACCCTCGAACGTCATCATGTCGAGTTCAATATCCTTGCCGTAGTAAATAATGATACCGTAAAATATCCGCTGGATATCTATCACTTTCTGGTCGATAACGGTTTTTATTACCTCCAGTTTATTCCCTGTATCGAGGTAATCGATAACGAAAAAGCGCCCTTTTCCGTGCCTGCGGATGAGTACGGAGATTTCCTTTGCGCTTTGTTCGATGAATGGTTCAAAAACGGTTATCCCTATGTCAGCATCAGACTTTTTGATAATCTCTTGCAGTATTATGCAGGTATTCAACCTGAATGCTGTATGTATAAGGATTCATGCGGTGAATATCTTGTGGTGGAGCACAACGGCGATGTGTATACCTGTGATTTTTTCGTGACTAAGGAATGGCACATCGGCAACATCCATGAAAATACTCCCGAAGAAATTATGGAAGGGCAGAAATACCTCGAATTTTCCAAACTCAGGCGAACAGATTGTACGGATTGCGATGATTGTGAATGGCTCGGATTTTGTCAAAAGGGTTGTATAAAGCTCAGGTATCTCCCTGAACTTGATTATACCGCCAAGAACTATCTCTGTGATGCGTACAGGCAGTTTTTCGAACATACAAAAGATCGATACCGGTTTCTTGCCTGGGATATTATGCGCCGCCACCAGGGTCTTCCCGTACCGGAAAATATCGGCCGTAACGATCCATGTGTCTGCGGAAGCGGAAAAAAATATAAAAAGTGCTGCGAACCGTACGGTTTTATTTTGAAAAAATAATCGTGAATCTTACAACTCGGAAAGATATACTTTTTATCCTGGCCGGTGGAATAATCGATCTGTCATGGAGCTTCTCTTACAAGCCTCAGTCCCATACTGTAATGAAAATCAACCGCCTGCTCATAAAACCGCGAGCTTGACCGGCATTCCCCGGCGCTACTGCCGAATGCACCGCCGCGGGAAACGCGATTTTTCAGTAATAGTAAATACGACAGTATTGAGGGAGCGGATTGTGAATCGGTAAAATCGCTTCGGTTATATGGTTTATCGAAGCTGTCCGAACACCATTCCGATACATTGCCAAGCATATCATACAATCCCCATGGATTAGGCTGCTTGAGTCCTGCCGCTTTGGTTCCTTTCGGATTGTTGTTACCGCTCCACCACATGTAGTTGTCTGCATTTTGCAGCGAACCACCGAAGAAATACTGAGTATCGGTGCCTGCCCTGCATGCATATTCCCATTCGGCTTCTGTCGGCAAACGAAAAGTACCCTGACCAAGTTTATTAAGCTTCCTGATAAATAATTGGCAGTGAATCCAGGAAACCTTTTCAACCGGATTGTTCGTCAGGGGACGGTATTTTGAATGATGGCTGTTTTCTCCCAAAACCGCTTCCCACTGTGCCTGAGTGATCTCATATTTACCGATGTAGAAAGGTTTTGATATGGTCACTTTATGGGAAGGCCACTCGAATTTGTGACGTTCCGAGGCTTCCTCCGAAAATCCCATGATAAATGAACCTGGTTTTATCAACACCATATCAAGTTTTGTTGCACCCTCCGGTAAACCGGGAAGATCGATTGTAATTGTTTCATTGGAGTTTTTTTCGATACCGGCTGTTTTATTGGATGATATTTGAGTTTGGGAATCCTCTGATTTATTTTGACAATTATTTGCCCTCACAAAAAGCAGCAAGAGTGTTATGATTGCACAAAAACTTTTGATTTTCATGAGTTATCCCCCGTTAATTTTTTTAATAATAATTTTTCGTATTATATCTGTGTTTATATGTGTTCTTTGGTAACTTATAATATCTTTCCGAATGTATCCGTTTTTACATCCGGTTACTGAAATACAGGATGCTGCCGGAAAACAACAGCAGAATCAGAAACAGGTAAAACGGGAACCAGATCATACTGATGGTGCCGTACATTTTCTGGTAATTCAGTATATATAGTATTGCCATAAAGGGTATTGATATAAGTAGCGTCGTCAAACCGGCTTTCGATACATCCCGCCATTGTTTTTCGTCATATACTTCGGGCAGCCGTTCTTTTCTTTTTATAATAATCCAGTACAGGCATATGAGGCCGTACGGCAAAAGGATAAAAGGACAGTAAAATGGCAGAATATACTGGAGAACCTGTGGAGAAACCTGTGTCGCAACGATAAAACCGGTAAATCCGAGGCCGATGAATCCGCATAGAATACCAACATACTGGGCTATAATGAATATGATTTCATCTTTCGCAGCAGATTCGGTTTTATAATGCACCTTTACAGAGCCAAATGTTGAATAAAGCATTATAAACATAAGCACATAAAACAGCATATGGATTATTAACGCCAGATATAGATATGTCCATTCGTAATTGGTGGTCAAACCGGCTTCATATTGATTACCGATATCGTGAAGCGCTGCCAGGTCTCCTATTAAACAGATGAATGAAATTATCCCCATAAACAATGCTATCAGTCCGAGTCCGGTAACCTTTTTTAAGATCTGAAACCTGAAAATCATCGTAAAGAACGCCGAGACATGGAAAAAGAAAGAAATCAACAATCCGATTCCGATGTACATTCCTAATATTTCGGCGATTGCTCCCAATTCCTCAAGATTGGTGATTTTAGTCCTGATATACTGGTAAGCGATTACATTGTATATCAGCCAGCCGAACGAGAGAAGTCCCGAGACAAGGGATATACTGCCGCTAATTTTAAGTTTTTTATCCATTTTTTATTTCTCCGCTATTTCTGAGTTAATCATCAACCACAAAAAATATCTCTTCCACCGTTTTGCCGAAAAAACGGGCCAGTTTCAGCGCCAGTAGAGTAGAGGGCACAAACTTGCCGTTTTCGATGGAGTGAATGGTAAGCCGTGTGACACCGATAGCATTTGCCAGCGCCTGTTGTGAAATGTTGTCGTGGTCGAACCGGCATCGTTTCAGGTTATTACCGAGTTTCACCAGGTAAACCTCCTGATTATGTATAAAACGTAATATCAATTATTGTATACCAATAGTATATTATGCTATGCATAATGTATAGTATACTATACTATTTGTCAAGAGTTTTTTTTGTATAAAAGCAGTTGGGGTTCGTAGGGACAGAATATATTCTATCCCTACCTCGAAGAACTGTTGTTATGCAGGCAAGGGAGCAAGCTCCCTTTTTCAAAACCAGTGCTGAATTATTGTTCTTATTCACCTTTTTTCGGGGCTGTTGGCCAGTCGTTGACGAACCAGTCGATGAGGTCTTTGTTTTCGCCCCTGCGTGTTATTTCTTTTATGTAATTTTCTGCAACAACGGTTAAATCCCGAACAATGTCAGGTTTTTGAACGGCAATATCGAAGCGTTCGGAGGGATCGACTTCGAGATCATATAACATAGGTGTTTCCGGTGTCTTCCATAGTTTATAATCGTAAGAATATTCCCTGCCCGGGTGATCGAAATAACTGAAGTGAAGTTTATACTTACCTTTTCTGACAGCGCGAAGATGTTCGCCGCGATAATAGTATATGGTACGTTCCGGTGATGCCTTACCCTGTAATGTGGGTATAAGGTTGATTCCGTCATAGGGGCGGTCGTTCGGTATCTTGCCACCGGCCAGTTCCACACAGGTGGGGAAGAAATCAAGCGTCGAACCCACATTCATGTTCACCTCTCCTGCAGGAAGCATTCCCGGCCACCAGGCGACCGTAGGTTCACGCATGCCGCCTTCAAATGTATCGCCTTTGGCGCCGCGAAGCAATCCCGCTGTCCCGCCTCGCATGTCCTGAGTCATCCAGGGACCGTTGTCGCTGGTGAAGAACACAAGGGTGTTGCTGTCAAGTCCGAGGCGATTCAGCGTACCCAAAATCTGACCCACACTCCAATCGATTTCCTCGATTACATCGCCGAAAAGCCCACGCCGTGAGGTATCGAGAAATTTGTCCGATGCAAAAAGCGGTACATGCGGCATGGTGTAAGGAAGGTAGAGGAAGAACGGGTCTTCTTTAGAGCTTTCGATGAATTTGACTGCTTCTTCGGTATACCGTTTTGTAAGTGTGGTCTGGTCGGTCGGGTGTTCGAAACGCTCATCATTCCTGAAAATGTCGGGATTGTACATATCGTTGCTGTACAGGATGCCGTAGTAATAGTCGAAACCCTGACGAAGGGGGCGGTACTCATAAGTGCTGCCGAGATGCCATTTGCCGATACAGGCCGTTTTGTAGCCAAGCGGTTTCAATGCTTCAGCAATGGTGATTTCATTTGTTGACATACCTCTGCCGTTGCCGGGGAAAAACACTTGAATGACGCCTGTGCGGATACAATTTCTGCCGGTTAAAAGCGCTGACCGTGAAGGAGAGCAAACCGGATTGCCCGAATAAAACTGGGTAAGCTGAACGCCCTCATCTGCCATTCGGTTTAGGTTGGGAGTTTTGATGGTCGGGTGTCCGCCCCGTGTCCAGTCGCCGTATCCCATATCATCGGCGAACAGGATCACGAAGTTCGGTTTCCGATTCTTGGATGACTGTGCCGATACATTTGTGAAGTTAAGCATTGGGAGCGATGCAGCAGCACCGGCTGTGTACTGTCCCATCCGGTTTAGGAAATCACGTCGTTTCAGGGTGTTCATGATACACTCCTTGTTGATACTATGTAAGAATGGATTAAAAAGTCGAAGGATATGTATATATAAACTACGAAGACACGAAGACACAAAGGAAAAATGCTCTCGTCCTCCTTCTCCATCTGTTATGTTTTACATGTTCAGCGCTGGCGAGGGATTGTTCTGATACTCATATCTACGGCACACTCTTTTTAAAGAGAGGAAATTAGTCCATTCTTTGTAGTAGTAACTACTACGAAGGACGAAAGGGCGAGGTATTCTTCTTTTTTCTTCTTTTTTCTTCATGCACCTCATTATCTTCATGGTGAAAATATTTTACCGGTTGTTATTTGTTTTTAAGGTTTTTTCAACCTGCCATATCAAGCATACGTTTTACTGCCGGATTTGGATTGATGATGTCCTGTGCCGATCTAATGGTAATAGTCGGAATAGCTCCGTGTTCAAGATGAATCCGCATGCGAAGTTCTTCATTTTCATTTCGACCGCTCAGGCCGGAATATCCGATTGTGCGGCACAGTTTTCCGAAAAGAAACTCGTTTAGATTGCATCCACCTGCGCGTTCCAGGCCATCGATCGAATCATGCCAGCTTTTGAAAAGATGCGCCTGGGCAAAAGACTGACCCTGAGCCGTTATTTCATTCAATCCCTCGCCGCCGACTACCAAACCTTGACCAAGAGTCGCCACATGTTTAATCAGTTTTTTCATGCCTTCGGAAGGTGTGGTAGTTTCCACAAAACAGTTATACAGGTTATATGAGTGGAGCGTTACATCGATAAACACTGTGTCCAGGGAAAGTGCCTGTGATGCACTGAGAATACATTCTCCCAGAATCGAACGCCACATTCCCAAACCCGGATGAATTTTCACCATTACTTTTTTGTCACGGTTGTTGAGAAGGTTCATGTTTGATTCGGGGACGCCGATACCGCGGCCCTGATACCAACTCCAACCGAGTAGTTGTTTTTTCTCCAGGGTGCGGAACTGAAAATCACGCACCTGAGAATAAACGGGATTTGACGGATCCATATCGATTGCATTGAAATGGGGCATTATACGAAAGCCCATGGTCCGGCATTTCCGAATAAAGGCTTTACCCTTTTCGCTCGCTGTGTAGTTCGGGTAATTTTCGTCATACTCATCGGTTCGCCAATTTGGGAAATGCAGCAGAATATGCTTGGGTGATACCTTTTGCGCCAGGGCGTCGAGAATATCAGGTTCGCCGGGACACCAGCTAATAGCTAATTTTACATCGTATATCCATGGTTGGCGCATGCGTTCTTCCACTGCCAGGTTATAGACCTGCCAGTACCATGAACGATATTCTTCCGCCGGAACATGCCAGTTTCCCTTAAATACATTAATCCTCCAGCAAAGCCCACCGGCGCTCAGGTTGTTGTCCACAGGACCGTAAGCTTCACTGTCGAGACCGATCTCGAATGGGTCGGTTTCGGAACCGACTTTCAACGCCTTATATTTGTACCGGTTATCCTGAGTATGAATCCAGAAACCACCCTGTCCGGACTGAAAAATAGCCAATCCCGCCTCCCAGTACATGGGCCATTCCCAGCGTGTATTTCTAATCAGGGGATCATTTGGCGGTAATTTAACTCCCTGAAAGAATGGTACGACAAGTTCAAGATCGGTGCGAAGACCGGTCAAACACCAGCGGCAAGCACGAACTCCTGGCCTCGATGAATAGGCGGACGGTTCCACCAGCAGGTCTCCGCTTTCCGCATCGACCGAGAGAGCAATTACTCCATCGCCATCCCAACTGTGAAATACGATTTCCGCCCTATGATCCGAAAGCTGATGTGTGGTAATACTGCCGAACTTTTGATCATTAATCCCGGCTGTTTCATCCGATGCATAAATTATATGCAGCGCAGCAGAACGGTTGACATCCGGATTTTTTATAAATTCCTCGCCGGTGGTTTTGCTTTTCAGTGAGACTATAAATCCTTTGTCGATGACTGTGGTTTGCGTTTTTGTTTCGACATAGACTTTATTATCAACCACCCGGATAAAGGCATTTTTTTCTACAGACACCGAAGATTGCTGTCCGGCAAATGCAATTTTCTGCTCTGATGCCAGAACAGATGCCATTTGAGTTATCGCTGCGGTACCTCCCGCTCTTATGAAAAGATCCCTGCGCTTCATGGTTGACCTCCCGGTTGGTTTTGTCTTATTCTGATATAAATTTTCAGGTTTACCCTTATCTTCTGTCTCCCCCTCCCACGTTTTGACTGGTTCAGCGCTGGCGAGGGATTGCCCCGAAACGTATGTCTGTGGCCCTCTCCTTTTTAGGAAAGGGAATTAATCCATTCTCCGTAGTAGTAACTACTACGAAGGACGAAAGGGTGAGGTTTTTTCTTCGTGTCTTCGTGCCTTCGTGGTTAATTATTTTCCCCCGGCCAGGGATAGTAATTCGATCCCGCATCCTTATGTAACGGGCCCTCTGGCAGCGTCTTTTGCCACTCTAAAAGCGTGTGTGAAAGTCGCAATACAAGTTCAGGATATTTTTCCGCAACATTACTCAGTTCGGTAGGATCATTCGGGATATCGTATAGTTCTATTCGTGTGTTGTCGGGATTCATCAGTAGTTTCCAGTCGCCGTCACGAATAGCGAGCATCGGGCTTTTATGGATCACATGGCCGTACACCGGGAATCTGTTCTCCCACATGAGCGGCTTGGTCTTATTACGCTGATTCCCGGCAAGCGCAGTAGCCATATTCTCGCCGTCGGGATGCAGGTCGGAAGGCAGTTCAGCACCAGCGAGACTGCAAATTGTGGGCAGGTAATCCACTCCGCCGATTACGGTTTTGCTGTCGACATGTCCCGCCGGAGTATTGCCCGGGCACCTCACAATGAACGGCTCTCTGATACCGCCCTCATAGAGGCTGCGTTTGATGCCGCGAAATGGTCCGGTATTTGTGCTGCTTGCACCGCCGTAATGAGAGGTAAAAGACATTAGCCCCGATTCTGGTCCGTTATCGCTGGAGAATATCACGTAGGTATTTTCGCTCAACCCGAGATCATCGAGTTTATCTAAAATACGGCCGACATGACGATCGATGTTGGTCAGCACCGAATACCATATTTGAAGTGCTCCTTTTTGGTCGCCATATTTAGGCGAGAGATAGGCATATGGTTCAAGTTGCTCATCCGTCGGGTGAAGTGGAGAATGGGGGTCATAAAGCCATACATTTATGTAAAATGGTGTATAACGGTGCGAGTCAATGAATGAGATAGTCCTGTCCGCAATCATCTCTGTCGAGCCGGGACGTTTTCCGGGACCATCCAGACAGTTTTTATAACGATCGATGCCATACTGTTCGGGCTGCGGGGCCTCGCTGCCGCTTCCGAGATGCCACTTGCCGAAATGTGCTGTCGCATAACCTGATTGTTTCAGTATGCTTGTTACTGTTGGAATTTTTGGATCAACAAAATCCGGCATACCTCGTTCTTTGTTCAATTCCTGTGTTGCCAGATAATCATGGATACCGAGACGTGAGGGGAAAAGACCGGTCATGATACCTGTCCGACTCGGAGAACATACTGCTGAGGCAACATAAAACTGGGTGAATATGGTGCCTTCACTGGCCATGCGGTCTACATTGGGCATTTTCAATTCGTCACGTACTATCCAGCCGCCGTGAGCCGTAACCGACTTATGGCCATGGCAGGGAAGGTCAGCCCATCCGAGGTCATCACAAAATATGAAGATGAAATTCTGCCTTTGTTCCGATTCGGGTGCGGCACATACATTTTTTGAATACGGTAGCATTGATGAAGTCGCCAGCCCGGCTGTGTAAACTCCCATTTTTTTCAAAAAACCGGCTCGTGAAATGTCTGTCATTTTTTTATTCCCCCTCAAATTATGATCCGCAGATTACGCAGATTACGCAGATTATAATGATAAAAGCATATTCAACACGCCATTACAGTGAGGCAACACTGCATTTTTTTTGTTTATCATAGTTCATCATTTCATCATAGATAACAGCAAAACAGGCGTTCAGACTGTCTTTTTCTTATTCGTTCATATTTCTGAAAAATGGGAGGTTGCCGGTATGCTTGTTGCATTGGTTGCTATTGTAGTTACATTGGTAAAAACTTTTTATAAATAATTATTTATAGATCATTTTTTATTTACATATCAATCCAATTATCGTCTTCTATCATACCATTTTTTTTTCTTTCTAATGCAAGATTAAATATATCAAATGCCTTTTTAGAATTACCTGTAAGGTTTTCCGAACTTATTGATTGTTTTTTTATATTATTTACTAAAATATCAATGGAAATAAACTTTTCGATTTTGCTAAGATTTATATTATACTCTTTTTTAAAATCCGAACCATCAACTAGGTGAGAACTTTCTCTTGTTTCAACAAATCCTTCGAGAAATGATAAAAGTCCATCCTTTGTTGCAACTAATTCTTCTGTCCTTTTTTGTGGCTCTTTTGAGGTTGACCAGTTATTCCATGCTTCTAATATTATATTCAATTTTTTGGGATATGATAAAAAACATTCTATTTTCGAAGGTTGTTTAATTTTAATTATTAATTCATTTTGTAAATATTTTATATCACTCTCTCTTAAAAAATATTCTTCATTATTTTTCATTTCATATTCTAATTTTTTAACAAATTGAACAGGTACAAAAATACCTTTCGAATTACAAATTGTATCTTTCAAAATTTGCCATTTCTTACGATAATCCGTTTCATATTGTAAAAACTGATTTGCAATATCAATAATAATCCAATGAGCTGAACTATAAATATTATTACTTTTTTCCGGCAGATCGTCACCAATATCAAATAATGTTGTTATCAACGGTTCTGTATATTTCTGATCTATTTTTTTATCATGTGCATATGAGTATATGTAAAATAAAAAAGTATGAATTTTTTCATTTTCATTTAACTTTCTTAATTGACTTAGCAGCTTTTTTCTATCACTTAACAATGACATCACATTTTCAAAATCAGTTTGTGAAATATTGTCTTCTGAAATCCTTAAAAGAAAATATCTATCAAAATACTCTAAAGTACAAATGCGCTTATCAACTAACCATTCACTTTGACAATCTCGAAAATAAGAATTTTCATTTAATAAATGGTTGATAGTTGGAAAAAGTTCGATCAATATTTTTCTAACATATGAACGGTTACATTCGTATGCAGTATCAATAATTGAGGTAATTTTGTGTCGATTTTTTTCTTCTTCATCAGGGATTAAAGAGAAGTCATAACCTAATAAAATCATTTTACATTTGGGCAGACTATTGTATAAAGAAGGTTCAAACGTCCGAAGAACTTCAATTGCACATAAATCAATAAAATTTACTTCCGATGTGCCCTCTTTTCTAAATATAGCTATGTGGAATTGCAGTGTAGAAATAAATCGTTTTACATCTCTTAAATTTTGGAAATATGCGTTAATGCCTGATTTGAATAATATCCCCCAGCGTTTAGACTCTATTACATTTTCACCTAGAATATTTTTAAGTTCATTATTAAGAAACTTATGGATTTTTGATTTCTCCACTTGTGGAATATCAAAACCAACCTGAACAATTTTTTCTAAATATTCTTTTCCAGTACTTGGATCGCTTGGACTGATTTCTTCACATAGACATTTTTCTACTATATCACGTTGAAATAAAAGAAAATAAATAATCTTGGGAAAATCTGCATTGGATTTTATAAGTCTGAAGATAAGTTTTATTTCATCTGAAGCAAGACGGTCGATATCATCAATCACTATAAAAACATTGTTACTTAATTGTTTCATCTTTTCTGAAATTTCTCTTTTTAATTCACTAATAGGTTGCTTCGATATTGAATATGATGCCTCAAACATGTCTGCAAATTTTTCAAATGAGTCTCCAATTTGGAATATTATAAATATAATTAATGCTAAGGTACCAAGTATGTAACTTATAATATTATATGAAATTGATGCATAATTTGACCCACCTATAAAACTGATAATAGAAAATACTAGAAATAAAATTGAATAAAAACTTTTCGCAATAGATGACCCAACATGTAAATAAGTACCGTATCGTTTAAATTGTTTTGCAAGTTTTTTATTCACTTCACTTTTATCGTTTCTTCCAATTGCTTTTCCGATTTCTTGAAAAAAAACTTTTACAAGCTTTTCTTGTCCACTCCATTGCCAGGGATTAAACTCAATAATTTCTGGACAAGTATCTTTTGATTCCTTGAGTGTTTCGAGAACCATATTTTTTATTGAAGATTTTCCACTTCCCCAAGCACCATAAAGTGCTAAAACAAGACTATCGTTACCATGCCACCCCTTTATTGCAGATGCAAGTGACTCAGCAAATTCTTTTCTGCCTAATGAATCATTATCTCTTGAAAAAATTGGGCGATCAGATGAAAATTTTTCAATTATATTTTTACTTTCACTCATGATCTTCTCCTGAATATTAGGGTAAGGACATCTCTATAGATTCATTAAGCTAATAAGTGTTTTGTTTCTCATTTTTTCAACTGTTAACTAACTATTGGTTTATTTTCCTCTTCAAATCATCCACAAACTTTTTCATTTTCAAATAATGCGACCCTTTCCAGTATATTTTACCGCAGGATTCACATGTATAAAATTCTTTATAATAACGTTTTGTTTTTGGTTCAAGAGTTTTAACGACATTTTCTTTAGTTGTCTCCCGTATCAGACCGTTACAGTCCATACACCTGCTGAAAGGTTTAATGAGCGACTTAAGGTCGAATCGCCGGATTACCTCAAACACCTGTTCGGACAGATTTTTTGACCTGACCCAGTAACCATGTGTAACAGCCTTCATTTTCAGGAGTGAGACATCTCTGGTAAGGATTGTACGTTTTTGGG
>JAFGMP010000287.1 GCA_016927495.1 Candidatus Latescibacterota bacterium | reverse complement strand
GAACTGTAGCCCTCAATCACCACATCGACACTATGGTCACCCACAGGCCGGTCTGGCAGTGTCGCAGGAGTTACCTCACCTGAATCGGTGCCGTTAACAAATATTTTTGCCCCGGATGGTGTCGATGAAATATTCAACTCACCCGATAACACTCTGAAATCCTGAGTCAAAGCAGATTTAACATTCGAAAAAAGTTGTTGTTCAGGTGAAAACATAAAACCGTCTTTCGAGGGTGTTACCATATAATTGCCGCCATCAGCAACTGTAAAAGAATACTGCTCCCTATTATTTATTATTTGACTTTCCTGAGCATCACCGGTTAATGAAACCGTAACGCCATCAGCGCCACTGACAGCGCCTGAAATAATATAAGTGATTTGAGATGCAAAAAAATCCTGTGTCTGATTTGATGAGACATTTTCGTATGATTTTGATTCGGGACTAAAAGTGTACCCGGATTTGCCCGGTTTAATTGTAAAGTTACCGCCTTCAACCACGCCAAATGAGTAGTTTTCACCGTCATTCACCAATAAACTGTCTGCCATATCACCGGTCAGATAAACCATAACGACGGAAGAGCCACCGACCTTGCCGGACAATGTAAACGTTTGGAATTTCCGTTCCAAAGTCATTTTTACCACTGTGCGCATATTAGCATCTATACTGACATTACGTGTTGATCCGTACCAAATAAGATTATTCGAACTGTTGTAGCATTTGGTTTCGACAAGGTAGTCTTCACCGACTATTACCAATGTTTCACCCTGAACCAAATTTTCAATTACACTCAAAGTGTCAATAAGTGTATGTGAAGGATTCGTAAAACTTACTACTACAAGATTAACTGATGCGATTTGATTAATGAGTTCCGGTTTACCATCAGTGGCAAAATCACCAAGAATTGCCACAATACCGGTTTTTTCGCCATCAATGAGAACACCTGAATCCTCACTGCATGAAACAGCGACAATTATAATAAGTAAAACATATAATAAATAACGCATCATGTATTCTCCTTGTTCAAAGCTCTATTATTACAATCCATTTTCAAAAGCAATATATTAAAGAAAATGGATAAAAAAGTAATCTGCAACACATGAATGATAATTATAAAAAAATATTTATTTTTTTTATTTAACAGCTGATTAGTTATAAATTAAGTATTTCTAATATAATACAGGATTTGAAGAGACATTGTCAAGTATGTTTATTGTAAGTTTTTATTTCGAAAATATTTCATAATTTCAAAGTAATGCAGATAATATAGCATGCCAAATATGTTACCTTCACATAAACATCTTTAAAAATTTATATTTATGAATCGGATTAAATTAGTTATAATTATATATAATAAGAAGTTATGGCAGTTTTTTATTCCAGTGTTAAATATAGCGTTTTTCTTTAAAGGTTTCATTATGAATTGGTTAAACATCATTTCGCGTGTTATTTTTATCACGCTGTTAATAGCTCACACGGGATGTGCTAATTCGACCCAGGAAGCCGAAATTGCCTCGGTGATGGGAAAGCTGAAAGATACCGATCCAGGAGTCCGCAAATCGGCAGCAGAAGCGCTGGGAAATATCGGTAAGAATTCAGATTGTTCAATTCAGGCGCTCCTGAAAATGGTTAATGATCCCCATCCGGAAGTCCGATATGCGGCAGCGGTCTCTCTGGGAACGATAGGTTCTGAAAATGATACTGCCGTTCTGGAACTGATTAAACTGAGTAAAAGTACGGACAAAACATCCCGTGCTTATGCAGTATACGCGCTTGGATGTTCTGGCGCCGGAGTTGCGGATGTTATCCCGACTTTGTTAGAGGCTCTCAACGATGAAAACCGTGATGTACGAATGTATGCCGCTCAGGCACTTGGGAATTTCAATCCTGATGTTTCACACATCATTCCGCAATTGACCTTTATATTACTGGATTCAAACAAATCTCACCGTGAATCGGCAGCAGAAGCTCTCGGTTGTATCGGATTACATTCCGTAGAAGCGGAAAAAGCTTTAATTCAAGCATTTGGAGATGAAAATCCCCATGTACGTTACTCAGCCGTAATCGCGCTTGAAAAGATAAAATGTGATACGTCGGTATCAGTACCTATATTTATTTCTGCACTGCATGATGAAATATGGTATGTCAGGTCTTCCGCGGCCCAAATATTGGGCAAGATGGGAAAACAAGCTGAAAACGCAGTACCTGCCCTGATTTGCGCTATCAAAGACGAAGAGTGGTATGTTAGGTCATCTGCGGCTCATGCTATGGCGTCAATAGTAACCAATCCACAGACTGTTATCCCGGAACTGATTGCAATTTTACAGGACGAAGATCCGTACATACGGAAGTATGCGATTTTCGCACTAGCATGTTTAGGGCAAAATGCAAAAGAGTCGATACCCGCGATTATTTCAGCATTACATGATGAAGACAGTATGGTACGTATTTCAGCGGCAGATGCACTCGGAAAGATCGGGACTGACAATATGGACACTATAATTGCGTTAATGGCAGCGTCAAAAGATGAAAATTCCGATGTCCGATTTAAAATTGCCAATGTCCTCAGAAAATGTAATAACTATCCAACCGGTAACAGTTTTTAGTGGATTTTTACCGATTGTCAGCAATCATTGAAAAGCGGCGAACTCGCTTCCTTGATTTTATTGACGATTTCAACTCGTCCGGTCTTGTCGGTTGAGCGGGTATAAGTCGCCGAATAATACAAAATTCTTGAACTGTTCAGACATAGTTTTTCCCACATTTCCCCATGTGGATGGTTTAAGACATAATGCCTGATATTTTCACTTTCGCCAACATCGAGGACTGTCCAAATCGCTCCGCTTCTGCACCAGATGACATATACTCCCGATTGCTCTTTTAGATATTCGGGGTGTGAAAATGCACCTTCAAAATCATATCCCCATTTTTTAAAAGAGAGAAAACTTTCGTCATCGATCGCAATAGCAAAGGAATTTCCGGCCATAATAATCTCCCTCATCAAAGGTACGGTGAATTTTATGTAAAACTACAATCAAAATATTAAATTTGTGTTATTGTATTGTTACAAAATGATTATAAATCATATTATTTATTAAATAGTGATTAAGAAATAAATAAAGAATCTTAATTTAAAAAATTATTAAACATCATTCCATATTCGTGGTCTTTATCCTTTACCCATATGTTTTTACTTCATATATTCTATTTGAAATCAGGACATCATTCAGGCAAACAATAAACCATGTTGATAAAATTGCATATTTATTCCGGAGGTTTTTTATAAGATGCATATGATTGAACTTGCGGCGAATTTACTATTACTGGCCGGAGCCGTTAACACCGGTGTTCTCATATCGGACGGCAGCGCTTTGTTGTTTGACTGCTGCGATACCGTGACATATGAGCGTCTCGAAAAATTCGGAGTAAATCATGTTGACATGATTCTGTGCACCCAGCATAGAAGAGTCAATATAGCAGGTACACCCCTTTTCACTAAAAAAGGTGCCCGTCTTGTGGCGCCTTACCATGAACGGGAGCTTTTTGAGGAAACGAACATATACTGGAACGGATGGAGAAACCGATGGCATATGTACGATGCCCAACCTGGTCCCCAGGTACTTGCCGAACCTATGAATATTGACCGTGCTGTATCGGAGGGAGATGAAATAATTTGGAACGGTTATACCATTAGAGTTATCGATACTCCCGGGGCTACGATGGGAGCTGTATCATATTTAGTGGAAGTTAACGGCGAAACATTCTGCTTTTCCGGAGATACAATATATGCACCTGGGAAAATATGGGATCTGTATTCCCTTCAAAAAGGATATGAATACAGCATCGGAGATTACCATGGCTTCCTTGGCAACCGCCGTCTCCTGATACCGACACTCAAAAAGCTGGGATCATGCGGCGCTACCTGTCTTGTGCCCTCACATGGGGAGGTAATGGCAAACCCGGAAGAGGCCACGGCATTGACCATCAAACGTCTCGATGAAGCATGGCTCAGTTACAGTTCGATCTCATCGCTTCGTTACTGGTTTCCCGAAATGATGAAGGAAGGTGTTGATGACCCGCAAAGAATTCCACCCGCCCCAAGACTCGACCGTCTCGATTTTGTATATCGTATTCCCGAAACCACTTATGTTCTCGTATCCGAAACCGGTGCAGCACTGGTCATGGATTGCGGTTACGATCATGTTATAAACGAACTGCAGCGCATGATCGGCGCCGGAGCTATTAAAAAAATCGAGGGCGCCTGGATTACCCATTACCACGATGATCACGTCGATGCCATGGGACGATTTTACAACACATTCTACTGCCCAATTATCGCCGACCGGCATGTTGCGGAAATAATCAGTCACCCAAATCGTTATTATCTGCCGTGTCTTTCACATTCCATAATCCCTGTTACCAAAATAACCCGTGACGGCGAATCATGGAACTGGCATGAATTCAAACTGACTGCCTATCATTTTCCCGGACAGACTTTGTATCATGGCGCTTTATTTGTCGAAGGACGAGGTAAACGCATACTTTTTACCGGTGATTCCTTCAGCCCTTACGGTATCGATGATTACTGCCCGGGCAATCGTAACTTCCTCGGCAAAGGCCAGGGTTATGACAAATGCATCGAGCTTGTGCGCAACCTTCACCCTGATTATATAATCAACTCCCACATGGATTTCACCATGACACTGACGGATAAAGAGCTTGACCATATACAGGAGATTCTCGACAAACGCGAGGAAATTTTCGCAGCCCTGCTGCCATGGGAACATCCTAATTTCGGAACCGATGTATGTTGGGTTAGAAGTTTTCCATACGAACAGGATGTATTCAGTGGCAGTTCATGTGCCATGGAAGTTCAGTTTACCAACCATGCAGATTTCAAAATAACCGCAGAAGCAGAACCGGTACTCCCACAGGGTTGGTCATGGGACAGGGATTCGAGCAACCATATTACTGAAATCGCTTCACACAGAGACGGTGCGGCACATCTGAAGATATCAATTCCTGAAAACTGTCTGTCAGGTTTATATGTAATTCCCTTCAGAATTCTATGGAACGGCAAATACCTTGGTCAGATCCGTCATACACTGATACATGTGATTTAATAGTTCGAAAGGGCAACCAAAGGGGATTACCCCAACAATATCATACATCTTGTACCATGTACCTTGT
>JAFGMP010000286.1 GCA_016927495.1 Candidatus Latescibacterota bacterium | reverse complement strand
ATGAAAAAGGATTGAAACAAACTAAGCAATACAAAGGTGATCAAATAAAATAAACAGGTTTTGAACCGATACTACCAAACCCATTATTTTGGAGTTGAAATGGCCGAGAAATCTCCCGATATCGTACAATGGAAAAAACTGTTTGAAGCAATGTCAAAAATAAAAAAAATTGCTCCATGGGAATATTTTGAGGAAGATGACATTTTTGCAGTACAAAATACCGCAACGGGTGAACTGGGGTTTGTAAGCATAATGGGAGCGATCGGGGAGCATTTTGCAATAGCGGTTTATCTCGGTGAGCAGGGGCTTTACGGATTTTGGGATTTACATGAATCGCTTACGGATGAATTATCATATAATAAAGTTTTTGAAGTGCCTCAGCTCCAGGCATCTTTCGAGAACCGAAATATGCTGCAACCCCATGAACATAAACTTATCAAGAATCTGGGATTATTCTTTCAGGGGAAAAATTCATGGCCTATGTTCAGAAGTATTCATTCCGGATATTATCCCTGGTATCTGGACAGTAAAGAGGCTCTCTTTTTGCAATATGTTTTGGAGCAAACAATAGATGTAATCACGAGATGCGAAGATGATTTTTCTTTGCTGATGCCGGGTGACGATGACACCTATTTTTTGCGAAAAGGGACAGAACAAGGCGGCACGATGGTCTGGCAGGATTCAACCCTCACAATGATACCACAAATGCCGATAAAAGAAATTGCCGTAGATATGCAGGCTATTGGGACTCTTAAAAAACTGGTTTCAGGTGATATATCTTTGGAAATCGATCTCTTTGTGATGAATGAACCGCTACAGGATAAAAAAGATGCCAGGCCATATTTTCCGTATGTGTTATTGATGATCGATGAAGATACCGGGGATATAGTGAATTTTCGGTTGTTACAACCTTTGCCTTCTTTTGAGAGCATGTGGGGTTCGGTACCGGCAGAAATCACGAATATGTTGGCACAGCTAAAGATATTGCCTTTGGAAATATTTGTAAGTTCCGAGCGATTATATCAGTTACTCTCACCTGTAACAAAAAATCTTCATATTTCGCTTGAACTGGTTGAAAAACTCCCCGATATTGATAATGTCAGAAATAAGTTGATGGATTTTATGTGATTAAAGAAAAATCAAAAACCACACTCGGAGACCAAGGTGAAAAAAAATCTCTTCCGGTTAACTGTTGTATTAGTAACTGTTATAATGTGCATAACATCTTGTTCACTCTTTCAATCTGAATTTGATAAACGTGTAAATCATGCGCTCGATTATAGTGTGATGCAGTTGAAAAAATCGGCTGCGGCTATCGAAAATCCCCTGCAATTTGCCAGAAGCGGTAATCCGGACGGTACATGGCGTACAACCGATATGTACGGCTGGACAAGCGGCCATTTCCCCGGGTGCCTGTGGTATGCATGGGAATACAGTAAGGACCCGTCACTGAAAGCAGCGGCAATTAAGTGGACCGAAGCGCTTGAACCGGTCAAGGATTATACCGGTAATCATGATGTCGGATTCATGATCTATTGCAGTTACGGCAACGGGTACCGCCTGACCCACAATGAATCGTATGTGCCGGTAATAGTAAAAGCGGCGGAATCGCTATCCACACGATATACAAGGCCGGTTGGACTTATTCAGTCATGGAACAGCAACGACAGGTGGAAATATCCGGTCATCATTGACAATATGATGAATCTCGAATTGATTTTCTTTGCGGCTAAACATGGCGGTTTTTCGGAATTGTATCTGATTGCCGAAGAACATGCGCTCAATACGATGAAAAATCATGTCCGTGAGGATGGCAGTACCTTCCATGTCGTCGACTATGATCCTGAAACCGGTGCAGTACGGGCTAAAAATACAGCACAGGGCTATGCCGACGATTCCACATGGTCACGGGGTCAGGCGTGGGGTCTGTACGGTTTCACCATGACTTACCGTGAGACCAAAAATCCCGTATTTCTCAGGACGGCACAAAAACTTGCAGATTTCTATATCGAGCATCTTCCCGAAGATTATGTTCCGTACTGGGATTTCTTCGCTCCGAATATCCCCAACGAGAAACGTGACACCTCGGCAGGGGCTATTGCTGCATCGGGCCTTCTCGAACTGAGTACGCTGGTATCCGATAAAGCTGTCAGCAAAAAATATTACCGGACCGCGCTCAACATACTCAATTCGCTGTGTTCACCGGAATACCTTACCGAGGGCACAAACAGCCCCGGTATTCTGCAGCATGCTGTCGGTTCAATTCCGCACAATGTCGAGGTCGATGTTTCCCTGATTTACGGCGACTATTATTTTCTTGAGGCATTACTCAGGTATAAACGCGGTATAAAAAATTGATACCTCATTATAATTCAGGGGCTGAAAAAATTCAGTCCCTGACAATTCTTTTCTCACCCCAATAATATTATTTATGAAAAATGTTAGTTTTGAAAAAAATTTCGGTTCGGGAGACCTTGCTATTTTTTTTACCGCGTTACTCTGGGGAATCGGTGTCATCGCTGTAAAACATGCCATCGGTGGCACACCGGACACTTTTCGGGTTTTTGTGTTCAACGGGCTCCGTCTTCCCGTCGTATCTCTGCTGCTTTTTATTGTCGTAAAATTACGTGGCGGTTCTATTTCAGTACAACGCATTCATCTTCCGCTCATGTCAACTGTGGCATTTTTTGGTATGTTTCTCAATACGGTTACCGCTAT
>JAFGMP010000038.1 GCA_016927495.1 Candidatus Latescibacterota bacterium | reverse complement strand
GAAAGAGGAAAAAAAGGCAACATCGGTATTTTTTCAACTTCAATATTGCCCAGCATTTCAGTCAGCACCGAGGACGATGTATATAGTTACCAGTCCGCAAGCACAAATTCTCTTGGACTATATTTTTCATATGACTGGATAAGTATTGATTTTAATGTCTTATCTTTATACCTCAAGGATTATAAAGATGCCAAAAGTGTGTATTCTACCTCCGGTCTTACAATGACCAATAACCGCATATACAACAGACTGAGTATGACAGCATTTGACGGCACCTATTTTGACAACGAAAAGGAACCCGAAGACAATATCTATTTCCCTGAAATGAAGACATTGAACGTATCAAACACCTTTCTCTTTTTCTTTAACGATAAAATGTCTCTGAAAAACATTTATCTTGGTACTGAAATGCCCAAGAAAAGTGCGGGATCATTTTATGCGGGATTATGTACTGATTACCAGAGTATTACAAATAATTCGGATATTTTGATAGAAGAAGTTTCTCCCGATTTTAAAGAGAATAACACACAACTCAGTCTTGAAAAAGTATCATATGCGGCCGTCTCGCCGGTACTGGGCGGCATGTACAATTACACCTTTAACGAATCGATCAATCTTACTGCCGGTATCGGTCTTGGCCCAACATATGTACATAGATTGTCTGTTAAAGGAACGGGCAGCGGTTATGATTCGACGATTTATTATATCGGTAAAGTTCTCATCACTCTTGGCTTAGGCTATACCGCTGAAAATGTAAACCTCTCAGTAATGACCGATTTAGCCATTACACCGGGAGCAATGATTAGCGAAAAATATGAGATTTCCGTCTTTGATTTTAATTACAAAACAAGAGCTGCTTACAGATTTTAACACGACAATCTGAATACTTTCGTCCGATATGACGCCAGGCTCAGAGCGAAAATCGGACGAAGTTATTCATCCTTTTAAAACGCTTCCATTATATTAAATACCGTCTCTACGGTTTTCTCCCGATTATAGGCAATATCAAATCGGAAATTCATCCTGTCGTCATCATCAACAATGGCATAGCGAAGACCGATGCCGGCTGCATAATGTGTGCGTTCGAGAGCGAAACCGAACGGTTCATCTGAAACATCACCGAAACCTCCGAATAGCGTTCCCGAAAAGCGCTTGTAAAGGGGATAACGGAATTCAGATTCGAGCGCATATTTGCATTTATCAAGAAAGCGCTCTCCATAGCCGCGTAAAATAGTTTCCATTCCACCGCCGCCCATTTCATTCATAAGCGTAAGCGGCACATTACCCTTTTGAGCCTCCCAGAACGCATGAACTCCGAGTACAAATTTCTTTCTGGCCGACACCGGCAATATATCCGCACAATCCCAGAAATGACGGTAATTCGCATTCAAAGCGGCCGAATTCTGTGTCGATCCCGCATACTTTGTATTGTATTGTATCTCTGACTCAAAATAGTTACCGCGCGTAGTCCAGATTGAATTGTCGCGCGCATCGTACACGAAACGGATTCCCGGTGCGGAAACTCTGGTTCCTTCTGTTCCCTCAACTTCACCTGTTATGAGCACGCCATCTTTTTCCAGATCACTGTATCCAACATACTTGAAATAGTAACTCGGCCCCAGCCACATTTTGGCTTCACCCTTTTCAGACAATCTGAATAACAGTGCCTGGTTTACGGGAAATGAATCCGAACTGAAATGCTCTTTGTCATCAATAGAGTTTCGCGATCCGATTCCGTAAAATTCAGTGGGAAAACGGATAAAACCTATCCCCCCCTTATAGAGAATAGTGTCATTATTGAAATACTTCGTGACACCGACATTTGATATGACCTGATTTTTGATTGTATAGATGCCGAGAAACTGCAATCTGTCAGTTTGTGCATCCGGTCGCTCCGTATCTTTGAAATTGAGAAATATAATCGCTCCCAACATCAGGCTTGTCGTGCTGGAATAGGCGATTACCGGGAAAGGTGTCAGTGAAACATTTTTTTCAGCTGAATACATATTGAGGGGAATTGCGAGAAGAATTACGAACATCAGCATTAAATAAAATTTTCTCATAAAAGCTCCTGTGTTCACGCACCAGGCCGCCTGATATGAAATCTGAAAGCGGACTATGGGCGGCTAAAGAGCAGTGTGTCACCGGAAACAGGACACACTACGCAAGTCACCACTATTACACGATACCGCTTTTTGGCAAGACCGATATTAAAACGCCTCCATCACATCAAAACATACGTCAACATCATGTTCCCGTGTGTAGGCAACATCAAGGCGGATATTGATCTTGTCATCGCCCTCAGCCAATGCGATACGAAGGCCGAGTCCCCCTGCGAAATGTGTATCACTTATGTTAAAAGAAACAGGACCTTCCGCCACATCGCCGAAACCCCCGAAAACCGTTCCCGAGAACGCCTTCCATATCGGATATCTGATTTCAGATTCGGCCGCATACTTGCACTTGTCCTGGTAACGGTTGCCGTAACCGCGAAGAATAACATCTCCGCCGAGTTCGCTCATAAGCGCAAGGGGAACATCCCCCCCCTGTGCCTTGTAAAATCCATGAATACCGAAAATATAATTCTTTTTCGGCAGTCCGCTGAACAGATCCGCTATATCCCAGAAATGACGGTAATCCAGCATCACTGAAGCACTGTTCTGGGTCGCCCCGAGCATTTTGGTGTTAAACGACATCATTGTCTCGAAATAATTTCCTCTTGTTGTCCAGCTTCCATTATCCCGTCCGTCATAAATAAAATTCACCCCGGGGGCTGAGACACGTGTATCACTGATTCCAGGTACCACATTGTTTTCAAGGAGTCCGTCTTCCTTGAGTTTGCTGTATTGTACATTCGAAAAAGCATATTTCGGACCTATCCACACCTTCGGTAAACCCGAATTTGTCAGCCTGAACAGTACTGATTCATCAATGTACACCATGCGGTATTCATATTCTTCCATATCTTTTTTTGAATTAGATGTTCCGATGCCGTGAAATTCGGTCGGGAAATAGATATACTCAAGTCTGCCTCGATTGAGCACGGCATCATCAAACAGATACTTGTCATAATGCAATTTCGCCATCACCTGATTTTTGAGTGTATATGCGCCGATCATGCGTATCGAATCGCTCTCAGCCTGCGGATTATCAACATCATAAAAATTGACAAAAAGCATGGCCCCGAGCATAAGACTTGTCGTTCCCGAATAGGCAATAACCGGAAACGGCACAAGCCGTATGTTGTTTTGTTTTTCCTGATTTACACTTTCCGAACCCTGTACAGGCGTGACGGATTCGTTTGCAGCAAAACCGGGCTGCGAAAACATGGCAAGAATACATACTGCAAACAACATCTTTTTCATTTAATACACCGTACATATTTAAAGGTAATTATTTTTAGCGACACAACTTGATTATTCGCATTAATACAATTTGAATACAACTTACTAACTCCCAACATAACTCTTCAACAAAGATAGCCCGTCATTAGTCACCGCTTTTTTATGCAGTAATAAAAAAAACGAAAACCATCATCTGACCTCAGCAGGGATTGCCCTCACCAATGTCATTCTTACAAAAAAAGCCCGTTAATAATGATAACGGGCCTAATATTGTTATATAAATAACATTAAACCGTGACGTAATTCAAAATGCGGCTTTTAATGATTTATTTTTTTGCAAATTTCCGTTCTATGCGCAACATTATAAAAACGAGTGTCAAACCGGTTAATGCGCACACGAGCGTTAAAATAAAATTTACGTCAATCCCGGGCATTTTCAGCGACAGGAATACCTTTTCAGGGTACCCCTCTACAAGATCGCTACCGACAAGAATGCTG
>JAFGMP010000285.1 GCA_016927495.1 Candidatus Latescibacterota bacterium | reverse complement strand
TTATCCCATGTACCTTGTACCTGTTTTTTTATCCTTCTGCCTTTGTGCCTCTGTGCCTAAGCATCTTAATATTAAGCTTGACTTATTCATAAAAAAAAGTATTTATTATTGTTTTTTTGATTTGCACTCAATCTTTTTTTTTAGAAAGCCAAAAATGCCAGAATCTCAATACAGATTTCGCCCTGATTCGATCCTTTTTTCTTTAATTTTTTTCCTTTTTCTTTTGTTCTTATCCCCAAAGGTCGGAAACACACAGCTTAATGCAGCTTATACCACAGAAACGATCAGGATGGATGGTGTGCTGAATGAAGCAGCCTGGGGAGATGCCGTTCCGGTAAACGATTTTACTCAGAAAGAACTTGTCGAGGGAGCCGAACCATCAGAAAAAACGGTTGTACGCTTTCTATGCGACGATGACAATTTTTATGTTGGGGTCATCTGTTACGACAGCAATCCTGAGGGAATAGTACACCGCGAACTAAAGCTGGACGGCCTGTTATACCGCATCGAAGACAATTTCACCATTGTGATCGATACCTATAACGATAAACGTCAGGGATATTATTTTGCAGTCAATGCAAACGGTTCGCGTTATGACGGAACATTCCAAACCTACGTATCACCCAACATAGAGTGGAACGGTATCTGGGATGTAGCCTCACGGATTACAGACGAGGGATGGTCATGCGAGATGGTTATCCCATTCAAAACACTCAGGTTTCCCAATATACTGAAACAGACATGGGGAATTAATTTCAGACGACAGATTGTGAGAAAAAACGAAGAGATCATGTGGCGGGCATGGAAACATGACGACGATATTCTGCATCTCTCGAAAGGGGGAACCATTACGATTGACCGTGCGCTGAAAACCGGCCGGCAGCTTGATGTCAAACCCTATATCCTGACCGGAGCGGAAAAAAGCGCCGGAAAAGACATTGACGATACTTTTAAGTACGGTGTCGATGTCCGTTACGGTATAAACTCGAATACAACTCTCACCCTTACAACGAATACGGATTTTGCCCAAATAGAGAGCGACCGTGAGGTAATTAACCTGACCAGGTATGAGGAGAATTATCCTGAGCAGAGGGATTTTTTCCTTGAAAACTCGGAGCTTTTCACTTTCTCTCAGGGAATGACGAACGTTTTTTATACCCGCCGCATCGGACTCTCGCCGGACAGAATGAGCATTCCTATTCTCGGTGGCGCCAAACTTACACAGAAAACAGGATCGTTCAATCTGGGAGTCATGACCATGCAAACTGATGAGAAGTACGGTATACCCTCCACAAATTATTCTATCATGAGAATGAAGAAGGACATTTTTAAACAATCATACATCGGGCTGGTCGCCACAAGCAAAATCGAATCGGACGGCCATGACAACCAGGTATATGGCGGTGATATGGTTCTCAAAACGGACAGTTTTTTGGATGATAAGACCTTCGAGGTTCAGAGCTATCTGGTGGGATCGGTGACCGATGGCTCAAAACATGGCAACCTGGCGGGCAGAGTCTACGTCAACTACCCGAACGACCTGATCAACGCATTCTTCGTCTACCACGCTATCGGTCCGAATTTCAATCCTGAAATGGGTTTTATTAACGGGAAAAAACCGGGTGTTCACCAATACATGACCACAATCGATTACAAACCGAGGCCGGATATCTCATTTATAAAACAGTTCAATTTCGAACCTCTCTATTTCAATTACTACATGGATATGAACAGGAAGATGATAGCACGATATGTTAAAGTTCGTCCTTTTGGATTCTTCACAAATGCCAATGATGAAATTAATATTGAGATCGAGAACAGGTACGAATATGTGGATGAGGAGTTTGTAATATTCGACGATATTGTCATACCGGTTGGCGGTTACGACTGGTTTCACACACAATTTGAAATTCAGTCAAGCGAAAGCAGGCCTGTTTTCGTTGATATCGAGACCGATCTTGGCGATTTTTTCAACGGTTCACGAAACCAGTACAATTTGGAACTGACCGGAAAACCCACTATGCACTTTTCAATCTCCACCGATTTCCGATATAACGATATTTCAGTCGGGAACAGACATTTCATTACCCGTGAATATGGCAGCAGGTTCCAGGTTGATTTCTCAACCAGGTTAACATCCATGGCTTTTCTGCAGTGGAACAACGAAACCCGTGAAGTCAATGTAAACCTGCGTTTTCATTACATCCCAAAAATCGGCAGCGATATCTATCTCGTTTACAATCACCTCATGGATGAGCAACAAGATTTCAGCACACTACAGAACACAGGTATGCTCAAAATCGATTATATTTACCGTTTATAAACTACCTCGGAGTACACTATGGGGTAGTTCATTCTTAGTGCTCGTTGTAAAAATTTATCGGTCAATATGAAGAAAATGCTTGCTAATGAATTTTTTGAAAGTATTATTTATTCTTTAACAAGTTTGTAAAGAATATTTACTGTTCATGAATTTAATATAGGAATCCCGTGGAAAATACAAAATTTGGAGGCTGTTGATGGATGCACAAACTACCTTTACAATTCTCGACTGGGTAGTACTCATTGGTTATTTCGTAGGTATCACCGTATTCGGGCTGTGGATCTCCCGCAAAATAAAAACGAGCGGTGCTTTTTTTCTCGGAGAACGCAAACTGCCATGGTGGATAATGATCGGTCAGGCGTTCGGAACTGGCACCCATGCGGAAAATCCGGTCGCTCAGACCGGCTCTACCTTCCATCTCGGTTTCGCCACTATCTGGTACCAATGGAAAAACATGTTGATAACGCCCTTTTACTGGCTTCTTGCACCCTGGTACCGACGCAGTGAACGTACCACAATCGCCGGAATTATCAACGACCGGTACGGCCGTAAACTGGCGTTGGTCTACACCATTTTCGCCATCGCGTTTTTCGTCTTCAACCAGGGAGCTATGCTCAAGGGCGCGGGTAAAGTCATTAGCGTAGCAACCGGCGGCAATCTTATTTCCCCGAACGGTGTCGTGGTCGCCATGACTGCCTCCTTCATTCTCTACAGTGTGTTCGGCGGGTTAATAGCCGCGGCATATACCGATTTCATCCAGGGTTTTCTTATTATAACACTCTCGTTTATGCTCATACCTGCGGGATTGAACCTTATCGGTGGATTCGCGGGCATGCGCGAACTGTTATCCCCGGAAAATGTGGCGACCTATGCTGCCGCTGTACGTGCAGCGGCCCCTGCCGGTGAAGTCGTTGTACCCGGAGGCGATGTTGGAACATCCGGCTTTTTCACCCTATACAGCGATGTCAGCGGGATGAGCCTGTTCGTTATCCTTATGCTCGCTCTAAATGGTGTCATCGGTATAACCGCCATGCCGCATATGTTGACCATGTGCGCCACCGGCAAAGATGAGCGTTCGGGACGGATGGGCCAGACATACGGTTCCCTCGTCAAACGTCTCTGCACGGTCGGTTGGGCTTTGACCGGACTTATTGCGGCAGCTATTGTGGTTAAGGAGACAACGATTCTACCCGACAGCGAGCATGCATTCGGTTATGCCTGCCTGCGACTCCTCGGCCCCGGTTTTGTGGGGCTTCTTGTTGCCAGTGTGCTTGCGGCCAATATGTCAACCTGCTCGAACTTCATGATCAACACCGGGGCACTTTTCACCGAAAATCTTTATAAAACTTACCTTCGTAAAGACACCAACGACCATGAAACACTGATAGTCGGACGTCTGTCGGGTCTGAGTCTTACCATGATGGGCGTGGTGTTCGCCCTGTATGTCGACAAGGTGCTTGATGCATTCCTGTTCACTGAAACCCTGGCGGCTCTGATGGGGATCATGTTCATCAGCGGATTTCTGTGGAAACGGGCGAACCGGGCCGGAGCATGGGCAGCAACAATTGGGTCTTTCACGGTATATTATGCGCTGAACTACCTGATGACCTGTCAAGGGTCTGACGGTGGTTTCCGGCAACTCGGCGACGCCTGGTCATACCTGTGTCACTCAGGAAATATGATGGGCTTTCTCTCCACCGGAGAGCTCAAACTGGTCTACCACTGGATGGCAGCGCCATATGGTTTGGCAACTCTTGTCGGATTCATCTGCCTTATTGTGGTAAGCCTGTTGACAAAACAGGAAGATCCCGACCGTATTGAAAAGTTCTTCGACAATCAGCTTCGTTCCACAGATTTCGAGAATATGCCGGCAGGCGAACCGAAACCCCTGGCGGCAGACATCGGTCACGATCTCGTGTTTCTTGATCTTCCGGGATGGTTTACCGCAGACCGCTGGCGTAATTTCTGGAAACGATACCATGAGGACGTCGTAGGCTTCCTGCTTGCATGGCTGACCGTTGGTGCGCTGGTTTTCTTGGCATGGGCGCTTATGCAGGTGGGTGCTTAACATAGATACTATCGGCTCCTGAATACCCAAAGTAACTATTAACCGATTGACATTAGTTCCTCTTACCTGGATTCTATCTCATTCTTAATCCAGGTAAGGGACTAATAATATTGCGCTTCTTTTACTCCACGCAAGATATTTGGTAACCGGAGTACTATCAGGGACTTAATATCCACACCTGTAGACAGGAAATAAAACATCATTATAATTTTTCACGGAGAATATATGTGAAAAATATATTTAGATACCTTTTTCTGGTTTATCTTTGTTCCAACCTACCGGTATATACTCTACCTGCTTTCGGAAATACGCCGCCATTCTTTTCTCCATCTCAAAAAACAGGATCGATAACAATTACACTTTACCCGATGGAAAATGTATCGTCCGAAACCCCGACACTCGTAACGTTTGGTATGCCCTTTACACGCAACTCGGTTTCCGAAACCGATCTTGATTTCGTTCGGATTATCAGCGCCGATAGTACTGAGATACCTTCATACATTGATCAGTTGTCACCCTGGCGTCATGTTTCAGATGCTGTCCTTGACGCCGTGTTCCTACCTAACAGGGGGGACACGAAGCCGAGGGGGTATTCACATTAGTCGGATTAGAACCGATAGTCCAGGCTACCGGCTTTAGTCGGTATTAGTTGACTTATAAACCTTATGTCCTCATTCGTACTGAGTACTAAGAGATACGGTCAGTATTATAGAGTGACCTCTTATCCTAAACACCAAAGCATACATTTTATGATTGAACAGGGAGCAGGCAACATGAGCGAAAAGCGAAATATCGGACGGCGGAGTTTTTTAAAGACAGCTTCGTTAACGACTTTTGGCACACCCTATATTGTGCCGTCATCAGTATTCGGCGCGAATGCGCCAAACAACCGTTTTACGATGGGTTGCATCGGTGTAGGTGGTATGGGTACTCATAACATGCAAAAATTTCTCGAACGAAGCGATGTACAGGTTATTGCGGTGTGTGATGTTGACACATTGCACCGCCTGAAAGCAAAAGAGATCGTTGATAAAACATATGCCAGGACACAGAGATCGGGTATCTATAGAGGATGTGATCACTATAACGATTTCAGAGATATAATCGACCGTAAAGATATCGATATCGTGTTGATTGCCACTCCGGACCACTGGCATGCCATACCCGCCATTACGGCATCGAATGCAGGAAAGGACATCTATTGCGAAAAACCGGTATCACTCACCATTAAACAGGGTCGTGCCATGTGCGATGCCGTATACCGTAACGGTACAATATGGCAGACAGGAAGCTGGCAGCGTTCTGTCGAGCAATTCCGAATTGCATGTGAACTCATCCGAAACGGACGAATTGGCCAACTGCAGGCAATTCATATCGGTCTTCCTTTATGGAATTTAATAAATCAGCAGCCCGAAATGCCTGTGCCTGAAGGATTTGATTACAATTTCTGGCTCGGTCCCGCACCTTGGGCGCCATATACGGAAAAACGATGTCACTTTAATTTCCGCTGGTTTCTCGATTATGCAGGCGGGATTATTACGGACTGGGGCGCACACCATATCGATATCGCCCATTGGGGCATGGGAACAGATACCACCGGCCCCCTTGAGGTCGAGGGACATGGCCAGTTTTCCGGTGACGGATTCTCTACCGTTGCAGAGTCCTTCCTTGTCAGGTGTACCTATAAAAATGGTGTTGTTATGGAAGTTGCAACCACCGATAAACATAAACAAGGTATTAAATTTATCGGAGACAAAGGTTGGGTTTTCGTTAGCCGTAAGGAGATTGATACAGAACCGAAATCACTCCTGACTTCTGTGGTCGGACGTGATGAAATTCATCTCTACAGGTCTAACGATCATTGGGGAAATTTTATCGATTGCGTCCGTTCCCGAAAACAAACAATCACACCTGTTAAGATTGCTCATCGCACAAGTACTGTTTGTCATCTGGGTAATATATCGATGCTGCTTAAACGTAAAGTCCAATGGGACCCGGACAAAGAACGTTTTGTTAATGATTCTGAGGCTGAAAGGATGCTCGGCCGGTCTATGAGGAGCCCGTGGTGTTTGCCGGCCTGAGTATCTACAGAAATGATTTTAATAATCAGGTCAAACCTGTCGATCGGGTAGGAGGCGGAAATGCTCCCGCCGACCTCCCACACCGCCGGGCGTACGGTTCCGTACCATGGCGGTTCATGAACCATATTGGCAATAATGCAGCCGATGCTGCAACGACACGAGTCCAGGAGTATCAATGGACTTTTCAGGAAAATCCTGATTCATGTGCGATGCGCCGGAATTCCACCACGGGCCATGCCCGTTGGTCGCCGACAGTGATGCACGTTTTTCTGACAATACTCGCCTCATCATACCGGCAGGGTGTACAAATAAAAATAGCCGCTGTCACGGCTATTATTTTCATGCTATATCTAAATATAAATAATTCTCTGATGTAATTACCTTTTATAAATTTTTAATGTTAGTCTTCTTTTTTGCATGGACAAAAAAGTAATTTGTTCCCGCAAAATTTTTAAATATTATATCTTTTAAAAATACTATAATCACGAAATCTATTTCAACACTTTTGTCGAAAATACCACCTTCCCGAAATCTTCCGGCACATGAAACGAAGGTTTAGGCGTTTGAGATGGCGACCACTGGCTGTACTGGAGATTCGTTTTACCTCCGCACCGATGCAGGCCGACATAGATTACCTGACTGTCCTTCGGTGGAAACGATGCCTTGAAACCATCGACATGCTGTGGTGTATCATGCGGTTTTTCGCCTCTCTTTAAACCTCTATACCTTGATTCCATATCCTGAAAATGTGCGAACGGTACTGAAAACTCGAGTACCCAGCCATCATCGATGTCCTCGTCGTTGTTGCAGGTGCCGTTGATCACCCGTCCGATCTCGATACCGCTGACATCACCCCAGTAGAAATTCAGGTCACGGGACTTTGCATGGTAACCGAGTAACCGGGTGCCAAGGCAGTTGATCTCGTAGTTGAGGTAATCCAAACGTTCTCCGCCGTCCGGGGAAGGTGCGATGAACGCCTCGCAGCAGTCATCACGTGAAACCGGACCAAAGTGTGTATACTCATACGCCGAAATATGCTTATCGTCGCATTTAAATGCAAAATAGATGCGCTCGTCATCCCAGAGAATTTTCGCCTCGGTCTGTTCCTTCTCGCCGGACTCGTACCACTGGAATTTAAACGGCCCGACCGATGCGGCTTTCTGCCATGCGGGTTCGTCGAGGATACCGTCCATGGACATCGGGCAACCGGTCTTCATGGCGGTGTAAACGGGGGTTTCGGCATACAGAGATGAAGACAATAACAACATCGTCACAATAATGAGCAATAAAACATTCAGCCGCATTTGAAATTCTCCTTTTGATGTGTAAACCGATACAATATAAGAATTTATAAATTGCTCGTATATCCTTGAAAGAGTATTAATAATTCATTAGCTACGATAAATCCAGAAAAAAACATTTTATTAGGAAAATCTCCATATGACAACGGGCACAATCAAAACGCAGGCTCAGGCACCTTTTTTTATTGTCGATGAGCGTCCATGGCTCAGGGTGATGAATCCCGGAAGCAGCGGGCGGCTCTGTTTTGGGACACAGACCATGCGCGTATTTAATGCAATATTTGGCTGTCATCACTTTTTTACCGCGTATGTCTGTGCCCGACTCAGCTGCCCATTCAATTTCTTGAACCCCATGTCTGCGATAAAATGCCTCTGCGTGTTTATTCAATACATTTGCTTCATAGGTCAGCTCTTTTTGGGGCCAGGGAATATCGACACCACGCAGATTCCCCTGGGCCACTGGACGGCTGACCTGCCTGGCCTGTGTGAGAAGCGTAATCCCCTGACGACGTATGTGGTTAAGTACAGACACCGGAATGAAAGGTATCTCCTCCGCATCCAGGCTCAGACTTTCACATTCGAATTCACTATCTCCGGTTTTTTTCAACTGCCGCAGGATAATTTCCCGCGCTTCAGCAGCTTTTTGAGCAGCGGGGAAATGGTTATCCGCCTTCAATTCAATCCGGTTGCCTTCACCGTCCTCCAGACTAAGTAGCAGACTTCCCGGGAGGATTTTAAAATGGGCACGGATGGGGATAATCCGGATAACTTTGGCGCTTTTTACCTGGCTAATAAATTTGTGATCATGATTGCGATATATACTGGTTCCCGCCTCCAGCTGGATATTGCTCTGGATGCTCAGGGTATTACCTTTGACCAGGTTGACCGCTGTCCCACCCAGTTCCCCGTGTTTATCAAAAAAACAAATGCCATCACCCGGGTTAATCACCTTGCAGGAATCGAGTGTTATCTCCGCACTTCTGGATTTTACCACACTACCGATGTATTCACCCACCATTTTGGGTGTGGCGGAAGATCCGATCTCCGGGTTCCTGGCCATAAGAAAATAGTCCGTATAACCGCGATTGAATGTTTTGTTCGGATCAGGTTTAAAAAAAATCCTGCTGATGCCCGAGGAAGTTCTTTTGCGTTGACCACCGGACATCACCTTATCTATTTCATTCCGGTAAAAGGATACGATGTTTTTTATGTAGGTTATATCTTTCAGCCGGCCTTCAATTTTAAAGGAATCGATGCCTGCCTCAATCAAGGCCTTCAGGTGTTGAGACAGATTGAGGTCTTTAAGAGATAACGCGTGATTGGCAGCTATTTTACGGCCGTCTTTATCAACCAGGCGGTAAAACTTGCGACAGGGCTGTGCGCAGGCACCCCGGTTCCCGCTTCTGCCCCCAAGGGAATAACTCAGATAACACTGGCCACTGTATCCAGTGCAGAGAGCTCCATGTATAAAACACTCCAGTTCGATTTTTTGGGCCGCTGACCTTATGGTTTTAATTTCTTCAAGTGAAAGCTCCCGCGCCAGGATGACCCGTTTAAAGCCCAGCTTTTCGAAGAAGCGTATTTTTTCCGGATCCGTGTTGTGGGTCTGTGTGCTGGCGATGATCGGTATGGGCGGAAGGCCGTATTCTACCAGTCCCATGTCCTGGATAATAATCCCATCGGCTTCCAACTCGTAAAACTGCTCAATCAGGCTGACCGCATTCGGAAACTCATTATCAAATAAAATAGTATTGATCGCGATGTAGACTGAGACCCAATATTTATGTGCGTATTTTATAAGCTTTGAGATATCTGCGACGCTGTTGGAAACCGCCTCCCTGGCCCCGAAGGCCGGTCCGCCTATATATACCGCATCCGCTCCGCAGTCGATAGCGGCCATGCCGCACTCAAGGTTCCTTGCAGGCGCTGATAATTCTACCCCGTGCCCGGTCACCATACCAATATCCCACGGTTGATAATATCGGGAAGAATTTTGTTTTGCGTTATAGGGGTGAGCAAGTCTCTGTTGGAGGTTTTCCCGAACCACACCAGTTTCACGATTTCCGAACAGGGTCTGGGATCACCGGATAAATCTCCCTGATATACCTGGATTTCCAGGGTCTTGATTATTCCGGGATCGTCTGAATGGGCCAGATCATGATAGACGCCGACTGGCTTCAGATTGATGGCTGTAACCTCTCCCAGCTCTTCCCTGAGTTCACGCTCCAAGCATTCAAGGTGCGTCTCACCCTTTTCTATTTTACCTCCAGGCAATATCAACATGGAGGTAAAGTTATCTTTACGGCACATCAGGAACTTCCCGTCCTTAATGACCAGCAATCCGATTTTATTAATGTCTGCCATTTCCAGTTATCTTTATTCTCCCCACTAAATAAGGACATCTCATATGCTCATAACAAACCTTCAAGCGGTAAAACACAATTTTAACTTAATAATTAATCGATATTCTCCATATCAAAACCATGAGGACTAATAATTCCGAGTTATTTTACAACAAGTTCAAATTATGGTATTTGTACAATTAAAAAAAGTTTTTTTTCTGCAAAAGAGTCGTAATATGTAGGGATACACATAATGTATCACACTGAATATCACTACCGATTGACGCGGAAGAGAGTGGTTATAGCATGTTGGATATTACGGCCTGTGCTTTTATCTATAAAAGACGCTGATACTGAATCAAACAATTCAAGTATGTGAACAAGGTCACGATATGCGAGAAGTCCACCGTTCGATGACAATTTTGCACCATGAAATTCAAGTCTGATACCCCCATCAAAACCAACTTTCATGCTTTCACCCTCCGGGTGACCAGAATATGTCTGTAATATGCGTATGTTAGTTATAATATAATAATATGTTATGACATATTGCCCAAGCATTTTATGGATTTAATTTTATATATATTTTGTTTTAACCTGTATTGTAAAAAATGAACTACCCCGGAGTGGAACTCCGAGAAATTCTTTCGATTAAAACTGATTCATTATGTAGACACGGAGAAAAGATTTCCGGCGTTTTTCCTCCGCGTCTCAGCGCCTCAGCGGTTCATATCTTTTTGATTATCCCGCCTTATTTCAAAAGAAGCATTTTCCTTGCCGATGTTTTCCCATTGGCGGATATCCTGTACAGGTACACTCCGGCAGAGCAACCGGAACCATCCCATGACACCGAATGCGCCCCCGCCTGCATGTGCCCGTTGACAAGCGTCGCGGTTTTCTGACCGGTCACGGAAAAGACTTCGATTGCGACCTGTCCGGACTCGGGAAGGTCGAAGGAAATCGAGGTGGATGGATTGAAGGGATTGGGATGGTTCTGGGAGAGCGAGAACGTGGTGATGTCATCGGATTCATCCACGGCCGATTGCGCAAGGTCGAGCCGGTGCAAACCGTTTACGTCGGCTTTCCAGAAGACGCCGTCATGGGCCATGAATTTGTAGTACTCGGATAGCTTCTCTGCATGATTATAATCTGTCCATGTCTGGCCGTCATAACTAAAGGCGCTAACTGTACTGTGGCCGGAAATATCTACCCAGATATTGTCATCAGGTGATGATTCAATGTTTGATATATAATAAGAATCTTTATCCAATGGAAATGTATGATCGGTCCATGAACCATCGGAAAAAGACCTTACATTTGTATTTGAAACTTGCCAGATTGTTCCGTTTTTTTGAATGGTACCTTCCGAAGATTCGTTATAAACTGTTATACTAGACCATGTGTTATCCCTGAAAACCGAAGCACCGTATCTAGTTGCCAAATAAACTGAATTATCTTCCGACACAGCCAATGTCGGATTATACATTTGGATAAAAAGAGTTTCATAAGGCCCGCCATAAGGTTGATCCAGTAGAGTAGTGTCATCAGACCATGCCCGGCCATCCCAATAATATACACGCTTTGCCGCACTCCAAACATTTCCTTCATTTGTAACAGCTATGTTTCCGTTCTGTCCTCCAATACTCATTGCAGTCTTGTACAGATGATTAAATTTCATCACACCTTGTGCTGTCGAACACCAGACGTAATCATCTTTTACCGATATGTCTCTGATATTTCCAATAGAATATGTTGTCCATGTTCCTTCAGGAGAATTTGACTGAACTCCTTCATATACCAAATTATTACCTATCCTGATATTAGGAGAAAGTTTCTGAGAAAAATCACCAATTACAGACTGTGCCTGGATTTCATTTGAGGACGGTTGTAAAAAATGTTTATATATCCATATACCTTCCAAGTAAGATGGCTGTTCTTGAGGAACAACTACGGCCGAAGCATACAAAGTACCGTCACCTCCCAAAGCCATCGTCTTCGACGATTTCAAAATATCTCCACTCATAGAGACCCACTCATTACCATCAAAATGACTTATACTACCATATCCAGTGATACCCCAGATAGATCCGTCTTTGTGAACTGTCATTTCCCTGACAGTACCATTCTCAGGTAAATCTAGTATATTCCAGCCAGATCCATCATAGCACATGATGCCATCACCGATATCCGGATAGGGTGACCAGTACGACAACCATATTTTGCCATCAGGTGTAGTTTCAAATCCCGTAATCTCAGCATTATCATATTCAATATCCGCTTCACAGTCGTACCAGTCAGATCCATCGAACATCACCACATTATAATCGAGCGTTATGGCCCAGACATTTCCATCGGGTGAAATTGCATGATACTTTAAGTCGCCCGCAATGCGACCATAATGGAAACTATATACGGAACTAGTCCTATAATCATATGAATTAAACAGGTAATGTGTCCACACACTCCCATCGAATGAGCTCACTCCACCCCGGGTCGTCACCCAGACATCACCGCTGTCCGCGACCTTGATCCCCAAAATACCGCCATCGGCAAGCCCGTTATAGACCGTGTAACTTACCCACTGAGTACCATCATAATGTGACACGCCACCCTGCGTTCCGACCCAGAGGCTCCCATCGGGTGCGGTATCGAGAGCGGTTACGTAATCGTATACCAGGCCATCGGCAGTGGTATAGTTTGTCCACGACTCACCGTTGTAATATGAAATGCCGCCTGAGGTTCCTATCCATGCAGCGCTGTCAACAGCAGCAATGGCATTGACCTCGTTGTTGACAAGCCCATCTTCTGTTGTATATTTTACCAAAGTACCTTCCGCATAAACCTCACCTTCTGTCAGCAACAACAGCATGAAAAGAATCGATAGAGCATTACGCATTATGCCTCCATGTCGCGGCAAAACCATATTGTTTAGGTACTCCATCCGCCTGTGAGCATCCCATATACAACAGTACTATTTTTACCGAGATAAAATAACTTATTTCAGAGCATATTATCTGGTATTCCATATATCATTATTCAATGATTATGAATAATAATGCAGTTGTTGAACATTATTTAGAAAAGTATATGATTTACCAATAGTGCTTAGGCAAGTATTTATCCGATATTCACCATATCAAAATCATGTGGTGTTAAAACTCCCAAGATTCTTCTCGATAAACCAATTATAATCAAAACCAAGTAAATTTGCCAACATTTTCTGTCTTCTTGTTGTTATATTTTTCAGCACATATGCATAATAATCACTGAAATATCCATGTTGAGAGACACGTGTCCCTTGAAACAGCCCGAAAACCGTAATTTTACGCAGGATTGAAACGCAATCGCTCAATCCGAGATAGTATCTCGGCAAACAGCCTCTTGTCTATCGCAACCTCAGCCATCTGAAACGTGACGTATCTGCTATGTCTGACTACCTTCGCTCCGATCTTGATGAGCTTGACAAGAAGACTGCGAAGTGATCAATGTTTGATTTTTCTTGGAAGCACCAAGCGTCTGAGAAAATTGCCCAGATTGTATGCCAGAACGAATAACCAGAGCCTCACTTGATTCGAGACGAACCGTTTGCAGGAAAGCCGCGTCCAGTTCAGTGCATATTTGCCTTCTTTGATCCACTGTTCGGCTGTACCGCGTCCATTATTGAAATGTACCACGTGTTTTGGTTTGGCGCTCATGTTTGTCACGATAAATCCAACACGTGGGAATAACTCTCCCTGATGCCATTCAACCTTGGCTACCACACGACGTGTTTTTTCCCAACTGGAAGCCTGATATGAAAAATTTGTATAACAACACAATCGGCTTCTTCGCCGGACGTCCGACCGGCCGAGTCAGCAGGTGTCGAATCTTATCCTGGAGTATTTGGTTTGCAGGTAATCGGAGGGCTTAAAAACAGCTGTTTTCCCTACATTATTTTTCCCGGTAATGAGATTAACCCGTGCGAGTTTATCGATCATTAAATGTTTAAACAAGCGATAATTTTGTATTTCGAATGACGGTATCATGATAATAATCCCCGATAATTGTTACGGTGGCGGGTATACTCTTTTTTGCCCTCACCCCCCTGACCCCCTCTCCCGCGCTCCACGCGGGCGAGGGGGAGCAAATTCCCGAACATTCGTGGCGTGCCCCTCTCCCATTTTTTAGGACTTGACAGGGAATCAAAGGGGTGAGGGCATGTCCTTTCATTTTATACCTTAATCTCTCAATTTTTTATGTGTTTATCAACAAAAAAATCGATACTATTTCAGCAACGGATCATCCATCGTTCGTTTCCGGAAATTCTTCACACGGTGAAATGTAAAATAGTTGGCATCATGGCAGTTGTGAGCGCCGCCGATACCGTCGTCAAAGGCTGTCCGTGACACCGCAATAATGTCGTCACCCGCGAACAGCCAGTCCACATACTGGAATCCGGTTTTCTCCACATCGGGATGGTACAGAAGAATTGAGTTCACTGTCCAGTTCTTCAGGTCGGATGATGAGATGAGGGCAAGAGTGTTGCGTGTCATGTTGGGATCACCACCTTTGTCACAGTCCCTGATATAATTGGTCAGCGACCAGTACTTTCCGGTGGCAATATCGTACCTGATTGTGAATTTTTTACTGCCGCCGGGGAAATCGATAAATCCGGTTTCGGGGTCGAACGACATTGTTTTGCCATCATCGGAAACCTGTATAACCGCAGCTTTGCCACCGGTTTCGGTGTGGTTACGGATTATATTGCATACTTTACCCTCCGGTGTTACCACAATGTTACCCTCGAGCCATGCGCTGCCCGGCCAGTCCTGATTGTAGCGGAGACGATTGCTCGTTGTCCAGTTTTTCGCTTCGAGCAAATCGGCATCTGCGGGAGCCGACATAACGAAAGACCGGAAGTTGATTCCCCAGCCTTCGGGCGGATTACGATCTTCCATTGCACGCCATATTCGACCATTAAACAACACAACCGGGACAGGTGCGCAGTGATGTTCTTCTTCCGGGAGCAAAAGGCCGGTATGTTCATCAAGAGGGTTTGTCCATGTTCTGCCGCCATCGCGGGAACGCCGTATCACCGCCTGTCCGTAACGGCGATTCACACCCATGATGTACAGGTCGCCATCATGCACGAACAGTGTCGACCACCACTGGCCGTCAAGATCAGAGAGTTTGAGCCATGTTTCCCCATTGTCCAAAGACTTGAATACACAAGAGCGGTTTTGGGTCGATCCCGGACCGAAAAACGAGTGGGATGCCACATAACTGCCATCAGGCAAGACCGCAATGCTCGGACAGCCAATGTAGATCTCTGTCGAAGCTGGAGAGTAATCGATGACAACCCCCGGAACAAAAGAATGATCCGGTTCAGAACCGTATGCATTGCCAACGACAATCCATAACAAACACAACCACGAAAACAAAATGATTATTTTTTTCATTTCCATGTTTTCCTTTACAATGCATAAAGTTGCTGCTGATTTTTATGATACTGTAAATCTTACACTATTGGTTGAGTTCGTGCAACCCATATTTTCAGGAGTGATGTAGAGGAATTTTAATTTTCATTCTCATACTTGTCGAGACAGTTCTTTTGTATTTTTACTCCGCCCTGACTCAAACTGTTTAAAGAACTTTATCAATAATGACCAAGCGTCGTATCATTCTGAACGAAGTGAAGAATCTCGTATATATTTTAAGACTCTTCGTTTCACTCAGAGTGACAGTTCATGATTTATAGTAATTAGCAATATATTGTTATGTTTAAAAAATTTTTGTGAATAGTATAAACTAACCAC
>JAFGMP010000284.1 GCA_016927495.1 Candidatus Latescibacterota bacterium | reverse complement strand
TTTGCAGCTTGAGTTCTGAGGATAGCAGTAGGGACAGCCGTAGATCTCAACCAGACGGTCATTATTGCCCGGGTACACCACCGAATGGACTTTTTCTCCGCGCTTAAGAAGGGTACTGCACAGGGGACAGGGCGAAGTTCCATTGCCGTTTTCTTCCAGGATGTCTCCTTCCTGTTGTGGTATCGTTGGTTTCCCCAGGGTAAAGAAAATCCACAGGAGAATGACAATGAGGACCGAAAGTGTAGCAAGGACGATAATTTCGATACTGGACTCTCCTTATGCCAGGTGTTATGTATCTTTATCATCGGCCTGAATAATATAAAAAGAAAAGCTTACTGGGTCATAATTCAATTCCGAGTGTCATTCACATATTGCACAGCCCCGATATCCGGGGACAGTTCATCTTCTACATCGTTACCCGCGAAATCCTTTCCGCCGTTCCCTTCGATATAGAGACCTGTACCGATACAGGGCGAGCCGTTTTCCAGAGTATACAACCCCGCAAGATAACCTATCATATTTTCCTGTGCGAATGTAATCATCGGATCGCCTGAGAAATTTTTTCCGGTTGCCGGAACCCAAAAATTATTTCCGAACAGAAGATTGGATTCCAGTACAAACCTTTTGGTTTCTCCAATGCCGGGTACCCCCGTATAGAGTCCGTTAGCGTCAACAGGAGCAATATTCTGAACGAATTGACCGATGCCACGGGTTAAAAAAATGTTGTTTTTTATGGAGATGTCATCCGGATAGTATAACCTGCCGTGGTGTTCAGCAGGAGAAATCAAAAGGCTTTGAACGACCATGCCTTCTCCGGTAATGATTGAATTATTATAAATCTGAACATTTTTAACCGGACCGCCGATCGAGAAAATCCGTGTCCCGTCGTTTACGCTAATATTGTATCTGACGATTGTCCCTTCGTTGTGTTCCGACGGCCTGGGCGTGAAAACGAACATAAAACCGCCCTCATTGTCATGGCTGTAGTTATACTGAAATAACGTGTTGCGGGTATCGAAATCCGCATCGAAGGCATAACCGTCGACGGTTCCGCGCATACCGCTGACTTCGTTGTATTGAATTATCGTGTTATCAGATGCAAAAGGCCAAATGCCGCAGCAGTAACCGTCATTCCTTTGGGAGGCGTTTTTTACTATGTTGTACTCAACCAGGGCCCCGTCACAGCCGAACACCTTGATGCCGTCCCCTCCTATATCTTCGAGGTAATTATTTCGGATGACTACATTTGTGCTCGGGAACCAAACGCCCGACTTATGTCTGTATGGCGAGGATCCTCCGATGCCAGTGCGGTCCGTACGTTCGAGGCGGCAGTTCTCTATCCGGAGATCATTGAAATTCGATCTCTTTAATCTCCCGCCATTCTCCCATAATATGCCGTGGCCTTCCCATCGGTCTTTTTTGAATATATCTCCGCTCACATCGTGGATATACAAATCCTTGAGGTAAATATGATCCATCGTGCCGAAATTCCAGGATGCTACCCGTATCCCGTATCTTCGCTCGGCAATTTTTGGATGAGTGTTGGTGATCTCCAGATTAGTTACTTCCCAGAACTCACAATTTTTTAGAAGCAATGCCTCACTGTGTTGTCCCGCGGCTGCAATGACCGGCAATGGGCCTTCTCCGTAGCTGGACAAAACTATTGGTTTATCAGCTGTTCCCGAGCCTTTTACTGCGAGCCTTCCTGAAAACAGCGCCCCTGCGCATAGGAGGATTGTGTCACCTGGAGAAAAATGTATGGAATTCAGTTTCCGAATGGTTTTCCAGGGTGATTCAATAGAAAGCCCGGTGTTTCGATCGTCTCCGGCATTACTGTCGACATAATAGTACCGGCCTGTGTGTGACGCAGGCGCTGCATACACATAAAGACTTATTAAGAATATAAGACTTACAGAAAATTTGATTTTCATGAATACCGCTCCTTTTGTTTCCAAAGGTACGGTAACGGGGCGCTACACTCACTAGGACTTTCGGCTCATTTTCCTAATTATGTCATACACTGAGCTCATGCATGATATGAAACAGCTGCATTCGGTTTTTGATGCCCAATTTGCGATAAATACTCCACACATGATTCTTCACTGTCTTTTCAGATATGCAAAAATTACGGGCAATTTCACTGTTTGAGAATCCCTGTAACAGCCATTCTATGATTTCTTTTTCTCTGGGGCTTATGGAATATTGCCTTGAAACTGAATCCGAAAGCTCGAAGGATTCCGTTGTGCTTGTAACTATTCCCAGTTGACGTGCATTGAATAAACTTATGACACAAATGAATGAAAAGCTGACTGAAAACACGAGATACATAATGCTGGCTACATGAACTGTCAGCGGAACTGCAAGTATTGCAAGTGAACGTGCGCACCACAGGTTGCCGTGGTCTGGAATAAATGCTGTCCGTCTACTGAACAGAAACGATAAGAGAATAAAGTAAATATGTGACAGTAAAAGCTGAATCCAGATGATCCTGATTACCACATCGTTGTTTTGAAGCATATAGCTGAAAAAGGTAAGAATGACAGCGCCAGCTGTCCATAGCCCGAAAACACATAGGCTGCTTATGGATATTCTCCCATAATACAACAAGTGTGAAAAGCCAGGCAGGAGAAATATGAGACCAACGATACCGATTTTGGCCAGGATGAAATATACAGGATAAAACGAGTTGAATGGTATTGAGTTATGAAGGAAATATAACTTGATACCGGATCCTGTGATGATGGCCTGCAGGCAAAGAAGGATAGCGAAAAAACCATATAAATATGGTTTTTTTTGAGTGATCGAAAGATATGCAAATACAAACACGGTGACCGAACCGAGCATGACCGTGAAGATCACCGATAAAAAGGACAAGTGAAACATGACCGGAAACACCTCATGGCAGATATGGATCATTCACAACTTCAGTATACCATGATTTTCATTTTTATGGAGTAATCGCTTATTGTAAAGGAAGGGATATCTGCTCTGCCTCTATGGGGAACCTGATGGTGTTCTGTGTGCCTTTTGTTCCGTCTATTGAGAAGGAGCCTCCGATTTGATCAGAAAGCAGTTTGACAAGCGATATTCCAAAACCATTTGAAGGATCGTTATTGTTGGCTGCATCCATGCCCACGCCGTCGTCACGGATGACAAGTGTCGCCCAGGGGAATTCCTTATTGAGCGTTATATACACATTTCCATTATCCTTTCCCGGGAATGCATATTTAATTATGTTTGTCATCAATTCATTTACTATGATGCCGATGGGAAACACTTTTTTGGCATAGACGGTAAAATCTGAGAAATCCAAATGAACCGAAAAGTGTATTTCATCCTTATGTATTTCGAGGATCGTCTGAATTACTTTTTCCAGATACCCCTTTATTTGCATGGTCTCGTATTCATCGCCCGAAAGAAGAATGTTATAGAGAAGCTTGAGGCTTTCTATGCGGCTGCAGGCATGATGCAGTTCGTTCTTCACTTCCGGGTTTTCCGACATGTCGGCCTGTATGGACAAAAGACTTGCGATGGAAGCGATATTGTTTTTTATCCGGTGATGCACTTCCTTGAGCAGTGTGACTTTGCTTTTCAATTGGGCCTTGATTTCATCCTGTGCGGCCTTCTGCAGGGAAATATCGACGTTGTATCCATACCATCTGATTGAACCGTCTTTCTGCTTTTCGGGTATGGAATTACCGTATATCCATTGTATTGGCTTTCCCGGCAATTGTACACGGTATTCGCATTTCCACTGACTCAATGATGTTGCCGATTCTTCGATCGTACGCAGGATAAGCGGTTTGTCCTCATCGTAAATCGCGTTAAATATCGGACTGAAATCATCCTTCACATCTTCCGGACTGCAGCCGAATATATCGATTACGCCCTGGCTTGAGAACGGCACCGAAAAACTGCCGTCGGGTTTCATTAGGAACTCATACAGCATCCCGGGGACCTGAGAAGCGAGTTTTTCGAAGGCTGAATCCTTTTTCTGGAGATACTCCTGGGCACGGCGAACTTCAGTTATGTCGCTATAGATGCCGATCACCACGAATGGGTGTCCGTGTTCATTAAAAAGCGGATGCTTGGATGTATCAATGATTCTCCTGACACCATCTGCGCCAAGAAGCGGTTCGATGATATGGAGTTTGGATTTTCCCGTCAGGATAACTTCCTTGTCGTCCGCGCGGTAGTCATCGGCTTCATGCCGGGGCCAGGGCAAGTCGTAATCGGTCATACCGATGATATCATCCGGGTGTTCAATCCGAACCGTATTGGCGAATGTCTTATTGCAGCCCAGGTATCTGCCTTCCATATCTTTCCAGAAAATTGACTGATGCACCGAATCGATAATTTTTCTTAGCATTTGATTGCTTTTGAGTATCGAGTCTTCTACGTCTTTTCTTTGCCTTTTTTCATCGAATAACCGGAAAGCCATTTTGATGGAGGCGTTCAGCACCGCCTCGCCAGCGCCCTTTGGCACGTAGCCATAAACGGTGATAGCCTCTGTTCTTTCGACTATCTGCGACTCGATGTGGGAAGATACAAACAGAATCGGGATATCACGTTTTTCCAGAATGGATACGGCACACTGTGTCCCATCCATCCCCCTGCCCAGATCTATGTCCATCAAGACAAGATCGATATCACTGTGTTCATCCAGACAGGTAAGAGCAGCTTCTCCGGAGTGGACCGTCGTAACCCGGTAGCCAAGTCTGGAAAGCGACCGGGATTCGTCCATGGCAATGATGGCTTCATCCTCGACGAGAAGAATATGCTTATTGAGGTATTGTGCTATCGATTCGCTCACACCATGAAAGTATAGTAAACACCACGCCAAATATCATCAAAAAAGTAAAGAATTTTGCCCCGTTTCATTTTGTGAAACAGAAAATGTCAACATTGACAAAGTCGTACTCTGCGGATACACTGTTTTTCACTTATTGCCCAGGTGGCGGAACTGGTAGACGCGCTAGATTCAGGTTCTAGTCTTCGCAAGGAGGTGGAGGTTCAAGTCCTCTTCTGGGCATGCAATAAAAAAGACTCCCGTGAGGGGGTCTTTTTTATTGCATAGTTGTAAAGAGAGGACTTGAATAGAGCGAACGCCGACCGACCAGGGAGGAAGAGCAGGCATGGATGCCTGCGGAAGTGAGCGGCAGGGGCCTGGAATGAGAAAACAGGAAGTTTTCGAATGGAAGGCAAGTCCTCTTCTGGGCATCGTAAAGAATCTTTACAATTGTCGGGCTTGGAAAAATCAAGTTACTGTAGCCCCATGTACGGATGTCAATAATGTAGAAAGTGGTTCTGCATTTATTGTTTTTCTACAGGAGGGTATTTGGGTGAAGGATTAAATTTACCCGCTCTTGATACGCTTTTTCTGCCTTTTCCCATATCATGGAAAGGTACTATAGCCCAATATGCCGGACGGCTGCATAGAGAGTATCATGAGAAAACTGATGTGCGGATATATGATTTTGTAGATGTGAAGGTGCCTGTTTTGGTCAGGATGCATAAGAGGCAAATGAAGGGGGATTGCTCATTAGGAAATAAAATATCTAGACCACTTCCCTTTAACCGTCCATCTTATATCTGCAGTTTTTCTCTTGATAACCGGCTCCATGAATTCGCTAATGCTTGTCACAATTTCATGGAATGATTCAGGTAAATGATCCTGCCTTAATCTCTTGCGAAAAGCTTTCCACATGGATTGTCTTGATGAAATAAATTCTTCTGAAAATGCCGCTATTGGTTTCGAGATTGTGGTTCCTCTTTGTTTGAAGGTCTTGTCGACAGCTTTTGAAAGTGTTGATAAACTAAAGGCAAATTGGCGAGATAATATCCAAATATCATAGAAATCTTTGATACGGCTATTTAGTAATCCTAATTTGAATATTGCTTCGAATTTCTCGGCGATTGCACTTTCTTTACTGTAGCAATATAGTGCCGGGGCCGGGAAATCTAAAATAGATGGAAGTTTGTTTTTTGTTGGTTTTGGGTAGATTGGATCTCCAAAGCCAATATCTATCTGCATGTTTATT
>JAFGMP010000283.1 GCA_016927495.1 Candidatus Latescibacterota bacterium | reverse complement strand
GACCACATTAATCGATGACATGTCACAACCGGGTTATTTTAGAGTTATATGGGACGGCAGAAATACAAACGGAAAGAAAGTCGAAAGCGGACTATATTTTGTCAATCTAAAATCCGGTGATTATTCGTCAACGAATAAAATGTTAATATTGAAGTAAACGCTTTTTTATTTTATCATTTTTATACCAACCGGACAAAACAGGTTCGGGGAAAACCATATTTAAACTTTCATACTTTTTTTTTGATAATGAGCCGGCATGACACCTGAAAATAATACAAATATGATAAACAAATTACCATTTGATATCAACAACCGTCGCACTTTTTTAAAACTGCTGACCGGCAGCATGGCTGTCAGCGCTTTTGACACGTTTACAGCGCATGGGTTCCCTTTTTCCGGGTCGCCAAATACCGTCGGTACAACTGTATCGTTTGTAACCGGAGAAGACAGACGGGAGAATATATATAAGGTGCTTGAACCCTTTATAAATACCATAAAGGAACAAATAAGAGGGAAACAGGTTATCATTAAACCGAATCTGGTGGGGAAAGAGACCATACTTTGCGCCACACATCCCGATGCAATTAGGGGTGTGCTGGATTTCCTCAAACCATTGTATAAAAAAACAATATGGATTGCCGAATCGACCGGAAGGCGATATAAGGACATGCCCGGAACAATCAAACATTATCATCTGTACGATTACTTTCCCCTTGAGAAGGAATTCAACGTAAAACTGGTCGATCTTAATACTCACAATTATCAACGTATCTGGGTTCTGGGGAAAGAAGGCCATCCGATGGATATCCGTATCATCGATGATTTCCTCAATCCGAATAATTATATCATATCTCTCTGCCGTATTAAAACCCATAATTGTATGGTGGTAAGCCTTACCGCGAAAAACATGCTTATGGGAGCGCCGCTTGTCGATGACACCCGTCACGATAAAGGCCGAATGCATACGGTAGATGTGAAAAGGCTCAATTACAATCTGTATTTGCTGGCCCAAAAAGTTCAACCGCAGCTCGCGATTCTTGACGGTCTCGAAGGTATGGAGGGAAACGGACCGACTGCCGGAACAGGCATTCATCATGGTGTCGCGGTTGCCGGCACGGATTTTATTGCGGTCGACCGTGTGGGATGTTTACTTATGGGTGTACCTTTCGAGGATGTGGGTTATTTGACATATTGTGCCGACAGCGGAGTTGGCCAGGGTGATCTGGAAAAAATTAAAATCATCGGCCCCGATCCGGCAAAGTTTGTAAAAACATACAAATTACATGATAATTTTGAAAGAATGATGGAATGGAAAAATTGAGGACAGAATATGATCAGAGAAAATGAATCTGTTGATACTATCGAGCTGAGCCGTGACCGACGGTTATTTTTAAAGACTGTCACATTAGGTGCGGCGGGTCTTGTTTGCGGTATGACGCAAACTGATACCGTTCACGGTGCATTGAGAAGCAATGGAAGCAAAAGCAGCGTTTCATTTGTGACCGGCAATGATAGAAGAGACATGGTGTATCAGGCGCTGAAACCTTTTGAGAAAGAGATAAAAGAAGGAATCAAAGGCAAACAGGTCGTTATTAAATCAAATCTTGTCGATCCCCTGAATGATCTCGCAGCAACACATCCCGATGCGGTTCGCGGTGTACTCGATTTCCTCAAACCGATCTATAAAAAGAGAATAATAGTCGGCGACTCTACCGGAAGGCCGGGCGGTACTGTGGAATGTCTGAAGAATCACAACTATTACCAACTGGAGAAAGAATACAATGTCAAGTGTGTCGATTTTAATGAAAATTCCACATCGATCCTTTGGATACTGGGCCAGGATATACACCCGCTCGACATTGAAATCATCGATACATTCCTTGATCCCGATAACTATATCATTTCTCTCACCCGCCCTAAAACACACAACGGCGTTGTTGTTACCTTAAGTATCAAAAACATCATAATGGGATCGCCGGTAAATGTCATAACCCGTAAAAACAGACTGTTCAGAGGACAGAAAACGAAAATGCATAATGCGGGCACGAAAGGCCTCAATTTCAACATTTTTCAGCTTGCACAAAGAATACAGCCCCGGTTAGCCATTATTGATGGCCTCGTGGGTATGGAGGGCAACGGTCCGACAGACGGGACACCTGTGGAACATGGATTCGCCCTTGCGGGCCTTGATATGGTGGCGGTCGACAGAGTAACATCCCATCTGATGGGAGTTAATATCGACGATATCGGTTATCTTAGTTACCTTTCATGGGCAGGAGTCGGGCAGACCGATTTATCGAAAATCAACATTATCGGGCCGGACATAGCATCTTTTGTCATACCCTATAAAATGCATGATAACATAGAAAACCAGCTTACATGGAAAGAAGGTCTTGTAATCGATAAAATGTAAGGATATGATCATATCTATCACTTATAAATACCAATAGACCGCAGATTTACGCAGATAAATTAATCAAACATATTAATCAAAATTTGGGAGGTTTTACATGCCGCGCACATTGTTTTCTACAATTCTGATGCTGCTCGTATTCACCACACTGGCTTTTGCCCAGAATCAGCTCGATCCACGGCCTCTGGATCCCGCAAAAGATCCCGACATCGACATGTTCATGGGAAGCTGGCAGAACTCGATCCCGTTCAATTCCCACGGCACCATTACCGAACGGGCAATCCTGACCAAACTTGCCGGTAATGATCCTCTTGTACCCACCCGGAAAGGTGCGGTGCTCACAGCGGCTAACCGTTTCTCTCGGGGCACTATCGATCCAATGGTTTCAACCACTCCCACAACGCTAAAAGGTGAGCAGGAAGTCTTTTACTTCGTTTCAGGCAAAGGCACCATAACCGCAGGAAATAAAACAGTGGTTCTTCGCAACGGTATGTTCGTGCTTATCCCGGAAGGCCTTGAATTCACCATAAAAAATACCGGTGAAGAGTTTATGATTATGTATCTCATCAACGAACCGGTGCCCGCAGGATTCACACCGAAAAAAGAGCTGGTGATTAAGGATGAAAAGACCATGCCTTACCGAAACGACGGCTACCTTCAGGTGCACTGGAGCCACAACGGCAAGAATATTTTCACCACTGCCGACGGCCTCGCTACGCTCAAATCGGTAAACCTGCTCATTTTCAACGCCATGACCATAGGCCAGCCACATAGTCACGGTGTAGGCCTTGAAGAAGTCTGGTCTGTCGTCGAGGGCAAAAACCTCGCGTTCCTCGGCAAGGAGATACGCTGGCAGCTTCCGGGTACTGCATATAAAATTCCACCGACCGGTTACACGCCGCATTCCAATATCAATACAACCGAGGAACCCATCCTGTTTCTGTATTTTTCGAGATTGTAAGAGCGTGATAAAAACAGTTGAAATTGACGGAAAAACCCGGAATTTCCCGGGTTTTTCCGCACCTTTTCCGGGAAAGGGGCAAAGCCCCATTATAGTCTGATATCACTGTACCACATTTCCGCACAAGGTGTTGCACGACCTTGTGCTTCCCCGGCGGGATCACACAAAAAGAGCGTATTTTATATGATTCATCCCGGTTCTATTGGGTAATGGCCTTTTTTACCAGGCTTTTAAGAGAAATGGGGATTACAGTGGATTGTGACGGAAACGCTCCTATGAATTAACGGCAATGTATCGGCAATACATTGGTAACTTATCGGCAATGAAGGGGAGATAGGCGAAGGTAAGGAGAAGTAGTAAGGGAAGTAGAAATTGAGGAAAATGAAAACCACCGTGAAAAGCGGTGGTTTTTTTGTTGCTTAATGGTAGAATGAATGTTATGTTTTAACATTGCTATATTCCATCTATTCAACGGAATCTATAAGACCTATAATTTATGTATATTAGAAAAAAAGCTGATAAATGTAGATATTTCCTATGTTATATATATTGTATTGTTATATAAAAGAGTAAATTATTTATGATACTAACAAATAGACTCATTGGAAGGGAAAACTATGTTTTT
>JAFGMP010000037.1 GCA_016927495.1 Candidatus Latescibacterota bacterium | reverse complement strand
GTCTGGCAGGTTTCCCAGGGCACACGTTTACCGTCCATCCTGATCCACTCGCGGGGTTTGAACTGTTCGGGTGTTCTGAAATCCCATCCGCCGGGCACATCGAGCAGGTCGAGGCGGTCGTTGACGATGATATCAGGCTGAATCTGACGGATCATCTTTAGCAGTTTTATCGACTGCCAGTCATCCCTGCCCTTGCCGTCATCACCCGGATAGGAGAAATCGAGGAACAGACAATCGATTTTGCCGTACATGGTCAGAATTTCACGAACCTGATTATGCAGATATTCCTGATATTTGGTGATATCACGGTTCTTTTCCTGTTCCCTGAACTCCTTGTTGTCACGCATGGGGTGAATACGGTCGACAGGAAATTCAGGATGGTGCCAGTCGATGAGGGAATAGTAGAAACCGACCTTCAGGCCCTCGTCGCGGAAAGCTTTGACAAACGGTTTCAGAAGGTCTTTACCGTAAGGTGTGTTGGTTGCTTTGTAATCGGTGTACTTCGAGTCGAACAGGCAGAAACCCTCATGATGTTTCGAGGTTATGACCACATATTTCATGCCCGCTTTTTTTGCTGCACGCGCCCATTCTGCGGGATCATAGAGGTCGGGATCGAACAGTTCGAAGTACTTCTGATACTCTTCGTCCGGGATACGTTCCCTGTTTTTGATCCATTCGTGACGAGCGGGCAGCGCATAGAGCCCCCAGTGAATGAACATGCCGAATCGGGCCTCGGCCCACCATTGCATACGGGCATCACGTTGCTGTTCTGTTTCCCCGAATATGTTTTGTCCCGATGCCTGCGCGGCACACTGCTGTGACGGCGCCAGTAAACCGGCCGTTAAAAATGCGAACAAGAGTACTGCCAGTAAACGTTTCATGATTCCTCCCTTTGGATATATTATGCTGTAATATGTGATTTGTAAATATGTATAATTGGTTTTCTTTTTACACCTCCGAACGCAAACGCCGCCCTACCTCTCTCAGTGTTTTCACATCCTCAGGGTGAATGGAACCGTCCGGTAAAGGTCCGGTATTCAGCAGAAGGTTGGCGTTCATGGCTGAGGCATTTGCCAGCATGTCCATTACCTGGTCGGCGGTTTTATGGTGGCCGTCATCAGCCTTGATATAGCCCCATCCCTGCGGTTGGAGGGTGTCGCAAATTTCGATGTGCTTATCCTTGTTTTTGTTCCATGCGTTTTCCGCAATTTTCGCTTGTTCGGGTCCGATGAGATCACGAACACGGTCGGCGAGAGAATGTCCCGAACGTTCGGGTGCGGCAAAATCTTCGTCACCGGTTGCCCCCTGTTTGAATGAAATAAGCGTCTGGGGTTGCAGTTCACGAACCATTGCATAGGTTTCCCCGATTGGGAACAGATCGGGCCGTGCATAATACCCCATGATGGGATCGAACCACATACCGGCAACCGGGCCATTATTTGTCAGAAGTTCCCGTATCTGTCCGTGCACAAAATTGATATAGCGCCGGAAATCCTCATCTTTACTCCATTTATACCGCGGTTCGTGATTATCGTATGCAGGCCGCGCAATATCTAAAAATTTTCGCGGATAAAAGTATGGGTGACGCCAGTCAAGGGCATATGAATAATACAGGAACAATCCCAGCCTTTTTTGACAGCACTGTTCAGCCAGTTCGCCTATCAGGTCACGTTTCGCCGGGCTGCTTGCGCTGTTATAATCAGACACGTACGAATCAAACAGGCAGAAGCTGTCATGATGCCGTGAGGTTATGGTGATGTATTTCATTCCGGCATCGAGAGCGAGGTCAGTAATAAAATCGGCATCGAAATTTTTTGCGGTGAAATCGTCTTTTAGTTTCTCATATTCTGCGACAGGTATCTTTTCACGATACATTACCCATTCGTGACGACCGAGCAGCGAATACAGCCCGTAATGCATAAAAAGCCCAAATTTTGCGTCTTTAAACCACTGCAGCGCCGTTTCACGGGGATTTTGCTTGTAGAGTTTTTCATAGCCGTTCAAATACGGTGGTGTTCTACCGGAATCTTCCTGTGTGTCTTTGTTTTCGGAAACAGGAAAGAAAGCGCTGCAACCTGCAGAGAATACCAGACATGCGGAAGTGGCAGCAAAACTTGAGTTAAAATTACGTCTCGTTATATCAGTATACCCGTTAAGAGTCATGCGATACTCCGGAGGAAGAAAGAATGTTGGAAAAGCAACAGACAGTATTAAAAATAGATAGTGAAGAATCGAAGAAAAGTAAATATTAAAATAATGAAAATTTTTTGCTTGACAAACAAGTGAATTGGAATATATTATAAACATGTTTGCGAAACATACCTGTTTGCGAAAGGATTTAAAAAATGGATTACAACGTTAATCTGAAAGAGCTTGAAAAAAAAGTCTGGCAATCTACATTCGAGGATGGTTTCTTCGATATCATGTTCGGTATGCTGCTTATGCTATTTTCTGTAGCATCGGTTATTCGTGAAATGATTGGACTCTGGTATATTCTTATTATGATTCTTTTCCCGGGTTTGTTAGGTTCATTATTAACCTATTACGGAAAGAAAATCATCGCTGCCCCCCGGATTGGTATTGCAAAATTCGGCACAGAACATAAAACGGCGCTCAAAAAATCACTTGGACTATCGATAATTTCACTCATCGTATTCGCCATACTTATTATTCTGACTGCGACAGGTAAGTTCACCGAGGTAACCGGTGTAGATATTAAGGGCTTTATTGTACCGCTGAGCATCGCTGTCGGAGCTGTGGTTCTCTTGTCATTTAAAGCACATCTTTTAGGTATCCCTCATCTTACAATATATGGCTTTGTAATCGGTTTCGGCATTCTTGCTGTTGAAATTCTGCGAAATATCATTGGAGATCCATGGCATTATATGATTTCATTCGGTGTACCCGGCCTGTTTATCCTATTTTACGGAATACGATCGCTGGTAACTTTCACTCGTAAATATCCGCTTCCGTCCGAAGGAGGTGATCTGTGATAATGATCAAAGATGACTATCTGGACAACCTTGAAGAAAAAATGTACCGTTCAACCTATTGTGACGGTATTATCGACATTTTCTCAGGCATGATGTTTGTTATCGCAGGAATTTCCACTGTTCTCGAGAACTTCGGAATACACCGTGTGATCACCATTATACTGTTTGTCCCGCCGGTCATAGTCATGTTTGCCAATGGTAAGTATATCACAACTTCCCGTCTCGGTATTGTCAGGCTTGGTGTAACGCGCCAAAAAAACTTACGTCGCATGCGATATGTGTTCTGGATTATTGCAACAACAACACCGGTTTTGATAATTCTAAAGGTCAGCGGTGCGTACCACCATATATGGACAGGTTATTTCAAATCGTGTGTACTCGGTGCGTATATTTTTTTAACACTTGGTCTAACCGCATATATTATCGATTTTCGCCGATTGTATATCCTTGCGGTGCTGGGAGGCGCTGCCATACCGTTGAACAAATATCTTGACGGACAGTTCGGAATTGTGTTGCCTACCGGTATTCTGTTCTATCTTCCCGGCCTGGTTGTTGCTGCCTATGGCGGTATACTTCTGCGACGGTTTATAAAGGAAAACCCTCCCATTGAAGAAGTGGAGGATTCGATATGAGCTCTCAAAAGGAAGAGAACAAAGCGGTAAGCACCGGAGCTAAAATCGACCGGCTGATACACGAACCCGCCCGATTCAACATCATGGCTCATCTCTATGTTGTCGAAAGTGCGGATTTTCT
>JAFGMP010000282.1 GCA_016927495.1 Candidatus Latescibacterota bacterium | reverse complement strand
GGTATATCTCCTATTGTTGTCCATGTATCCGCCTCAGGATCATATACTTCAGTTGGTCCAACACCTGTCGAATTTGTTGAAGAAACGCCGAATCCACCTCCAATGACATATATCTTTCCATTTACCACACATGAAGCGTGATCCCATCGAGGGTTTTGTAAGGGAGCTTTTGTTGTCCATGTATCTGTCGCAGGGTCATATTCCTCTACCGTTGAAATTCCATACGTTTTATTTTCATCGACACCTCCGATTGCATAGATCTTGCCATTCACTACAGCTCCAAAAGGCCCAAATCTAACCGTTGGCATTGGTTCCTTGGTTGTCCATTCTTGAGTTGCCGGATCTAATTCTTCAACAGTGGAAAGAGCCATATGACTATCATTATAATCATAACCTCCAATGACATAGATTTTTCCATTTACTTCATGTGCAGTATGAGTTCCTCTTATCGTCGGCATATTTTTTATCCGCGACCAAGTGCCTTGACCTGCGAGGATACATGTGTTATGCTCTTTCCAAGTCTCTTCGGCATCGAATTGTGCAAGCCGATAAGAAGTTCCAACCCATATGTTTCTTTCTGAGTCCGCAGTTAGAGCTAAGATTTCATTATTTGACAGACAGGTGTTATCGGTAGTATATATCGTCCAGTTTTCTCCGTCGAATTTTGCACAACCTTCGCTAGTACCAATCCAGATGTTCCCGATTGGATCAGTGGCGATTACATCGATTATATTGGTTGTCATACCGGTTTCTTCTTTTTTATACACAACCCAGTTTTCTCCGTCAAACAAGCCCAGACCGCCGGATGTTCCAATACACATCGTACCTGATCCGTCACATGTAATGCTCAAAACTTTATTGTGTGGAAGGTCTGAATCAAACGAATAATACTTCGTCCACTCCTGACCATCAAACTTTCCTAAGCCAAAGTTCGTTCCAAACCACACCGAACCATCGTTATCAACAGACAGTGCATTAACAATATTATAGGGCAATCCGACAGATGTATCATAAACAATCATCTCACTGCCGTCATATTTTACCGCCCCACCACCTGTTGTTGCTATCCATAAGTGACCAGAATTATCAACAACAAGGTCAGTGATAGTATCATTCGGCAATGCGGAAGTATCACTGTTTAAGACTTGCCAGTTTGATCCATCGAATTTTTCCAGTCCTTCGCCATTCGTTCCAATCCATAAGTTTCCCTGAGGATCAACAATCATCGCGGTGATTTCAACTGATAAAAGACCGTCACCAAAACGTTCATGGTAAAACGTTTTCTCCTCTGTAGCCTTGTGCATTTTGGTAAGCCCAAATTCGGTTCCAATCCACAGGTAGTCTCCGTCACCTGCGAGTGCATTTACACTTGCATAAGGAGTAGAGCTTACTACTACATCATTCTGTGCATAGGCAAATCCTGTCAAAGCAGTGGCAAAAAAGATGAACATTACGCATAAGTTTTTGCTTTTCATTACGACCCCCATTGTTGTATTTTATTACTATGTATTGAAGGTTTCTATCCGGGCATACAAAAACCCGGGCAGGGTGGAACCTCCATGGGCGCAGTTGCTGGACTGCCAAATCTAACCAACTGCGTCCTTGTCCCCCTGTTTAAAAGACCTTAAGTAGTACGATGCTGAGATTTTTTATTGTGTATTCCTAACTATTCCTCCTTTCGATTTTATTTAATCCTTTAACAGTTCCTCAATAATGTCGAGTAAATCATGATAGTTGAATGGCTTGGTTACATATCGGTCCGCTCCGGCCTGCATCCCTTCTTCTTTCTCTTTCTCCTGGCCTCTTGCGGATAACATGATGATTTTTATTCCACTCGTTTTTGGATTTTCCCTGAGTTTACGGCACACTTCAATACCCGACATTCCGGGCATCATGACATCGAGAAGAATGAGGGACGGTTTATGCTCAGCTACCATCCGGAGAGCATCTTCTCCGCCAGATGCTGTAATCGGGATAAAACCGGCTTCATCGATACATTCTTTCAGAGTAAAACGCATGGCTTGTTCATCATCGACAATCAATATTTTCTTCTCCATCACATTATTTGCATCGTAGGCTATTGAATTTGCATTATTGACTGTATCTTTGTCCCGAATTTTGTTTTCCGGCTTTTCCGCTATCGGAAGTGTAAAAAATACTGTTGATCCTTTGCCGGGTTCACTCTCTATCCGGATCGATCCTCCAAGCCGCTCAATGATGGATTTTGCAATTGACATACCAAGGCCGGTGCCATCCGAATGATGTGCGATATTTTCAAGCTGCCTGAATTTATCAAACACCTTCGGGATATCTTCTTTTTCGATGCCTTTACCCGTATCTTGTATGGCTACGGTTCCCGTTTCATTGTCACATGTTACCGAAACGGTGATTGATCCACCGTCTGGCGTGTATTTTATTGCATTGGAAATTATATTCGTTATAACCTGGATTACCTTATCCCTGTCACCTTGCAGATAATCTGCTTCAGGTTGTACATTGTAGTTTATAGTGAGCGCTTTTTTTTCAATTATTGTTTGCATGGTATTTATGACTTCTTCAATCAGTTCACGAACATTCAAAGGCCCTATATGAAATTCCATACGTCCCGCCTCGATTTTTGAAAGATCTAGGACATCATTGGTGAGCCGTGTAAGTCGGCGGCATTCGTTCATGGTTGTAGTAAGAAACTGCTTCTGTTTTTCCTCGGATTTTGACTGCCCGTACAGCATCAATTCAGTACTCAGCAGGATCGAACTCAACGGGGTTCTCAGTTCGTGGGACACCAGGGATAAAAAATCATCCTTCGCTTTGTCCAATGTTTCCAGTTCCTTGTATGCCTTCTCTAATTCCTGATTTTTTGATTTGATATCCTCAAGTGACGTTTTCAATTGCTGTGTCATTTGATTGAATGATTGAGCAAGTCTGCCTATTTCGTCACTTCGTTGTATTGTAACTTTTTGATCAAGGTCTCCTTCTGCAATTTTACCGACCAGTTCTTCGAGTTGATCGACAGGGCGAACTATATTCCTTACTAACATAACGGCACTGACAGCTCCTAAACCTGTCATAAAAATGGTAATTATGAGCGCTATATAGTTGCCTTTAGCTATTGCACGGTTCAAACTCTCCAGCGACACATCGAGCACCGAATAACCAATCGTTTTGGGATTTGATGGCAGTGAAGCAGTTAGATTTATCGGATCACCACCTTTTGCCGGAACAATCCAGATGTCACGATTAAGATTAAGCTGACCAATCTCAGGCCGTTGACAGTACACAATCCATTTCCCATCGGGTGACCAGTTGGTAGTATATTTATACCCGCCGGTGAACGTAAGTCGCGTACCATATAAAGTGGAATTAGTTTGAGATTTTCCATTGTCAGTGACAGGAAACTCAGCCACAAATACATCAAATGAATTCATTGCCATTTGGAGAAGGTAACAGAATTGAGAACCGTCCGGTGAAAAACTGCCAAACCAATTTTGGTTATCACATTCAGGGTATACTCGTGATGATGTTTTTGTTTCGGTATTGTACACGTATAAAAAACGACCTTGTAAACTTGTATATAATATCCATTTCCCATCGGGGGAACAACTCGGATACCAGTGACTCCCGTCATGAAAGGTAAGTTGTATAGGCTCTCCGCCATGTACGGGAATCCTGAAAAGTTTACTTGGCCCGCCTTTTGGCGCTAAATTACTTATTACATAGTGGTCATCATGTGTAAAGCACGGTATACCAAGAATCTTTGCCTCATCCCTTGCAATGAGTTTGACATCACCGGTTTTCATATCAAGAACAGAAAGCTCCACACAGTTCGGAAATGGTTTCATTTTATTAAAAACAAGATACCTTCCGTTGTGGCTCCAGTAACCATTTGATGCTGAGTAAACCAGAAGACGCAGCCTGCGATTTTCGGGAGAAAAACTCAAAATTGATACATGACCTTCATTTGGACTTTTTGGACCTAATATGGTTGTAAATGAAATTTCATCGCTGGTAGAATTGAAGCGTGGAAATTGAGGTATATGGTACCAATACACTTCATTCAGTGAGGATGTGATCTCGTTCTTTAAGGCAATCAGTGTATTCCCGGTATCTACGGCCTTTACATCTACTTCAACAGGCGTTATCATTCTCCGTATCAGTGGATTATCGGAAGGAAGCCATTCATATCCTGATGCAGAGTTTACTTCAATTGGGACAGAAAATACTGCACCTGAATAAGAAGTGTCAGTAGAAGCAAGTATCTTACCGTCGATATCAGCGATAAAAACATCTTCGATATCCGCTTCCTCTTTCACACCGGAAACAAGCGATTGAAGAATTGTATCATTATCTTCTAACCAATAAACACTATATCCGCTGTTGTAGGAAAGGTTTCGCGCCAGGGCATGAACCCGTTTATAGAGTTCCTCGCTGAGTATTTGTTTCTGCCGCGATATGAAAAAAGCAGTAAGGATTGTCGATACAGCACTGATCAGGAGTAAAACAACCAGAATTAATTTGGTCGCAAGGCGGGACCTTATTTTATGTATGAGCGTAGAGAAAATCATCAAAATATTTTCCAGTCTGAAGTCCAGGTTTCACGATACAATGTCATTCAGAATGAGCTGAATGTGGTACATCTTCTCCTTTACCTGTTCATCTGTCTAATTTTGTAACTCATATCAACTTTTCAACATGATCCTGGAGAGTTTGCATATCAATAGGTTTAATCAGAAATTCATCAGCGCCACTCGCTAATACAGTTTCTCTGTCATAATGATTTGAATGAGCAGTAATAGCGATGATTTTCATTCCCGGTGATAACGTTGTATCCTGACGAAGACGGCGGCATACTTCAAGACCGTCGATCATTGGCATCCTTATGTCAAGAATTAATAAATCGGGACCGAATTTACCTGTTTTAATAAGTGCTTCATATCCATCATGCGCTATTTCGATTTCAATATTTTTAAAACGATCTTCCATCACGTTTTTGATAAGGTCCGCTAAAACAGTATCATCATCAGCAATCAAAATTTTCCCTTTTTTTGCCTTTCGCTGAATTTCCTCGCTAACAGGTATATCATGACGTTTAAGGAAGTTCTTGAATTCCTCGATAGTGATTCTGTTATGGCCGCCCGGTGTACGAAACGTTTTTAATTCACCGTTTTTAATCCAGGAATTGACCTGAAAAACATTCGTATGACAGTATCTCGCAATATCGCCTGTTGTTAACACTGATTTCGTAAAAGATTCCGACAGAGGTTTTTTTGCCATATATTTTCCCCACATCAAAAACAAGTATAATCAATATTATAAGAATTAACTGAATTATGAGAATTATAAGTATTAAAATAAATTTGTCAAGTTTTTTTTAATTTTTAGGGAAAATAATGGTCAATAAAAAAGTGACCGTCCAACTATAAGTCATACGGTCACTGAAAATAGTACTTTGTTGAAAAACCGAAACAATCTCACAGTCTCTCACGTATAATCAAACGGTTCATCACACAGATGATATACCTCTTCGTTCTGTCCGTCATAGTCACGGCACAGATAATAGGTGAGAAGAGGCGTTCTTTCAAAAGAAGAAAGTTTTGCGGGTATGGGAGCGCCGTTTATCCATGAATATAAGGGAATATCCATAGGGTTGAGGTATTTTGACATGTTGCGTTCACGGGCGATGTGAAAGAGTCCGAAATTACCCGGTTCATGTCCGCCGAGCCAGTGGCCGATTATATCGACATGGAACGGATTCATACCGAAGATGATGATATTGCTCATATAATCGTGGGCTATGCCGCGCACCTTACTGTTATTCTCGAATGGGGGATGCGGTCCGTTTGTATGGCTGCCGTCACGGCTGTAAATTCCCTCGACGACGCACAGTCCCATCGGAGAAGCTGAAATATTATCGAGCGTCCTGGTAACCCAGGTTTCCATACCGACACCACAGTTGTAATGGCGGCCGGGTTTATCCCAACGTGGTATTCCCTGTTTCATGTGACGGTTATGGTTTTTCTCCACTGTTTTTTCATAATCGGACACGAGAGTATTTTCATTGCAGCTTCTTCTCGGGCCGTTCAGGCCGCCGCAGTAGCCCTGATACGGATGCGCCACCATGCCCTGGACATTCTTGCAGCAGAGAGTGAGGCCCATTGCATGCGACTTGAATTTAGCGACATTCAGGAGAAACGTTTCGGGTGTATTAAACGGCTGAAGATAGGGGATTTTTTTGTGTATGACCGCTCCGGGAACATCCACCCAGTGACATGAATCCGGGTTACTTTTTACATTGGCGTTAGTATGGAGATTAACGCCTGTTCTGTCCGCCATCGCCCTGTATCCCGAACCGATAAGCTCGTTTTCTGTGCTGCTGGTGTCTCTCAGATAAAAGCGTTTTTCGGAAACACTCATATCTTTCATACCCTCGATGATGCCCTCGACAAAATCCGTGTCCGTGTTCGCGCCCATGAGATAACCCTCAGGATAGGGATCGCTCTCCTTTCCCAGCAGCATATTAGCTTTGAGAGCGATTTTCCAGGAAGGCGGCACACCGTTCTCGTCCGGAATGAAAACCGAGCGCGAAAAAGACTTTCCGGCCTCACGTTTGCCATCAGAGTCGAATTTTGATTCGACTTTCGTGCGCATAATAAAAACGGCATCGGGATTGGATTTGACGAAATTGTGTACTGCAAAAGCTCCGGTAGTTGCCGACCTTGCTCTATTCGCTTTGCCAAACAGTGTAAGCGCTGCAACTCCTGTCGATCCTTGTATTACAAAATTTCTTCGTGTTGTCAAAATTAAGCACCTCTTTTGTATCGTTAGAATATTACAACAGCCGGATTGTTGTGCATTACCATCAATTATTACAGTATAAATCTTTCGTATAATTATGGCAATAATCACCGCTTATATGTTCTTAAGATAATTAACTCACCACACAATGTATAAACTATTTACACATAAAAAAGATCCCTTTTATTATTGAAGCGCACAGATAAATTAACTTATAGTGGATTATAGATGGCGGTATACAGTCGCTATCCTTTCACTTCAATTTTTCTCTGATCCATGAAGGATTTCACCGACAATCAAGCACAGCATAGAAGAACACTATATCATTTTCAATTCTATAGTATACCGCAAATGGGAAGCGTTTCGAGAGTAAACGATGATATTTTTCCCATATACTTGGAATACAAACCTGCATAAATTCTCAATGAATCAATGTCTGAAAAAAGTGTATCCAAAAAATATGTGCCGAGACCTTCACCTTGTTTTTCATAAAACCAGTAACCATCTATAAGGTCTTTGTTTGCTGCGGTGAGTATTCTGACTTTCATATGAGAGAATCTTTTATTTGTTTTTTTGCTTCGTTCCAATCCATAAATTCATCTTCACCGTTCTTGATTTGATTTTCCCGCTGCTGCAAAACATCCTTATGCCAGTCGGGAGATGGAATACTATCTGCTTTTTTACATAAATCTTCCCAAATAGCCTCCATAGTACGAATTTTATCTTCGACAGACATTTTGTCTAAGGGTAATGTGACTTCCATAGTTTGTTCCTTTTTGTGGGCTTTAATTATAGTAATAATTATTTAAAAATATTCTTTCGATGATAAGATAAAAATATTTTAT
>JAFGMP010000281.1 GCA_016927495.1 Candidatus Latescibacterota bacterium | reverse complement strand
TGGTGGCTTTTCACCAAATTCATGGCTTCGCCACCGTGATTTCAAAAACGTTATCAGGTATAACCTTAAAAACATGACCACATGCTGAACATGTGGGTTTTTAAGGCGGACTAAATTGAATTCAATAAAAGTATATATGTTGACAATGAGCCATGCAAATGTTATTTGTTATATAATCCGTGGTTTTTGTCATTTGAGTTTTCATAATTAGAATTGGTATCATGATTGTATTGGAATTTCTAACTTTTTGAGTGATAAAACAAAGGAGTGCCAACATGAAACAACTGAGATGGGGATTGATTGGATGCGGTGATATATCAAAAAAGCGGGTTGCTCCTGCTTTAAGGGATTTACCGAATTGTGATTTTGTTGCGGTGAACCGCGCTCAGTATCACCTTGCAGAATCGTTTGCCGAAGAATTCGGTGCACGAAAATGGTATAAAACCTGGCGGGAAATTCTTGCCGACGATGAAATAGATGCCGTGTATATTGCCACTCCGGTGTATCTGCACTGTGAGCAGACAGTCGCTGCAGCACAGGCCGGAAAACATGTGCTGTGTGAAAAACCGATGGCAATGAATACTGCCGAATGCGACCGGATGATCGATGCTTGCGCGGATAACAATGTCAAACTCGGAATTGCTTATTACCGTCACCATTATCCTGTGATTGCACGGATCAAAGAAATTTTAGTTTCGGGTGAAATCGGTGAGGTTGTGTTTGTTCAGATAAATGCGTTTGAATATTTCAATCCCCGGCCGGGACAGGAACGATACTGGTTTATGAAAAAAGAACAAGCGGGTGGGGGGCCAATGTTTGATTTCGGTTGTCACCGAATCGAGGTACTTCTCAACATTTTAGGGCCGGTTATTTACACACGCGGTTTTATCAGCAATATTGCATTTGAACGGGAAGTCGAGGATACTGCAACTGCATTTTTCAGTTTCGAATCCGGGCCTAACGGTGTGCTGAATGTTACCCATGCCGCTTTCGAATCTCAGGATACCCTCGATATTTTCGGTTCGGAGGGTTCCATCCACGTTCAGCAACTCAATTCCGGTTGTATCACTCTGAAAACCCGTGATAAAGAACGTTCGGAAAATCACCCGCCGCATACAAATATTCATCAACCGTTGATCGATAATTTTACTCAGGCATTGCTTGAAAACTGTGAGCCAGCAGTTGGAGGAGATATCGGCCGGGTAGTGAATATAATCGAGGAGGAAATATACCGCGCCGGAATAATATAATTTCTTCCGGATTCAGACGGTTGAAATCATTATCAGGGCAGACACGGAGGTTAGCCCTTCGATATAATTTGCGAGACACAAACACAACATATATTTTAGATATCACATTGTAATAATTTTATCCCAAATTTCTTTTTCGACCGGGATACCGTGCTGTCTGTTGTGTTCACGTGTTTTAAGGGTGCGTTCTCCGGGATAATACACCTTTTCTCCCTGTGTCGCCGGTTCGGCGTTTCGAATAAAATTCACAACCTCGGTAACGAATGTTTGCTTTAAGTTTTCGCTCTTTAATTTTGCAGGATTCCATGCCATAAATATCTGAGAAAGGCCATACTCATCACCGGAATGGTCGACCATATGCGTGGCATTGCCATCCGATAAAATAGAGGCAAAGAGATCGAGAATAATTGCAAGTCCCGAACCTTTCCAGTATCCTGCAGGAAGAAACCTCCCCGTTTCCTTGATTTGAGACGGATCACAGGTAAGGTTGCCGTCAGTGTCGTATCCGCCCGGAAGGGGTAATTGTTCATTGTTTCTTAAATAAATATTTAGCTTTCCGTATGAAAACTGTGACATAGCCATATCGAGTACAATATGTCCCTCTGCACGTGGAATAGCGAGAACAAGGGGATTGTTGCCGACTTTTTTATCCAGCGCTCCCCAGGGCGGCATGTTCGGCATGGTGTTGGTAAAACACAGCGCTATACAATTTGCATCGGCCGCCTGCCAGCCATAGGTTCCTCCCCGCATCCAATGGTTTGTGTTACGCAGTGCAACACATCCCATACCGTTGGTATTTGCTATTTCGATAGCTCTGCTCATTGAAGAGTATGCGTTCAGGTTACCCGGTCCGAGCTGACCGTCCCAACGTTCGAAAATACCGAGTTTCTGAATTCTGACAGGATCATTATGAATCTTTATGATCCCTTTTTTGATATAATCGATGAATAGTGGAAACCTGTTTACACCATGCGAATAAACGCCGTCCAGGCTTGATTCCGAAAAGAGGCGAGCACATAACCGTGCTTTATTGTTACTGAAACCAATATTTATAAGAACCCGCTTAAATTCGTTGAACATTGTTTCGAATGATACTCTCATGGCATATCCTTGTAAGTTTTTCGCAAACGAACATAACATAGCATGTTCATGAACATTATAGTTGATTATATACTATAAACATAAGTTATTAATCAAACAAAATTATTTTATTACAAGAAATTATGCCAATTTTTTTATTCGAAAAAACACTTCATAATATCTGAGTGATCAGTATATTAACCATTATATTTTCGCTATTTTACCCTGTCAAATAAGTTATTAATATACTTTATTTAAAGGCATATATCTGTGAGAATTGTCACAGAATCAAAAAAATTATGTTGTATTTGCATTATAATTTCGATTACCGTAAATTAGTTATCCCGAATATATAATGCGTTGCCGGAAATTTTAACGGCTGACGATATTTCACAAAGGAGGCGACTTAATGGCTGATTGTCTTTTCTGTAAAATTGCTGCTGGCGAGATACCAGTAGAGCGTATCTATGAAAACAATGATGTGCTGGCTTTCCCCGATATTAATCCGGTGGCGCCTGTACATATACTTATAATTCCTAAAAAACATTATGCCACTTCTATCGACTTATCGGAAGAAGCGCCGGAATTGTGTGCTGCAATGCTTAAGGCTTCAACGGAGGTAGCCCGGTTTCAGGGTATTGACAAAAGCGGTTTCAGACTTATTCTCAATACAAATGCGGATGGCGGACAGGAAATATTTCACATGCATATGCATCTTCTCGGCGGAGAATATATCGGACGGCTCAGAGGGCGGTAATTAAGAAAATTCTAAAATTTATTTAAGCCATCGTTGAAGCCATGCGATCGCATCATCCTGCATTTCAACATTTAGCGAGTGGGGGACATCATAGAAATTACATTTGAACCGTTCGGAAGCTCCGAGTTTACCGTATATAGCCATGAGTTTCTGTTCCGCACCCCGCATTCCCTCCATCGTATAGAGATTGTCTTTGCTGCAGTTGATGATCATCAGAGGATTGGGGGCATTTAGTGAAGCCACATCGGGCAGGTCGAGAAAGTTATGTTGCCGTGGCACATATATCATCCATGTATGCCAGAGCAGATTTCGGAATAGCAACGATGAATAGGTTGTCATCCATCCCGCCACAACGGCTGCTTTGACACGGGGATCGAGCCCGAAAAGGTGGGCGCTGCGGAATCCACCCATTGATAGCCCCATGCATCCGATACGGTTTGAATCGACTTCAGGACGTGTCAGCAGATAGTCAATGCTTGCACGGTCACCCTGAAAGAGTATGCCAGGCCAGGTGGTCCCCGCTGTGAACATCATTTTTGCCGTCAGCGTTTCCTGTGTTGACGCAAACCGGTTGAATGCCCGTATCAGTTCGTTTTCATCATCTGATTTCAATTCCGGGAATTTATCGGTCATACGGTCCGAGACCTGGTCAGGATCGAGGCGCTGGGAACCGAAATAGAAAGCATCCGGGCATAGCACAACAAATCCGTGCCGTACAAGCTCATCGGCATAGGTGCGGCCACCGTAAGCGCTGGTAATATGTTCTTTGAGAATCTCAGGAGCGTTTTCAGTCCATGTATGCTTTTCCTTCCCGAAATAATAAAATCCACCGTGATCGTGCAAAGCAAGCACTGCCGGAGCGGGTTTTGTTAAACCGTCCGGTATGAGAAGAAACGCCTCGGTCGTACGATTCGGAGTTACGAAATACCGCACGAGATACCGTGTATACCCATCACGTTTGACCGTATCGAGAATCACGGGATCGAGCGGCGCCGCTTCGGTCTCGAACGACAGCAGTTCCTGCATTTTTGCCCTGCCCCGTATACGCCACTGTTCGAGGTCGGGCCAGTCATACGAAAGATAGGAAAGGGTAAAGTCACTTTTGTTGGCATAGTCCTGCAGCATGGGATAGATATTACCGCCGTCCGACCGATTTTCCTGTGCGATGGTATATCCGGTAACAAAAAAACCATACAAAATTATCGAGAAAAAAACGAATAGTGATTTTGAGTCATTTATTGTGTTGTACATTTTTTTCATCACGAATATATCCTGATACGTATTGATCACTCATATGCCAATATAAAAAAAATTTAACCATGAAGGTACTGAAGTTAATAAAGAAAGATTCTTCATGTACTGGTTTAATATAGTCAATTTTTTTAAATAGTTTTATTGAATATTTTTTTTCTTTCGTTGTAGTGATGTTGTAATGTGGTAAACGTCGGTATCGTTTTCCAAGTTAGTGTTAACATGTTGGAAATGGATTCATTGTTTTCAATACGTTAATGATTCATGATAAAAAATTGAGTATTACGTTATCGTCTATGACATCAAGGGGTGAGGGTATCACCATTCCTCAAGCATCTGAGATACCGTTTTAACCTTCAGATTCCGTTCATTGATAAATTCGAGTACTTCATTGAATTCCTGTGGTGTAACAGCCCGTGAGTGAAGCGATTTGTCAGCATAGATATAGTGAAATCCGATTATCACTACGCATTCATGGTTGGTGATTCCGCGTAAAATCCTGGCGATTATCTTTTCGGATCCATCGGTGTTACGGGCATCGTAATAGCCGAGAGAATAACAGTCGGCCGGACATGTCATCTTGAAATCCTCACTGCCCCGTATCGAACTGAAGTATTTTTTTATGATACCGATAATTTCCTCGTTGGCATGTCCCGAGGGAAGCGCAAACGTACAATGCTGCAAACTGTTTTCAACAAGAAAATCAAAGCACCCGGCAATCTCCTTTTCTGCCTCCTCGATTTTAACCTGTGGAAGGTTGACATGGTGCACTGTATGCCCGCCGGTCTCCCATCCACCTTCGTCCTCGAGGATGTGTAATTCCCCAACCGTAAGATGGTCCTCGATATCCAGCCTGTTTACTGGTACATAATTAGTTGCCGGGTAACCGTATTTTTGCATAAGCGGAAACGCCTTTGTGTAGATGCTTTTGTGGGCGTCATCAAAGGTGATAACCACGACGGTTTCATGGTATGACTCACTGTTATAGAGATACTGACAGCCGCAGGCGATAACGACTATTGCGGCTGCTGTTAATATGGGTTTATACATCAGAAAACAATTGTCCCTTCCATGCCGATAAAAAATTTTGAGTCACCGGTTTTTGTATCGATGTATCGGAGTTTACCGGTTATACCCGTTTTGTGAATCCTGTCTGACAGACAGTGTGTGGGAAAAAAATACATCAGCAGTGTGTAGTTATTCTCCCAGAATCCTGTGATACCAGTATGTTTGAACTGTAATCCGGGAATCCAATGTTCAGAGAGACGGTAATCCGCTTCCTGAAATACGGTTTCCTCATGATTCCGCTTTGCGTCGTCGACATTCTCATGCAAAACAAGATAACCACCCTTTACAATTACTTTTCCCGTTATAGAGTATTCATACTCACCCCACATAGGGATAACCTGCCGTTTAATATTGACTCCGGCGCCGTTAAAAAAATTCAGTCCGAATAGCCCGTACATGAAAAACTTCTCTCCCTGCTGCCATGTCAGTTCCAGTCCCCCTGATTCCCGTATGTCGTTATAATCATCGTCACGATTAACGTACAAACCATGCACCGAAACCACGAAACGGTTGTTATTGCTTCTACTTACACGCGAATATTCCCATCGAGCAGCCACAGCCATAGACGGATTACGGTTTGCTCCACCATAAACACTGATCCGGTTATTATTGTAGGATTTTGTAAGCGACAGCCCGGTAATGTTGCTGTCGAACAGTATTCCTGCGTTAAAAAACAGGTGTTCCACCGAGGCATTAAGAAACCGTGATTCGCTGCCGAATTTCAATGGATACACGCCGCATAGTACGGTTGCATCATGGTATTCGTACGAGAACAAAGCCCGGTAAATCCTGAAATCGTCACGACCGAATCCGGTGTCGGTTCTCACACTGAAAACGGACGTTACGGTATCATAAGGAAACCTGGCGCGGATGCCTATTTCCATGTCACGGTCATGAACCGAGGATGTCCGGCTTTCTGTGTTGTCATCCAGCCGCAGGTTTTCAAATTCGGATTCCGAAGCGATAAGAAAATTAAGGTTTGCGATTACATCGATTTGTTTTGACTCCTCGACTGAATCCTTAACGATGACCGATACCTGCTGCTTGAGGATATTTTCATTACCCGGAAGCTTTAGTATGGTGATCTGTAGGTGAAGATTCAAGCCGGATTCGGTATAATAAGATTCGGCAAATAAAACCTCACAGTTTATATAAAACGACGCTTCGTTTTCATCAGTATAGGTGACATTATACCCTTTTTTCAGTAGGCTATATAAAAACTCCTGTTCGAACCTGTCGACATAACGCCGGATTATACCGGATGTACCCGTCATACTAAAAAAAACAGTAGCGTGAGCAGTGATATGTGAAGCTGCGATTTCGGTTACCACACTTTGCGGTGTGTATGCTGCATCTGCACCTCCTGCGTCGGATAATAAGGCGAAAACAACAAACATGGCATACCCATACAATGATTTATGATAACGGAAACACATGGTTTGCTCCGATAAAATTATTTTTATTAAACCTGAACGATATCGACTTGTGTTAAATTATCATAGTCTGGGCAAAAAATTCAATGTTTTTCTAAAATGTAAAAAAAGTCAAAGGGGATGGAGTATGTCTTTTAAGTGGTATTATAGATCAAACCAGGAATTAATTCAATAATTCAATGAAAATCTTATTGACTATCCAACTCTCAAATAATAATTATTATAT
>JAFGMP010000280.1 GCA_016927495.1 Candidatus Latescibacterota bacterium | reverse complement strand
TTTGTTTGCATACACCGCCTCCATTTTCTTGGCAGCATATATCGTGTTTGACTCTATGAAAAGATGGGGTTAGTTTGACGGATACCTCTTAGTTAGGTCGAACGGAGAAATTAAGTACGAATAAACAACAGCGTTGTAGTTTCACTATATTCCGCATTCGTTTAATAACCATAAAAAGTGACCCCATGCCGCTTCAAAATTTTGCCCGGAATAGATATCCGCTGAAAAACGAAAAAATGCAATTACAGAAAAAGGAGCTTCATCAGCTAACCCTTGATAATGTAACATAAAGCATCTTTTGTACAGGATCAACATTACCGGCATGCTGCTTTTTTATCACCCGCTAATGAGATAATAAATCACTAGTATAATTTCTCATATCCTCTAATTGCGAATTGACACTCAGCTCTTCTGGTGTTTGCTATATTCCATATAGAAAAAAGACCCCTTTTAAGAAAGAAAGGCTAAAATTTACTGGGCGTTTTTTATAATACCGGTACTTTCCAGTTTGTTTTTACGTGTTTCCCAGTCGTATACATAATTTCCTTCTCTTTCGTATATTGCTGTATACACAACTCTGACATGGCAAATTTTCCATCCATCATTTGTTTTTCTTAGCAGCCTTGATGAAGAATTTCCGTTTTCTTTAAATGATACAAAAGCTAAGTCGGTTCCAATCTGGTAACTGAATTCTTCTTTTTCAACATGTTCATTAAGCTCTGTTGTGCCTTCATTCAAAATACCTTGCATATATTCTGATATCAGCTTCCATCCTCGCACTTCTTCAGCAAAAGCAGGTCGGCACTCCAGAATTGTTGAATTCTCATCTTGAACCCAACAACTTGCCCATTTCTCGAAATCTCGTTGCAAGAAGTACTTTGTTTCATTCAAAATAACATTTTTTAACTCATTTTGAACTACACTACTATTTTTGTTCATGGATATTGTATTTCCCTCGTTTATTTAGTATTTTGCTCGCAATAGAGCCCTACAACTTACAGAAAGATAGCGATTACAGCAGAAAAGAACCTCTTTTTAAATGTCTCATTATGTGACAGACCTCACTTTTATGAGATTCGTCACCACCCCAAGCTCTCGTGAATATTTTTTCTGCGTTCGATATCGAGCCGCCGAGCCAGATGGATGTAGCAGAATAGCCGCGACTCAGACAATTGAATCGACAGGTATACAACGTTCATTCAACGCTACCATTGCATTGACGAAGTGAACGCGGGTAAATCTTTGCATGTCTTCGATGTAAATCTTTTCCTCGCGGACTTTTTTCTCGTAGAGCAGCCGCGACATTGTGCTTCCCCGAAGCATGGCGGTTTTGGGCATCACGAGCTCACCGTTTATTTCAAAAACCAGATTCGACGAAGAAGCGTCGCAGATTTGACCGTTCACAGCAATTATGATATCATCATAGCCCGGATTGAGGTTTATCAGTTCTTCGATACATCTTCTGTCACGGTATTTGTAACGGTAATCGATTGAATCGGCATGAACGAGCTTGCAGCTTTGCAGAACTTTGATTTTATAGGGTTCAATCCTGACCGATTCCACCTTTTCAGAATAAACAACTCTCACCTTGAAAAGTCCATTCATGCACTCTTCAGGTACATCAATATGCTGTGCAATATCTATGGAATCTTCAAGTTCGAAAAGTTCCCGGCGACTTCGCATTAACCTCTCATTGTGCCAGTTCAGATTGCACAGATGTCCGTCAAATAATCTGATCGCCTCTGTCAGTTTTCGCATGGCTGATTTCTCCGTTTTTCGGCTTCTTAACAGGTTGAATTTACTATTTCCCTTATTAACCCTTTTGCACACCAGAACTGTTTTCAATTGTCTGTAAACGGTTTCGTTAGTATAGATAAACTCGGGTTACTATTTCACCGATAACAACCCTAACATACCCGGTGTTTATACATAGGGTATGTATACCTTTTTGCGTAATTCTGCATATTCGCTATCACAATTGCTGTAAATCGTGATGCCTCCGCCGCTTTTATATTTCAAAGCGTTCTCATTTTGTTCGATAAAACGTATGCATACGGTTGAATCAAGATCAGTTCCGTCGTAACGAAGTGCAACACCGGCATAGAATCCGCGATCATGATTTTCGATAGTTCGGATCAGCTCAACCGTTTTCCGTTTCGGCGCCCCGGTTACCGACCCAGCGGGAAGTAATTGTGAAAATATATCACCGATCGAGTTATGCCAGTCATTATCGAGTGTACCCGTAATATGCGAGCTTGTCTGAAGAATGTCGCCCGCAGACCCGGAAATCCGTTCCACATAACGGTATCTCTGAACATGCACATTTCCAGACACACGAGACAGATCGTTTCGCAGAAGATCCACTACCGTCAGATGCTCTGCGGCCTCTTTCGGATCTTCGAGAAGAAGCAATTCAGCGTTTTCAAGCGATGCATCGATTGTACCTTTCATTGGATAGGTATGTATGCGTCCTTTTTCAATACGCACGAATGGTTCGGGCGAAAAAAAGACAAAACGCCCCGGAAAACAGAAACGGTAGAGAGCCCGACTCGCATGAAACATTTCGCATAACGGCATATTGCAGCAGACAGGAGTCGAAAACGAGAGATTTAGCAGCCAGCATTGTCCCTCGCGCTGTTCACGCATAACCGCATCGAACGCTTGACGATACGTATCTTTATCGGGTGGATAACTTTGAATTATCTGCGGACGAACTTTCACCACGCGGGGTATGAAATTTCTTTTACCCCGGAAATCCCACATAACACCCGACCGGGTAACGCACGAATCCTGAAATATCCACCCGTAATCGGCAAAAGCGGAGATAAGAGCGATAAAAGGACGGCGATCAGCTCCCAGGCGATTCATTTGCGCATACATATGCCTGAAATCGGAATAGAACCGCCCAATGCTCTCATCTGGCCGATTTACCCGTAAAGTCCCGCAATGCTGTCTCGCGGTTTCATCATTGCATAATAACTGTAAATACACTTTCTGTGTCCTTTCGCGAAACAAATGTATCATCGTACCCAAAAGCCTCTTTTCGCGCATGATCGTATTTTCGTTACCGGTTACGCAAATGTTTTTTCTGTGAAATTACAGTCCGGACAAGCGGCGCAAGCTCACGGAAATGAATTTAGCATAACCCGTATAGACCTCTTGCTGCTTCAATTCTGTTTTCTGTTTCTATTAGCAATTTTTAGATATCTTCTCATTTTCTATAAGCATCTGAAATAATGGCTTTCTCTGAATTTGATAATAACTCACTCAACAGTATTCTTTTTTTATGGTCGTATTTTGTCTTGTACAAATACTAATCTCACATAGAGAGCTTCTAATCTTATCTTATGTAAATCTCACTCTGAACACCAACCAATCCGTGCCGGCCGCATCCAGTTGAGATATTCCGGAGAGCCGTCAGACTCTCATTACCAAATACAACCCAAACGAGGCAATCGCCGAGTTTGTCTTATCGCGTCCGGCCCTCGGCAAAATCCAACACCCCATCGGCTATCGCCGCAGGGGCTCCTGTGAATTCAATCCTATTCAGATTTGTTTCTGGGATAATCGTAAAATTCTTGTGTTGAACAAGAATATCTGCTATAATGTGCAGATAATGGCTATTGTGTGAAAAAATGCCAAAGTAATTATGAATTTTCAGTATTCATAATTGCGATATAATTAACTAATCATGAGGAGTTACTTATGAGTCCGAAAGATTTGAGAATGATACATCAAAATGGCATATTCTCAATTCCCGATCTCAAATTGGAGACATATAAAGATGATTATTTCAAATTGGAACTTGATCTGGAATCTGATGTTTTCTATGATTTGAGAGTAAGCAATGGTTGGCTTCCTCATAGGATTAACGAATCTTCTGAAAAAGATTTGAAAGTAATTAAAGATTTTTTTAATCAAAACAGCAATTCATTCTATTTTTTATTTGATAATAACGATCTTATTGGTAGTACAATGCACAGAAGAAATTATATTCAATGCCTTTGTATTTCCAAAAAATATCAGCATAAAGGCTATGGTTCATTACTAACAAAATTTGTTGTAAATACAATCCTTGGAAAAGGATTCCCGTGTGTTGAATTGAATGTTTTACCCGATAATTATAATGCAATAAATATGTATAAGAAATTGGGTTTTACGTTTATTTAATAATAATTATGGCGTTCCATCGCACAACTGCGGCTACTCGCTGTGCTCCTCGCTCACGGTGTTCGCTGCGGTGCTTGAGCTGCGCCACATTGCGGCGATACGGCCGCAGCAACTTGGTCAACTCTCATACGTTAGTGTTAATTTCGGGTAACATCACAAAAGGGATAAACAATGACAGAAGTAAACATGATTGAAATCGTAAAAATCATAATTTCTGCTATGATCCCAATTATAGTATTTCACTTTTTCATACCAGACTTTAGTCGTCGTTCCATTAATTCTACTAATTCCTTTTTCCTGTACGCTTCATTGAGAAAACCCAGAATAATCATTTTCCCCGATGAATTGACAATGCTTTGAAAAGACAAAGTCAAACCGTCAGAATCGGTGGTAGTCAGCAGCAGGTTTGTGTTGATTTCATCCGATTCATACTCGAGCTTTTTCAGAAGCTCTTCCATATTGGACATCCTTGCGGTGATTTCTTTTTTTATGTATCCCAGCTGTTCAAACACCTCTTTTACTTCTTTTGCACTTCGTTTATAATCGTCAACATCAGACAGAATCGTTTTTGCGGTAAGCACTTTGTCAGCATTCAGGGAGGTCATTGATGAGCAATGTACATAAAAGATTTCCTTATGTATGACGCTTATTGACGGTACACAATCCGGGGAAACCAGTGAAAGACGGTAACACTTTACGCGGTTCACGGGTAGTTTCATTTTCATTTTCCCGGTTTTTCCAGATTCAGAAACAACATGAATCGTATGAGTGCCATATCGCACCCTTACAGTGCAGTGATTGTTTATGCAAATCCTGCACACCTTGATGCCGTCAAGAATAATCGACAGCGGTTCGGGCGATTCTGATTCGGTGAAACGGATAAACGCTAGTGTCGATGAGTCATGTCCCTGGTATGTGTAAGATTCGTTCATATATCCGGTTTTTACCTGCGACATACTGGTCGTTCCTGGAACAGAAAATGCGACTCTGCTTATTGGGAACCTCGAATAAGACCACCAGCAATGATTGTACCTTGTTTTTCATTGGAAATATCCGAGGTTCAAAGATCAGTTTTAGAGATTACTGATTTATATAAAGGTAAACAAATACTACGGAAACATTGATTTCTATAAGTAAAATCAACCTTAAAGTTCCATTTGTCAATATAAATATTACTTCTAGCGGCGATAAAATAAAAAAATATTACCTTTCAGTATGTTTTTTAAAGTCAAAAAAAGTGCTTAAATGATCCGGTTACTATCGAGGTCATTAATGAACATCAAGAAAATACTTGGCAATAATATACGGGTATACCGCAAAAAAGCGCAAATGACACAGGAGCTTCTTTCCGAAGAGCTCGGTATTTCGGCAAAACATCTCAGCAAAATAGAAAGCGGACAGAACTTCATTTCATCAGAATTGCTTGAGAATCTGTACCGTATTCTGAATGTAACGCCGTCCGCCCTGTTCTATTCACCCGATCATGACGGTCTTGATAACAACTCGGTTTCGCAGATAGAAGGACTTATCGACACGTTAGCCAGAGATCTGAAAAAGAACATAAGGGAACTGCTTTGAGAGCCTGTCTGTCGTTGTTGGCAAATATGTGATATGATGTGCTGATAAAAAATAATAACAAGAGAGATATCAATGGTTACCCCTGACGATAACACCTACATGATGCAAGCACTTCGCTTGGCAGCGCGTGCCAGGGAGTTTGAAGAATTTCCTATTGGTTGTGTCGTTGTCAATCAGAACCGTATTATTGGAAAAGGGTTTAATCAGGTTAAAATGTCAAATGATCCCACAGTTCATGCTGAAATCCTGGCAATTATAGATGCGGCACAGACGCTTAAAAACTGGAGTCTGGAAAATTGCACTCTCTATGTAACATTGGAATCCTGCCCTATGTGTGCGGGGGCAATAGTAAATAGTCATATTTCTCGAGTAGTGTTCGGTATAAGTGATGAACTTCTCGGTGCCTGTGGCACACAAAGTGATCTATTAACAAATAATGTATTTAATCGAAGTATTGAGATCGAAAAAGGTGTTTTGGCGGATGAATATCTTGCTTTGATGCGTGTATATTTTCAGGAGCAAAGCCGTTGTAAAAAAAATGAAGAAGACAATGGCTACCCGTCTTATGCGTACTTTAAAAAGTTGTTTTCTACCAATGAAAAGTGATGTGAATTAATAAAATTAGTGCCACTGCATGCAACTGCATCACCACCCTGCTTCCGCATCTATTGAGTATAGAGTAAGTGGTAATCGTTTTATCTCGCCGGGCGTCCCTGATACAATTAACCGCCCCTGTAGTCCGATTTCGTCGTAGGGGCTTCGATATAGAATTATATCGCTTATGATTCTGATGGTATAGAATATTTCTTGTGTTGATGAAGTGTATACGTTATGACGTGCAGATATTTACAGTTGTGTGTAATTCTGCCCAATAATTTTTACTGGAATAGCAGGTTGCCTCGTCCCAATTCTATTAAGAAGTAAATTCAGTGTTGAATACTCCTTAAAAGTCACTAATTCAAGTAAAATCATTGGTCTTTTGCTATTGCTTTTATCACTTATTTTTGGATTACTATTTTCTGGTGCATTAATAAAAACTATTCTATGAGCCTGCCCCGATTTGGTAGACACGACGTTAAGCCATTAATATAATGGTAAACGGAGGTC
>JAFGMP010000279.1 GCA_016927495.1 Candidatus Latescibacterota bacterium | reverse complement strand
GGCAGCGTTCGAACCGTTATCGATCAAACCGACAACCGAAATGCCCGATGATTTTGTGCAATTCTGGGATAATGCCAAAGCTGATGCTGTAAAAATCCCACTTGACGCAAAAACGACGCTGCTGCCGGAAAAATGCACCGAAACTGTCGATGTCTATCATGTGAATATTCAGAATTTCCGTGTGAACAACCGATTATACGGCATTCTGTGTGTGCCGAAAAAACCGGGAAAATATCCGGCGTTGCTTAATGTACCGGGTGCAGGAATACGGAATTATTCCGGTGATATCGCTACTGCCGAAAAGGGAATTATTACATTTCAGATTGGCATTCACGGTATACCTGTGACTATGGACAGTGATTTTTACGGCAACTTATGGGCGCCTCTTAATGCCTACTATAATATTAATCTCGATGACCGTGACCAATATTACTATAAACGGGTTTATATCGGGTGCGTAAGGGCAGTTGATTTTATCTTCAGCCTGCCTGAGTTCGATGGTGAAAATCTGGCGGTAACCGGAGGCAGCCAGGGCGGCGCATTGTCTGTTGTTACCGCAGCTCTCGATCCACGGGTGAAATGTATTGGACTTTACTGCCCGGCGCTCTGCGATCTTACCGGTTATCTTTATGACCGTGCCGGGGGATGGCCGCATCTGTTCAATGAGGCAAATCATGATTTCAACGTGAAAGATGACAAGATAAAAACCTCCATGTATTATGATGTGGTGAATTTCGCCCGTCTTGTTAAAGTACCGGGATTGTTTTCATGGGGGTATAACGATACGACATGCCCGCCGACCTCGATGTATGCCGCTTATAATGTTATCAATGCGCCGAAAAAACTGGTACTATACCTTGATGCCCGTCATTGGATTTATCCGGAGCAGCGTGCGATGACTATAGACTGGCTTGACAATCAGCTTACCGGTGATGGCAGTTTGGATCCTAAATGAAGGTTTTGAAGAGAACAAGATGAAGATACGAATAGTGAAAGGTTTTTTTATTAACTTTTTATATTTTCTGTTATTTATAAACCATGGAATTGCACAACCCAATCCCGGTGATGTATTCAGAGAATATTACTGGTACAATAAAAACGGTGATGCCGGACAGGCTCTCAGGGTTGGCGGGCAAGTGGGTTACGGGGGCAGAAATATTACCTTATTTCATGATTTTGACCTTGAAAATGCCATAAAAGCCGAAGTTATCATAGAAAAAATCCAGTGTCATGACGGTACTCTGGGATTATCGATCAGCATCAATGATAGTGACTGGATATTAGTTCCCGAACCGGACAGTATTCCTGTGCCCAAAGATCAATATCAGCATCATTTTTATCCGGTAATCGAAATACCGCTTTCAATGTTGAAAACCGGTACCGGTAATGTATTCAAAATGAAAGTTTCGGATTTTCATGCATGGAATTGGCCTCAGAATCTCATCAACGGAGTTCATTTCAGGATTTATTATGATGCTGCGAAAAAAGACCATCCGACAGGGGAAATGGTTGTTCCTGTTTCAGGGAATAAAATCGGCGATACGGTATTCCTCCGGGCAGATGTCAGCAGCCCGAACGGCAATATAAAACAGGTAGATTATATCGGCCTTTATGATGATGTCAATTTTGAGGGTGACGGTATCTACTATCAATGGCACTATCATTATTTTCATGGTATAATCATTAACCATTTAGGGACTGTGAAAGAAGCGCCATATCAACTGTCCTGGGATACAACCTGGGTTCCCGATCAGAGCCGCCCAATACAAATTGCTGCGAGAATAATCGATGAAACCGGTATGATATTTATGACACAACCAATAACGGACCTGGAACTTGACCGTGAAAATGTTTCGGTAGAACTCTGTAAACCATATGAACAGGACAGACAATGGGTAACGAGAAAATATAATAAAAAGGAAAAATTCGATATTTCCGGTGATCCTGATAAAATTTCCGGTGTAAAGCTTGTCTGGTCGAGTTGGAGTCCGGGTTATATGAACGGAGTTTATATAAATAATAAAAAAGTATTTGATAAAGAAGGTCCTCTTTACCAGTATTGCGCACACCGCGTCGACATTGATTCGCTGAATGTTTTTCAAAATGGGAAAAATATTCTCATGACCGGACAGTCACTTGCAGTTAATGGTCAGACAGTTCACGGAATGGAAGTGAACTGGCCCGGAATCATGGTTCTTATAAGATATGAGACTATGACTCCGTCAAATGTCGGCGAAATGCAGAACCAGTCAGATTTTGAACTGATTCAGAATTATCCGAATCCTTTTAATTCGGCGACAACCATACGATATACGTTACTTGAACAGGCAGAGGTGAAGTGCCACATTCATTCTGTATCGGGTCAGATTGTGCGTACACTGGTGGACGACCACCAGGATGCCGGCGTTAGGGAAGTAATCTGGAATGGCGCAGATGATCTTGGAATTACGGTCGGTTCGGGACTTTATTTCTGTTGTCTGAACGTCAACAATAACATATCGACACGTAAATTACTGTTTATGAAGTGATCCGGGATTACCAGGATGATATAAGGACTGCCGGGATTTAATGAATAGTGGCAATTTTAATACAGGTACAAGGTACAAGTGATTAGGGACAAAAAATTTGTAGGGGCACAACATCTTGTGCCATGTATTATATATATGTGTAGGTGCAGACCCGTGTGGTTGCCCTTTATTGTCTGAACCTTGATTCGCTTAATTTGCCTGATTACTTGATTTAAAAATTATGGTCATCCTTTAATCAGGTGAATTATGGTTCGGACTATTTCCTTAAAAAAAAATTCCTAACATTTTTTCACTCCAAAAAATATATATTAAGTTATGTATCTACATGTACTTATACAAAATACAGTTTAGATAGATATATGCTTAATTTTAATTAATGTACAATTGAAAACAAAAAAACTCTTGACAATTACCCCCCCCTTATTATATACCTGTAAGTAAAACATATATTGTATATACATAGCTTATAAATGAGTTGTGACTATTTGATTAACAACATGTTGTGCAGCGCTGAATTCAGCTTTTGTCTGTTAAATTAAAAAAACAGAGGAGGGATATCTATGAT
>JAFGMP010000278.1 GCA_016927495.1 Candidatus Latescibacterota bacterium | reverse complement strand
TTACAAATAAAACCTGTAAATGATGTTTCACATATTCCTCAAATATATAAAGAAAGATCATTACAAGAAAAGACACATTATGAATTCACTGAAAAATTCGGGGGAAAAGTTTTTTATATTTTTTCTTCGAAAATTGGAGACAAGAAAACAATTCAAAATATTGAAGTAATTAATGAAATAAAAAACGAAATCGAAAGATTAAAAAATGAGCAAAAAAAATAGAAAAAGAGTGATGCTTGCGTTGGAGAACGGTTCGGTTTTCACTGGTTATAATTTTGGCGCAGAGGGCGAGAGTACCGGCGAGGTGGTATTCAACACCGGTATGACCGGATACCAGGAAATATTGACCGATCCGTCATACCACCGTCAGATTGTCACGATGACCTATCCCCTTATCGGAAATTATGGCATCAATCCCGAGGATTATGAGTCCGACAAGCCGTATGTGGCAGGTTTTGTGGTGAAGGAATACTGCCCTTTCCCGTCAAACTACCGTATGACCGAAACGCTCAGTGACTTCCTTGCGCGGTACGGTATCATTGGCATCGAGGACATCGACACCCGTGAATTGGTTAGAATCATCCGGGAAAAAGGCGCCATGCGCGGTGTGCTGAGCACTATCGACTCAAATCACGATTCACTGGTGGCAAAAGCAAAAGCGGCACCCGATATGGTAGGCGCCGACCTGGTAAGCGAAATCACTTGCAGCGAACCATACTATGTCCTTGAAACACCCGAAAGTATTAACAAACGGAAACATGGCCTGCGTCATATTAAGGAATACCATGCCGAATTTTCACGGATTTCAAAAGATGAATTCGACCGCTCACCGCTGCCGCTTGTCGTTGCATTCGATTACGGTATCAAATACAATATTCTTCGGAAGCTTCTTGCGCGGGATCTAAAAATAGCGGTGGTTCCTGCAACGATGACGGCGCAGGAAGTTCTGGCTTATAATCCCGACGGCATATTTCTTTCAAACGGTCCCGGCGATCCCGATGCTGTGAAATATGCTATCGAGACCATACGCAATCTGCTTGGTAAAAAGCCCATGTTCGGTATCTGTCTCGGACACCAGTTACTCGGACTGGCGCTCAAAGGGTCTACATTCAAACTTAAATTCGGTCACCGAGGTGAAAATCAACCTGTAATGGATACAACTACTGCCAAAGTCGAGATATCGAGCCAGAATCACGGATTCGCGCTGACTCCCGGTTCAATACCGGGTGAAGGTTCGGTGATCACCCATATCAACCTCAATGACAATACGGTCGAAGGATTGGTAGCGAATAAACTTAAAGCCTTCAGCGTACAGTATCATCCGGAATCATCACCGGGCCCTCATGATTCGGATTACCTGTTCGACAGGTTTCTGGAACTGGTGAAATCCGAATGTTGCAAACCCGCTTTTTAGTCTTGACTTATTAAAAAATTATAATTATTTTTATTTGTTCACGATGAATCGTGGAAAACGACGAAACATGGAATGTATATTGCAACTATATAGAGGAGATTTACATGAAAGAGGGAATACATCCAAAATATAATGAAGTGACCATTACCTGCGGATGCGGGAATGTCATCAAGACACACTCGACAGCCGGCGACATGCATATGGAAATTTGTGCCGCATGTCATCCGTTCTACTCCGGAAAACAGAAAATCGTAGACTCAGCCGGTCGCGTGGAACGCTTCCGCAAGAAATATGGTCTAAAGGAAGAACCGGAAAACACAAATTAGAGAAATATACGTACAGAAATAAAGGGCCTTTCCGATTCACCGGATTGGCCTTATTTGTTTATTGTTAACTAACAATACTATCATGCTGCCCATGCTTTTTTGTCTGGTTCCTGCTATGATACCAAACCTGTAAAATAATTCAAGTCCCATAAGGCAGTCGGGGGAAACATCCGATGCTCATGAATAAGCGTAACAATTTAATTAGAATCTGTTAATGGAAAATATGAAAAAAAACTCTGATTCTGTCGAGGCAAAATCAACAATTAACTCAACAGTCGATATGAACGTCGGCGGCCAGGCAGTAATAGAGGGTGTAATGATGCGATCACCTCAGGCGATTGCTACTGCGGTGAGACTTCCCGATGGCACCATCGAGCTTAACAAGCGTTCATACAAAGCATTTGTTAAAAAATACCGTTTTTTGGATATACCGGTAATCCGGGGAGCTGTGAGCTTTTTCGAGATGCTATTTATCGGTCTGGAAACCCTTAACTGGTCTGCCGATATACAGATGCAGTATGAAGAAAAAAAAGAAAACAAAGAAAACAAGAAAAACAAACTCTGGAATACGTTTCTCCTTGCAGGATCGATGATTTTTGCATTTTCAGTAGCCTTGGGTGTATTTTTTGCCCTGCCGATATACATTGCCACATTGCTTGGTTTGTCTAAGGGAGCGCTTCTATTTAACAGTGTTGCCGGTACGATACGCCTGATTTTATTTGTATTGTACATTGCGCTTATCTCGATGATGAAAGATATCAAACGCATCTTCCGTTATCATGGCGCCGAACACATGAGTATTTTTACTCTGGAAGCCTCCGAAGAACTCAGCATCGATTCTGCCCGTACCAAAGGAATGCATCATCCCCGTTGCGGAACTTCCTTTATACTTATTGTCGCTATATTCAGCATGATTCTTTTCGGTATTGCTGATTCCCTTTTCCCTCTTGTATTCGGACATATGCAAAGTCTTCGGGAGCGGCTTCTAACCCATTTTCTCCTTCTTCCGTTTGTTGCGGGTACATCGTTTGAGATATTGAAGCTCTCGGGTAAATTCCGGTCAAACCGACTGGTACAATTAATGGTTTTGCCCGGATTATGGCTTCAGAAAATGACGACAGCCAAACCTGATGATGACATGCTCGAAGTAGCATTGTGTGCGCTCAAAGCGGTTCTTGGTACGGAGGAAAGTACAACGTGAGTTCGAGTTATGATATCGGTTTTAAAAAAATAACTGAACGCTATGAGGAATTAACTGCACGACTTTCATCACGGGAAGTGCTTTCAAATCCGACGCTTCTTTCGCAACTTGCCAAGGAACGTTCGGACCTTGAACCGAAAGTCAAAGCTTTTCGTAATTACGAGCGTTTATACCGGCAACTTGAAGAGGCTCAATCTCTTGTGGATGAAGAAAATGACCCGGAAATGCTCGAGCTTGCGGAATCGGAAGTTCGTATACTCGAAAGTGAACTTGAAAAAGTTGAGGAAACGATAAAGTTCATGCTTCTTCCGGCGGATCCGATGGACGGCAAAAATATTATCATGGAAATCCGCGCCGGGACAGGTGGCGATGAAGCGGCTCTGTTCGCCTCAGATCTGTACCGTATGTACAGCCATTATACCGACCTTAAAGGTTGGGAATTAGAAGTGCTCTCATCCGCGCCATCCGAGGTTGGGGGATTTAAAGAAATAATTTTCTCCATCTCCGGTTCGGATGTGTATTCCCACCTGAAATATGAAAGCGGAGTTCATCGTGTACAGCGGGTTCCGGCTACCGAAGCATCGGGACGGATACATACATCTGCCGCATCGATAGTTGTGCTGCCCGAAGCGGAAGATGTACACATCCAGATCAACCAGAATGAATTGAAAATCGATGTGTATCGTTCCAGCGGCCCGGGAGGCCAAAGCGTAAATACAACCGATTCGGCAGTACGGGTTACACATATTCCGACAGGAATGGTAGTGACCTGCCAGGATGAAAAAAGTCAGCTTAAAAATAAAAATAAGGCGCTTAAAGTACTCCGTGCACGTCTGCTGGATAAAGCTCAATCGGAGCAGCAGAGCAAACGGAGCGAGGCACGGCGTTCAATGGTTGGTTCTGGGGATCGTTCGGCGAAAATACGCACGTACAATTTTCCTCAAAACAGGGTAACAGACCATCGTATTAATCTTACGCTGCATAAACTTGAATGGATTCTTGACGGAAATATTGATGAAGTTGTCGATGCGCTCCGTATCGAGGATCGTAAACAAGCCCTTGAAGAACATACAAAAGTACTTGTGTAAATTGTTCTATTATGTATATTGCAGAACGGAGTTTCTATATACAATTTTTCAGCATAACTTCCGGATAAAGCAGGCTTGACATCTGATGCGGGTTATCGAGATTATCAATATCGCATCCGAACACCTCAGTGAAAAGGGTTACGAAAATCCCAGACTCGAGGTTGAACGAATGCTCGGAAGTGTACTTGGACTATCACGACTTGATCTTTACATGGCATTCGACAGACCGCTGACCGAAAATGAACTTGAACGGTTCAGGAGTATGTACAGGCGAAGGCTGGCACATGAACCTCTGCAACATATCATCGGTTCAACCGGTTTCAGAGATCTCGAAATAAAAACCGACCACAGGGCGCTCATACCACGGCCGGAGACGGAGCTTCTCGTTGACCTGGCAGTAACCTTTCTCCGGGAACGCAGTAATGCATTTGTAGCAGATCTGGGTACCGGAAGCGGCATAATTGCACTCAGTATTTTATATGAAGTACCTGAATCGAAAGCTGTGGCGATAGACATTTCCGGCGAAGCGTTAAATCTCGCCAAACAGAATGCCTGTCAATTGGGTGTCGAAAACAGAATACAATTTTTGAATGGTGACATGCTGGAGAGTCTCGATAATCTGGGTCCTTTTGATGCTATTCTTTCGAATCCCCCATATGTCCGAAGCGGAGAAATCGAGACTTTAGAACCGGAAGTTCGAAGTTTTGAACCGAGAATGGCTCTTGACGGTGGTCCGGACGGCCTGCAATTCATTGTCCCCATAGTTCAAAACTCACACCGGTTTCTAAAACCCGGAGGATTACTGCTTCTGGAATGCGGCGACTATCATGCGGAATCGATTTTGAAAAAAATCACTGAAACCGGTTGTTACTCTAATAGTGAAATAATCACGGATTTGGCCGGTAAAAAAAGAATCGTCAAAGCGTTATGTTGAAATCAGGTGGGAATGCTATGCTTAGTATATTAGTTCAAAATAACATAAAAATAATACATGCAGCAATGGTATTGAAAGATAACAGTCCAAAATTTAAGGAGAAATAATGAGGATATACTCTCTTTCGGAAAATGACAATGATTTTCTAGGAATCGAAGAGGATAATAAATTTATAGATCTGACCAGGGCTATCGCTCTATATGAAGCATCTCAATCGAATTATACCGAAGAGCCGGTGGATACTATAGAACAATTGATATTCAACGAGATTTTCATTACCGGTTATCTCGGCAATATTTTGGAATTCATTTCAAAGCACAGTCTTTCAGAGGATCTTGCGATATCGGATGATTATTCTGTCAATCCACCGTTGTATCCGGGAAAAATTATTGCACTCGGTAATAATTATCGAAAACATATCGAGGAAATGAACCAGAAGCTTCCGGAAAAACCGGTACTGTTCGGTAAATGGCCGTCGACGGTTATAGGCCACGGAGACGCGATAGTAAAACCATCCTGGATCGGCAGCATGAGTTATGAAGCTGAACTGGCATTCATTATCGGAAAACCGGCAAAAAATGTATCAGCTTCGGAGGCAATGAATTATATTGCGGGTTACACGTGTCTTAACGATATAACCGCCCGGGATATTCAAAGGCATGACCTGCCTGCAGGCCTGCCCTGGATGCCGTCAAAAAATTTCGATACGTTTACACCGATGGGGCCCTGTGTTCTTCTTGCTGAAATGGTAAAAGATCCGGTGGAAATCGATGTCAAAAGCACTGTGAACGGAGAACTCAGACAGAATGGGAATACACGTGATTTTATTTTTGATATTCCAACAGTTTTAGAATATATTTCAAAGATTATGACCCTTGAGCCCGGCGATGTTGTCACTACCGGAACACCGGAAGGTGTCGGCGCAATAGAACCGGGAGATGTTGTTGAAATAACGTGCGGTGGTATCGGTACGCTGTCAAATCATGTCACAGCGGATTAACACTGCCGAAATAATTATATTTAAAAAATATCCGGAGGAACTTAATGGAAAGCCGAAACCAACGAAAAATACTGCTTATCAATATGGTTCTTGCAGCTTTGATTCTCAGCACTCTTTTTTATGTTTTTGAGAGTACGGGCGCATCGAACTATGATTATAATGCTTTTGGAAATGGTGTGGATATCTGGGGTAAGGTATACCACTTGGTCCTGAATGACTATGTTGAGGAGGTCGACCCGGAGGATTTGGCGCTCGACGGCGTAAACGGAATGCTTGAAAACCTCGATCCCTATACTTCATTTTTCATACAACGGGATTTTAAACAGCTCGAAGAAGACTCAAAGGGTGAATTTGCAGGCCTAGGTATTATGATAGGTCCACTTAATGATTACCCAACAGTTATGGAACCACCTATCGAGGATTCTCCTGCAATGAAAAACGGAATGACTGCCGGTGATGCAATCGTTGAAATCGAAGGTAAAAGCACATTTAAAATGCCGATAAACGATGTGGTAGGAAAATTGCGCGGCGAGGTGAATACCATTGTCAATATTGCTGTTAAACGCGGAAACAGGGAAGACTTGATCAAACTGTCCATAAAACGTGAAAAAATTCCTCTCAAAAACATACTGTACAGTGGAGAGATCGAGAAGGATATAGGATACATCAAACTTACGAAATTCAATGCCGAAGCTCCGAGCGAAATGAGAGATTCACTCGAAGTTCTTCTTGAAAACGATAATATTAAAGGGGTTATTCTTGATCTGCGCCTGAATCCCGGCGGCCTTCTTAATGTTGCTCATGAAATATCGAATATGTTCCTTCCCAAAAATTCACTGATTGTATACACCAAGGGACGTAATTCCAGCGAGAACAGGGAGTTTCTGGCCAACAAAATGCCCATACTTCCCCAAAAACCATTAGTGGTTCTGATTAACAGGGGTAGCGCCTCCGCTTCGGAAATCGTTGCCGGAGCCATACAGGACTGGGACCGCGGTGTGCTTGTCGGCGAAACAACGTTCGGAAAAGGATTGGTGCAAACATTGCATCCGCTGAGCGAAGGCGCCGGATTGAAACTTACGACAGCAAAATATTATACACCGTCGGGACGCTGTATTCAACGGGATAACTTCAGGGAAGATATGGTTGCCTTCAGTGAGGAGGAAGAAGAACTGAGAGGTTCTGTGGAATCTGAAGAAGACAGCCTCAAACAGCACGCCAAGTTTTTTACCAAGACAAAAGAACGGGTGGTATATGAAGGCGGCGGCGTTACTCCCGACATCATAGTGAAAGAAAAACCGGTTGGGAATATTATTACACAATTTGCAGTTCAGAGTGTATTCTACGATTTTGCATTTCTTTGCAAGGATAATCATCCCGATTTGAAACAGGATTTTGAAATTACCGAAGAACTCGTTAATGAGTTTAAAGAATACATCAGCGATGAAAAAGTCTTCAAATATGAAATTCCGGGGAAATCATATCTCGATAATTTTAAAAAGACAATTGAACGTGAAGAGTATGACGGCGATGTTCTCGATATGATTGCAGGAATAGAGAAAACCCTGGCGGAACGGCGTGACGATGACTTTGATGCAAACATCGATACCATAAAACGTATTCTGAAACGTGAAATTTCCGGCACGATGTTTGGTAGCTCCACACGTATCAAAGCTACAAAAGAATGGGATGTGCAGCTTCTTAAGGCTATCGAAATTCTTCAGAATCCGGATATGTACAATTCGATTCTTTCGGAGGGAGCCGAGACAGGAGTTGTTGCGGAAGTAAGCGGAAAGTGAGTATATAATGCCGGTTGCAGCAGTCATTCAGCTATTCCTTACGGGAGCGCTTGCCGGATTGGCGGCGGGTTTCATGGGAATAGGCGGAGGAGCCGTGCTGACACCTCTATGTCTCATTGTTTTTCCTGTTCTCGGCATTCATACTGACTATCTGGTAAAAATCATTTTCGGTACGAACATGTTCCTTGTGATGGTGTTTTCCTTCTCGGCAGTTATGAAACATCACCACAATAAAAAGATCGACTGGTGCACAGTTTTGATCATGGGACCTCTTGCGATTATCGGTTCATTTGCCGGAGCTTGGCTTGCATCCATAAGCGACCCATCGGCGCTGAAGAAAGCGTTCGCGATACTTCTGCTGATCTCATCCGCGCTTATAGTTCTGAAAGGTTCCACAAAACCGGGCGCTTCAAAAACAGAAAGAAAAGCTCTTTTACCCCTCAAACTTTTACCGGTTCTGGGCTTTATAACCGGAGTAGTGGGAAGTTTTCTCGGTATCGGCGGTGGAGTAGTTATGATACCCGTATTAATTCTCGTCTTTGCACTTCCGGTTGACAAAGTTGCCGGAACATCGAGTTCGGTAATTATCTTTATCGGACTGGCAGGAGTGTTTTCATATATGTGGAACGGTACCGGTGTCGTAGATCTTCCGGGCTGGTCTACCGGGTATGTATGGTGGTCTGCCGCTTTACCGCTTGCAATAGGCGGTATTCCTATGGCGCAGGTAGGAGCTATGATTAATTCAAAATTACGAAATAAGGTTTTGCAGAGAATTTTCGGAGTTGTGCTTCTTGTGATAGCAATAAAAATGCTCTTTTTCTCGTGAGACGACAAATATGTAAAGGATGGTATATGGCAGGAAGCGCAATACGGCTCTTTGTCGATTTCGATGGTACAGCAGCGCATGATGATGTAGGTGATAGTATTTTTGAGGCATTTCTTCTGCCCGACCTTCTCAAACAGAGGTGGCATGATTACATAATCGATGAATGGAAAGCGGGAAAAATTTCTTCATTCGAGTGCCTGATAACCGAATGCGAACACACACGGGTAACACAAGATGAACTGAACCGGCATTTGGATCAACGTACGCTTACTCCCGGTTTTACCAAAACCGTAGCTTACTGCAAAGACAACGGTATCCCGTTGACAATACTTTCCGACGGTATGGATTACTATATCGAGTATATCCTGAAAAAACACGGCATCGGCGATGTTCAATTCAAATCCAACCATATGTATTTCAACAATGGATCACTCGGTGTCAAATTCCCTTACGAGGGTAAAGGCTGCGGACGCTGCGGAAACTGTAAACGCTGGCACATCGATACACTCAGGCAAAATGGTGAGACTGTGATTTATGTAGGCGACGGTTATTCTGACCGGTATGCTATCCGTGATGCCGACATCATTTTCGCACGCCGTGATCTTACCGAATACTGCCTGAAGCATGCCATAGATTTTCACGAATACAACGACTTTTTTGATATTTTATCTTATCTGGAGAATGGGAATGAGTGAATTTGGGGTGCTATTCCAGCCTGACGGTTTGAGAATTTCCGTAACAAAAGGAACGCTTCTTTCCGATGCGATGAAATCTGCGGGATTATCCATACAGTTACCATGCGGAGGAACAGGTAAATGCGGCAAATGTATAGTCGAAATTCATCCCGAAGCACCCGAACCTACAAGTTTTGACCGCCAGCATCTTTCGGAAGATGATCTCAGACAGGGTAAACGTCTTGCATGCAAAACCAAAGTCGACCGTGCGATGAGTGTTCTGATCAGTCCCGGTATTCGTGTCCTCGACGGTAAAATACTTGTGGACGGCCTCGAAAGGAGCTTCGACCTTAATCCTCCCGTTGCGAAAACATATGTTGAACTTCCCGAACCGTCGCTCGAAGATCAGGCTCCCGACCTTTTGAGGGTAAAAAGGGCAATGAATATGTCCGGAGACCATTGCCCCGACTTTGATATCGATCTTGTTCGGGAGCTTCCTGATATAATCAGAAATGCCGAATTCAAAGTAACTGTCGTTACATCGAACAGCCGTGTCGTGAATGTTGAACCGGGCAATACAACCGAAAGAATTTACGGAATGGCATTCGATCTTGGAACCACAACGGTGGTGGGAACGATAATCGATCTTACCAGCGGTAATGAAATTTCGACGGCGTCACGGCTTAATGCACAGGTAGTATATGGCGAGGATACGATATCACGTATCAAATATGCCATCGAAACCAAAACCGGCCGTAAAGATATGATTGAAAAAATCAGAGGAGTAGTGAATGAGATAATAGACGAGGCAACGGAAAAAGCCTCTATAGACCCGAATGAAATTTATGAGGCTGTTTTTGTCGGCAATACCACCATGTCGCACCTCTTCCTCGGATTTAATCCTGAAGGCCTGTCAAAAATCCCCTTCGTTCCGGTGACTAACGCTTCGGTCAACCTTCGTGCAATGGATGCGGGAATCGGCATTAATCCCCGTGGGAATATATATGTGCTGCCGAACATAGCGGGATTTGTCGGATCCGACACGGTCGCAGTTATGCTGGCTTGCGACTATCTCGAAAAGGGGCCGATTCAGCTTGCGGTCGATGTGGGTACCAATGGTGAGCTTGCACTCAGATATAACAGTTTTTTAACTGTGTGCTCGACTGCCGCCGGGCCTGCTCTCGAAGGTGCGGCGCTCACCTGCGGCATGAGAGCCGCCCGCGGCGCAATCGAACATGTACGGATTACTCCAGATGCGGTGGAATTTGATGTTATCGGCGACACAAATCCTGTGGGATTGTGCGGTTCGGGGATAATTGACCTTCTTGCAGAGATGCTGGAAGTTGGAATTGTAGACACGCTCGGACGAATTCATACACCTGAGGAACTGAAAGGTGTCGTACCCGATTATCTATTCGATCACTTAACCGCTGTCGGTGGTGAGCCGGTTTTTCATGTTAATAAAAAAACCGGAAAAAACGCCAAAAGTGTTGTCATTACACAGAAAGATATCCGTCAGATTCAGCTTGCAAAAGGAGCCATCAGTTCCGGAATTAACCTGATTTTAAAATCATCCGGACTGACTGCCGCCGACCTCGATGAAATTCTGCTTGCCGGAGCATTCGGAAATTACATAAGTAAAAAAAGCGCCCAGCGAATCGGTCTGTTGCCCGGTATTCCTCCCGAACGCATACGGTTTATCGGAAATGCTGCATCAACCGGCGCAAAAATGGCGTTACTGTCAGAAAATGTCCGAACCGATGCCGATTGCATACGGCAAAAAACAAAACATCTTGAATTGGCAGCTTTGCCGGAATTTATGAACGAATACACCGATAGCATGCTTTTCCCGTGAGAAAGCCATGAAGATTGTCGATGATTTTAAAGCTGTTTTTGAGCGTGACCCGGCGGCGCGGGGATTCTGGTCGGTTATCACCGTATTTCTGACCTATCCCGGTTTCCATGCCATATGCCTTCACCGTCTGGCTCATTTTATTCACAGCTTTCATATTCCGGTGATTCCCCATATCATTATGTGGTTTTCGAGGTTTATCACCGGAATCGAGATTCATCCAGCAGCAAAGATAGACGGCGGGTTTTTTATCGACCACGGACTTGGTGTGGTTATTGGAGAAACAGCGGAAATCGGTAGAAATGTCACACTTTACCAGGGTGTAACTCTCGGCGGTACAGGGAAAGAAAAAGGGAAACGGCACCCGACACTCGGAAATGATGTCGTTGTAGGAGCAGGCGCCAAAATACTCGGAGGCATTACAATCGGGAATGAAGTTTACATCGGAGCCAATGCAGTAGTCCTTACTCCGGTCCCGGATGACTGTACTGTCGTCGGTGTGCCCGGACGGTGTGTCAAACAGGAAGGCGTGAGGGTTTTAAACATGACTTTACGGCATGATCTTCTGCCCGACCCCATCCTCTCAAGGCTGGATGAACTCCAAAAGGAAATACAACTGGCCGAGGAAGAAATTCGTCACTGGCACGAAGGTGAAAAACCGAAAGAAAGATAATATATAGCTTGATGTATTACATTAGTTTACGGAAAGAATTACTATGACTGACAGAAAACAACAAATTACCCGTGAAACAGTACTCGAGTATCATCTCGGAGGGAAAATCGGCCTCGATTTACAGAAAAACCTGAAAAGCGATATCGACCTCTCGCTTGCATATACTCCCGGAGTTGCCGAAGCATGCCGATTAATTGAAAGCGAACCCGAAAGCGTTTGGAATTATACGGCTAAAGGCAAAACGGTTGCCGTTGTCACGGATGGAACCGCTGTACTTGGCCTCGGTGATATAGGAGCGTCTGCATCGATTCCGGTCATGGAGGGCAAAGCGGTTCTGTTCAAGGCTTTTGCGGGAGTCGATGCATGGCCTGTGCCGCTCGAAGGTGTCAGAGTCAATGGTAAAACCGGCAGGAGCAACATCGATGCGTTTGTCGAAACCACGGCACGGCTCGCTGTCATGTACGGCGGCATCAATATCGAGGATGTCGCAGCGCCTGAGTGTTTCGAGATCGAGGACCGTCTGAAAGAAATACTCGATATTCCGGTATTCCACGATGACCAGCACGGCACTGCAATCATCAGCCTCGCCGGATTGAAAAATTACCTGTATATCACCGATAAAAAAATCGAAGACATAAAAATAGTCATCAACGGCGGCGGCGCTGCAGGTATCAGAATCGGTGAACTCTTCAGGTACGCTGGCGCTCAGTATATTGTTATGTGCGATTCAAAAGGCGTTATCCATGACGGGCGTGATGATCTGAGCGTGCAGAAACAGCAGTTCGCCATACCTACACCTGAAAGATGTCTGAGGGATGCCATGAAAAATTCCGATGTATTCATCGGTGTTTCAAAACCGTATCTTGTGGATGGAGACATGATAAAAAGTATGGCTCCCGACCCGGCGGTGTTTGCTATGGCGAATCCTGAACCCGAAATCAGGCCGGAAAAAGTATATGAAGCACGGGTAGATGCTTATGTCGCAACCGGACGGTCAGATTATCCCAATCAGATCAATAATGTTCTGGGATTCCCCTTCATTTTTCGAGGTGCGCTGGATGTACGGGCATCCGACATCACAACCAACATGAAAATTGCCTGCTCCAACGCTCTTGCCGACCTCGCCCGTGAGGTTGTCCCCGATTATATTTGCGAAGCATACGGCGGCGTATGTCTCGATTTCGGCCGCGAATATCTCATTCCCAAACCGTTCGACCGCCGCGTGCTTGTCCACGCATCCCTGGCAGTTGCGGAAGCGGCGATAAAAGACGGAGTGGCACGAAAACCGATAGATCCCGGAGAGTATAAAGCGGGACTTGAACAAATGGCGGAAAAACTGTTAGGGAAATAAATAAATCGGACTCCTTATTTTCTCGCAAATACATTAATCCTGCGAAACGTTTCAAAATAAGTGCCGTCGTTTTGATGTGTCTCTTCGATCATTAGCCGAACAACCATATCACGGAATCCCTGTTTGTCGGTCTGTTCGATCTGTTTCAGGAAAGGAACGATACTCGGCTGATCGATCCAGCCGGTCAGACTCTCACAGTCAGGGAAAAACCTGTCGGCATTCTCGCCCCATACTCTGGTTTCACTGAAAGATAACCGGTCAAGCAGCGCCTCATATTCATCGAGGGCAGGCATATACCACGGCCATTCAAAACCAATAAAATATGGTGCGTATTGGTCGAGCGCCATTACTTTCCTGATGACTTTAAAGAAATAAGAGCAATTGCCCTCAGCGGCAAAATTGAAACGAATTATCCCGTCATCATTCAGGATATGAAGGATTTTTTCAAACATAACACGGTGATTTTTTATCCAGTGAAGCGTAGCATTGGAAATGACGACATCGAAAGTTGTATCGAAACTCAGGTTGTTGATGTCCATAACAAAGTATTTCACGTTATCCCGTGCGTATTCCTGTGCTGTTTCGATCATGCCGTGGGATGCATCTATGCCGATAACCTCACCATCCGGCACATGTTCCGCCAGTTGCGCTGTAAGTACGCCGACGCCGCAGCCGAGGTCGAGTATCCGTTCATCGCCACGGAACACAAATTCCCCGATCAGCTTTGTGCCCCATTCTTTCTGGTGGGTTGAGAATTTCCTGTATGTATCGCCGTTAAATTCAAATGGCATTATTTATACTCCATGGGAGTTGAATGTATTTCCTGCCGTACGGCGAACTCATATGTACCCGAACCGATCTCGAAAACAGCGGCGCCGTCCTGCATTTTCAGAAAGGTAATGTCTTTGTTTTGTTGAGCCGGGACTCCGTTTTCGGTGATGTGATCTATATCATTAGCCGGAATAAAAACTCTTGCAGTTGTGTTGAACGGGATACTGACTTTCAGTTTTACTACATCGTTTTCTTTACGCCAGTTGCTGATGATGTTGCCACGGATGGAGTTGTAGCTGCATTCCACCCATGTAAGGTTACCGGTTATCTGTGGTTTGATAATGATCTTATCGAATCCCACCGCATCGGGATGGGGACGAATACCTGCAAGTGTGGTGAAAAACCATTCGCTTACCGATCCAAACATCGGATGATTGTGTGAATAGGTGTTGTCGCTGAATGCCCAGTGCTCCCAGAGGGTGGTTGCGCCGTTTTCGAGCATATAGCCCCAGCCCGGGAATGTTCGATCGTTCACAATGTCATAAGCAATGTCGGCTCTGCCGCGGTTGCTCAGTTCTTCGAGAACGAACTTGGTACCGAAAATTCCGGTTGAAAGATGCCCCTGGTGTTTGTCGAGGATTTCACTGACAAGCACATCGAAAGCGGCTTTCTGTTCATTTTCAGGAAGCAGGTTATAATGCAGTGCAAACGCCTGGCACGCCTGAGTGTGAGTATCGAATTGTCCGGTTCCCGGTTTCAGAAAAGTAGTGATAAAAGCGTTTCTGATCTCTTCTGCCTGTTGTGCATATAGAGCTAAATCATCATCACGGCCGATAATTTTTGCCAGAACCGACAGCAGACGTGCATAATCGTAATAAAATGCGGTACCTGTCAGAGCTGTGGGTTTAGGATCGATGCTTTCATGATCGCTGATTCCAAAGTCAATAATATTATTTTTCGCATGGGACTGTATAACCTTAAACGACTGTTTTGAAACATCATACTGCTGCCGGATGATTCTCTCGTTGCCATAATAACGGTAGAGATTATCCATTAGGTGAGGATGCGCTATAATCCATCCAATAGGACCGGTGCCTTCACCAAAACCATTATCGCCTATACCGACATAGGGCGCAGTTTCGGTCAGTCCTCCGTTCGGACGGGCTGCATCGGCAAAATCCTGTACGACTTTCGGATAGAAAGCTGACATGTCGAAGTTTAGCATAAATGCAGTGCATGTCGGAACAATATCGCCGCCGTACCCGAACCGTTCACGGTGCGGGCAGTCAGACTGCACACTGAACAGATTGCTTAGAAATGTCCAACGTACCATATTCTGAATCCGGTTAAAAAGCTGGTTCGAGCACAAAAATGAACCGGCATTTTCGACATCGGCATTCAGACGCAGACCTTCAATAGTTTCCGGCGATGGCGTACCCAGGTATCCGGTTATTTCCACATATCGGAAACCATGAAAGGTAAATTGAGGTACATACACTTCATCGCCGTCACCTTTTAAAATGTAGACATCACTCTGATATGCCAGATTCGGAGGGCCATTTTCAGAATTTTTGTTACCCTTCTTAATCTGCCCGGCAACACTTGTATACACATTGAGTGTGCCGTCCGGATATAACAGTTCACCATATCGCAGCTTTATTTTTGTCCCTGCCGGACCATTGACATGAAGTCTCACCCCTCCGGCGAAGTTTTGCCCCATGTCGAAAATATATACTCCCTTTTGAGGCTGTGTTATATCAACCGGTTTAATAACTCTGGTTACACGAATCGGAGGCTGCTGTTGTGCCTGAAGAACTCCTTCAGGTTTGTCGGTTCGTACGGCGTTAGCCCATGAATTGTCATCATATCCCGCAGCATTCCAGCCCGGTTTTTCCTTTCGGGCATCATAAATCTCTCCGAGAAATATATTGTTACGGATAATCGGGCCCTCTGACACCCTCCAGCTTTCATCGGTAGTCACTGTCTGCCAGGAGCCATCATCATACTCTATGTTTAATTGTGCAATGAACCGTGGGCGTCCAACCGTAAGGTATTCGCGCAGATTCAGACGGTTCCACATACGCATGGGCAGCGGATTGTACCAGCCATTGCCGAGTGTAACACCGACAACGTTTTTTCCGCCGGCTAACAGTCCGGTAACATCATATGTGCTGTGCAATACACGCCGTGAATATGTTGTCAAACCCGGATCGAGC